>DAOUES010000162.1:0-2861 GCA_034430335.1 Anaerolineae bacterium | reverse complement strand
GACCGGGTCACCCGGTTCGTGGTTGATCGTTATGTCGTCGTATTCATACCGCAGGTTATCCAGGCTGTTATGGATCTGCTGCATTTGCTGATCCAACTGGGCGACCTCGTACTCGGTCGCCGCGATCTGGAGAGCAATGTCCTGCGGATCGTTGGCAATCACCCAGGACTGGTACGAAGTGTTTTGCGTTCCCGTCAGGGCAGCCTCGGCTTCGTCGATGACGGTCTGCGCCACCGCGATCTCTTCTTCCGTCGCTCCGGCGAGCAGCTCGTCCAGGCTGGCGTTTGCTACCGTGACGGCGGCCTGTGCTTCCAGGCGGTCGGCCTGCAGGAGGCCGTCGTCAAGCACGACGACGATCTGCCCGGCGGTTACCGTGTCAGATTCATCGGCCAAAACCTGATCGACCCGCCCGCCAACTTCCGATACGACGCTGACTTCCTTTGCCTCGATGAACCCCGACGCTTCCAGGGGGCCGGGGGCGACTTCTTCGCCGCTAACCTGTGCGCCGAGTTCATCGGGTATCACCGGCCCGTCTGCACACGAAACAATCGCGAAGGTCACAAAGACTATCCCGATTCTTCCAAGAACTGTTGGTAATCGTTTGTTCATCATCGTCATTTCCTCACGAATCAAACCGCGCATCGGCAGGCATACCGGGCTTGAGCGCATGGTCGGGATTGTCCAGGCTGATCTTGACCGCGTACACCAGGTTGACACGTTCTTCGCGGGTCTGGACGCTGCGCGGTGTAAATTCGGCTTCGTTGGAGATATAGGTGACGGTGCCTTCAAACTCGCGATTTGGGAACGAGTCGACGGTGACGGTTACTGACTGGTTGAGTGATACATAATTGAACTGTTCCTCGCCGATATAGACCGTCAATTCGACGTTGTCGAGGCTCGCCAGCGTGATCAGCGGCACGCTCTCCCCGGCCAGTTCGCCCACATGGATCGACTGTTCGAGGATGACCCCGTCGATGGGTGAATACAGGATCATCCGGTCGATCCGGGTCTTGACGGAATTGACCGCTGCTTCGGCTTCCTCGACCCGCGCCTCGGCCATACTGAGTTCCTCAGCAGTTGGACCGGCCCGCAGTTCGTCGAGATTGGCCTGGGCATTGTCAAGCTGTACCTGGGCCGTGTCGAGTGAAGCCTGCGCGTTGACCACCTGCGCCTGGAGTTCCTGTGGGCTGTTCAACATGTTCTGCACCGCTGACAGGTACGTATTGGCTTCGGCCAGAATGACCTGCGCCTGGGCCAGGTTTTCCTGGGCGTCCTCGTAGTTGCGCGGGGCCATCTGGAAATTCATGTTCCAACCGGGATACTCGTAATCATCTTCGTGGCTGTGGGTGATCGTTTCCCGGTTGGCGTTCACCCACCATTCATCACTCCGGTCGATCCACCACTGGAAAAAGTTCATGTCGGCTTTTGCCATGTCGGTCTGGTATGCCGCCGCCTCGACCTGCGTTTCCGCTTCGACGAGCATGATCTGAACATCCTGCGGATTGTCTCGCAGATTTACTGCGTCATACAGGACGGTCTGCGCGGCGGTGACGCTCGCCTGCGCCACGCCGATCTGGGCTTCGGCCTGGGCGATCACCTCTTCCGGGACACCGTACTCGACCAGGTCGCGCTGGGCCTCGGCCAGAGTGAGGCTGGCCTGGGCCGCGTCGAACTGGGCCTGCAAAATATCGGTGTTCAGCTTGACGACCACATCCCCGCGCCTGACCTCGTCGCCTTCTTCGAACGGCAGTTCGGTCACCCGCCCGCCGATCTCGGCTGCCAGTTCCACTTCTTCGGCTTCGATAAACCCCGATGCCAGCAGTCCCGGTTCCTGTTTGGTCGTTTCGATGTCAAGCTGCGAGAACAACTGCTCCCGTGCCTGGCTGTCGACTCCAAAATAGACGGCACCCAGGGCGATGGCAATAATCAATATGCCGCCCAGGATACTGCCAATGATGATTCTACTTCGTTTGCTCATTTTGCTTCATCCGTCCGTTTTACTGACTGGAACAAACCGTCTTGCGAACAATACTATTCTTCTTCGCTGCGAATGCATGAGATGAACACGTCTTCCAAAGATGGGGCAATCACCGATATCGTTCCAGGATCGACATTGGACTGATTGAGCACTTCGTTGATAGCCCCCTGGTAATGCTCGACATCCGGGGCGACGATATGGATCTGCGCCCCGTACAGCGCGATCTCCTCGACAGGAAGCTGCCCGGCCTCCTTTGCCCTGGTCAGCGCCCCCATCGCCAGGGTTGGATCGTCGGGGGTCAGTTCCAGCACCTGGCCGCGCATCATCGTGTCTTTGATATACTGCGGCGATCCCCTGGCAATGATATGCCCGTCGTGAATGAAAGCCAGCGTTTCGCAGTGTTCGGCTTCGTCCATGTAGTGGGTCGTCACGAAGATCGTCACTCCCTGCGCCGAGATCTCGTACAGCAGGTCCCAGAAGGCACGCCGTGAAACCGGGTCGACGCCCGCCGTCGGTTCGTCGAGGAAGACCAGATCGGGTTCGTGTAGAATCGCTGCACCCAGCGCCAGCCGCTGCCGCCATCCCCCCGAAAGGTTCCGCGTGCGCTCGCGCTCCCGCCCTTTCAGGTTTGCCATCTCCAGCGCAAACTGGATGCGCTTTCGCAGCCGGTCGTTTTTTAACCCATAGGTGCGGCCATAGAAACGCAGGTTCTCGACCACCGTCAGGTCGTCGTACAGGCTGAAACGCTGTGACATATACCCCAGCCGGGGCCGGACCTTTTCCGGGTTCCGCCTGACATCGGTGCCGAGCACAATCGCCTCACCGTCGGATGGGCGCAGCAGGCCCAGCAGCATGCGGATCGTCGTCGTCTTACCGGAGCCGT
>DAOUES010000161.1:0-2146 GCA_034430335.1 Anaerolineae bacterium | reverse complement strand
ACCGACATCCTGTTCCTGTTTGGCGTGCTCGGCGTGGCGGCGCTGATTCTTGGCGTGGTGGCGATTCGAAAACCGCTCTACCTCGAGGTCACCGAATCGTATCCTTACGAGCACGTCGGCACCTTCCGTTATTACGCCGAAGTCCCGGACGGGGTCTACGATACCAACCGTGTGCAAACCGGCGAGCCGGTTTTCCTCAAGCTCACCGACGCGGTAACGGTCGTTTTCGAGTACCGGCTGGCTTCTGACCTGGCAAAGAACATGGACACGATCTACCGGCTCGATGTGGAGGTGAGCGACAAGAGCGGCTGGAAGCGCACCATCGTCCTCCAACCGGGGACGACGATCCCCTCCGCTGCCTTCTCGACGACCAACGTGGTCAGCTTCGACGAAATCTGGGAGCTGATCCACGCGATGGAGGACGCCACCGGCTACGAGGGCCGCGAATATTCGGTTGCCTTCACCCCACAGGTCACCGTCTCCGGGTCGATGCAGAACCAGCTTTTCCACGATACGTTCAGCCCGCAGGTCGAATTCTACATCGACGAGACGGCGCTCTGGCTGGTCGACAGCGGGGTCGACGAGTTCGGGCGGATCACGGCTTCGCAGTCCGGCTCGATAGACGTTCCGCACCTCGAACCGAACACGATGTCGATCCTGGGCTTCGAGTTCAAGGTGGTGACGGCGCGGCAGGTGGCTTTCGCCGGGCTGGTGGTCGCCATCGCCGGGATGGTGGTGGTCGGCGTGCTGGCGACCCGCGCACTACAGGCCGGGGACGAGGCGCGGATTCGCTTCCGGGCCGGATCGCGGCTGGTCAGCATCCGGCACAACGGGCTTGACCGGGGCATGCCGCTGGTCGAAGTGACGACCGTCGACGACCTGATCCGGCTGGCCTTCGAAAGCGACGGGCCGATCCTCTACGAGGTGCTGCCCGACAACGTCCGCCGGTATTTCGTGCAGGGCGAGAACGTCAACTATTTCTACGAACTAAGCCAGCCAAAGGATGTCACGCCCAGGCGAGGCGAGATCATCCGGTAGTCTGGGGTAAACATGCTTCAGTCATCAGGGGGACGTCGTGTTACGAGGACGGCTACGCAACATTCGAATAAGGCGCATGATGCCCTGGATGGCATTCGGCCTGTTTCTCTCGGTGGTTTTCACCGCGACGGCTTCAGGGGTGACGATGCCGCCTGATGTCAGCGTCGACGAAGTACAGCACGGCGCACCGACCGCCGACGAGCTTGCGCCGCCCGAATGCCAGGGTATGAGCTTTGATGGATGGATTCTGATCGGCGACCCCGACCCTGGCGGAACACTGCTGGTGATCGGCTCTGGGGCGGATGACACCTTCGACCGGAGCAGTTCGAACGACGAAACGTGTATCATCGGCGGGGCCGGCGATGACAACCTGACCGGCGGGCGGCGCGATGACATCATCCTGGCCGGGGACGGCGGTGACACTGTCTATGGCGGCAATGGCCGTGACGTGATTTACGGCGGCGACGGCGTCGATTGGCTGTTCGGCGAGAACGGGAACGATACGATCTACGGCGAAGGAGACTTCGACTTTATATTCGGCGGCAATGGGTCCGACTTCTGCGATGGCGGCGGTGGATGGAACTGGATATCAGGCTGTGAGAATTGATCGCAGCAGACCGATGGTTCAATAACGTCCGGTATATCCTGTGGAATGTAACTGCATCACGTGAGATGGGGGAAGACTGCCCGGCAAATCGGGGGCTGGGGGCTGCGGATAGGAGAAAGCCGTGTTACGACGTATACGAAGTATTCCACCCCGGCGGTTGATACCCTGGGTGATCGTCGGCCTGTTCCTGGCGGTGATCTTCACGGCGATGGCTTCGGCGGTGACGCTGCCCCCCGATGTCAGCGTCGACGAGGCTCTGCGCGGCACGCCGACCGCCAACGAGCTTGCGCCCGATGAATGCAGCTCGATGAATTTCGACGATTGGATTCTCATGGGCACGCCCGATCCGGGCGGAACGGTGCTGATCATCGGTTCGGGGGCCGATGACGATTTCAGCCATCAAAGCTCCAGTGACCCGGCCTGCATCGTCGGCGGAGACGGCGCCGACGAAATCACCGGCGGGCGCGGCGACGACATCATCATCGGCGGCGCGGGCAACGA
>DAOUES010000160.1:0-4253 GCA_034430335.1 Anaerolineae bacterium | reverse complement strand
TTCTACGATCTGCGTCAGAACGGTGAGCGGTCAGCCTACCGGGACTGGTTTCACGACCTTCACTTCGGGGAGCAGAGTCCCTACGGCGACCCGTTCGGCTATACCGGCTGGGAGGGCCATTACTCGCTGGTCAAGCTGAACCTCGGCAATCCGGCGGTGCGAAAGCACCTGCTCGACGCGGTCGCCTTCTGGCTGGACGAGTTCGAGATCGACGGGCTGCGCCTCGACGCCGCCGATCAGGTCGACCCGGCCTTCTGGCGGGAACTCTCGGCGTTCTGCGGCGACCGCTGCTGGCTGATGGGCGAGATCATTCACGGGGATTATCGCAAATGGGCCAACCCGGAGATGCTGCACTCGGTGACCAACTACGAGTGTTATAAGGGGCTGTGGTCGAGCCATGTGGATCGCAACTACTTCGAGATCGCCTATTCGCTCGACCGGCAGTTCGGATCGACCGGGATGTACCGCGATCTGCGGCTCTACAACTTCGCCGACAACCACGACGTAGATCGGGCGGCCAGCACGCTCGACAACCCGGCGCACCTGTTCCCGCTTTACGCGCTTTTGTTCACCATACCCGGCGTGCCGTCGATCTACTATGGCAGCGAGTGGGGAATCGATGGGAAGAAGTCGAACGGCAGCGATGCCCCCCTGCGTCCCTATCTGCACCTGCCCGGTGAGATCGCCCCGCACCCGGAACTTGCCGACTCGATCCGCCGCCTGATCGAGGTGCGGCGTCGGCTGCCCGCGCTGCAATCGGGCGGCTACGAGCAGTTACACGTCGATCATGAGCAGTTCGCGTTCGCCCGGCAGCTAAACGGACAGTCGGTGATCGTGGCAGTCAATGCAGCGGATCACCCCGCCCCGGTTGAGATCGCCCTGCCCCGTGAAGGGAGTCGGCTGGTCGATGAGTTGAATCCGGGCGATGCGTTCGGCGTCGATGGGGGCCGCGTGCAGATCGAGGTGCCGCCGCGCTGGGCGCGGGTGCTGCGGGTGGAGTAGCGATTCGATCCACAGATTGCACAGATGCCACAGATAAGGGGATCGGGGTTGGAGCGTGGATGGTGGCGGGCAGGCTTGAAACAGGGATTCAGTCCGCGAATTGCGCGAATTACGCTAATTCATAACTTGATGAGATTGTTGGCTTGAAAACGTGACCGATTCCAGAATAGGGATTATCGGCAGAATGGATCAAGCAGACGAGGGATCAGACCCGAACCTGATAAATCGCCGGGCGGTACTTTGGCGTTGGGATCGGCATCCCTTTTTCTTTCATGACTTCAAGCATGGCCGATTTGGCGATCAATACTTCTGCCAGAGCTTCTTCCGGGGTTGCTCCGAAAGCGGAGCACATTTCAAAATCAGGGATGTCGGCTACATAGGCCTCGTCTTCCGTGCTGTAGAAAATGTTGATATGGTAGTCTTTCATACGTCATCATCTTCCATCTGAGCGTCCAACGTCAGTTCGTATTTCTCCACGATCTTTAAAAATTGTTTGATCTGATACGGCTTGGCTTGATTGTTGACAGGCTGCACAGATATGGTCTGAGGTACATCAGGATGCGAAAGGATGTGATGGCTGCCGGTGACACGTTCTAACACAAACCCAAAAGCCTCAATCAGCTTGACGAAATCATCAAAGCGGATATTTTTTGAGCCTGCCAATGCCTTTTGCAGGATTTTCTTTGCTTTGACCATCTGCTTTCAGTCTATCGTCGTATTCCACTCACTGTGTGGATGCCGGATGTGATCCTGTCCCACACTCTTATCATACCCCTGATTTTGAAATTTGCGACCACGCTCCGGCGGTCGGCTGGGCGATGCGTTTGGTGTCGATGGGGGCCGCGTGCGGATCGAGGTGCCGCCGCGCTGGGCGCGGGTGCTGCGGGTGGAATGAGGACAGCAGGCAGGCTACGCCTTCTCGACCATCGACTGGACAGTCTGCACGGTTTCGATGCGTGTTGGCAGTTCGTCGCGCCACAGGGTGGGAACATGGATGGCTAATCCCGGCAGCAGCGGCGTCCGGTAGCTGCCGTCCTCGTCGAGTTGAATGGAGGCATAGAGAGCGTCCTCGCCCTGCCGGTAGAAGCGGGCATCGGCACGCAGAGGATCGATGATCCAGTACTCGCGCACACCGGCGGCTTCGTACTGCACGAACTTGTCCCCATAATCGCGGGAAGCGCTTTCCGGTGAGACGATTTCGATGCAAACGTCTGCCGGGCCGATCATCGCGGTATCGGTTAGCTGGCCGGGGTTCTCTTTCAGAATGATCTGGATGTCGGGTTCGCGGAAGGCACCGGCGGATTCCAGGCGCATGACGAAGGGGGCGTTACGAGCGCAGCCGGTAGACTTCAAATCGAAATACGTATCGAGCATCAGGCGCAGGTAGACGGTCAGCAGGTCATGCTGCTCGGATATCGGTGACATCTTGATAACGTTTCCCTTCACCCATTCGTGATAGGTCTCGGCGTACTGCGCCAGGTAATCTTCGGCGGATATACCGCCAGCGATGATCTCCCCTGCCGGGAGCACAGCCGGGACGGAAACAGTCAGGTCAGCCATACCATTATCTCCGTTCAACCCCGTTGTCAACCTTGTTGAACTTATTGTAGCATCTTTCGATGGAGAAGGACGAATGTGTCAGCCAGTCCGGGCGATGCGTTCGGCGTCGATGGGGGCCGCGTGCGGATCGACGTGCCGTCGCGCCGATCCGCTGGATAACCACACTCCGAATCACTATCCTCAATATAGTCGTATTGTCTTCAACCGAAAGCGATAGACAACTATGAAGAAAGAAAACCTGCGATCTCTGATCGCCATACCAATCGTCCTGATCGTCGCCGCTGGCCTCGCCCTTGCGGGGAGCCAGGGCGGTGCGCCGATCTCCGGCGTCCCGATCTTCGTGCTGGGAATCGGGCTGGCCTTCCTCATCCAGTGGGTGGTGTTCGTCCCATCGTTCATTGCACAAACCGAGAAATTCTTCGACCTGACCGGCTCGATCACCTACATCACGGTGATTGTCACCGCCGTGCTGTTCAGCCCTTCTGCCGGTGCGCGATCTTACCTGCTGATGGCGCTGGTCGTGATCTGGGCGGCGCGGCTGGGGTCGTTCCTCTTCCGGCGAATCCTCAAAGCCGGTGCCGACGCACGCTTCGACGATCTCAAGCCCTCCTTCCCCCGCTTCCTGATGACCTGGACTCTGCAAGGCTTGTGGGTGTCGTTTACACTGGCGGCGGCGCTGGCGGCGATCGCCGCCAGGGGTGAATCGACCGGGCTGGATGTATTTGCCGTGGCCGGGCTGATCGTCTGGCTGATCGGCTTCGGCATCGAGGTGGCCGCCGATGCGCAGAAGAGTCGGTTCCGGGCAAAGCCGGAGAACAAAGGGCGCTTCATCAATACCGGGCTGTGGTCGTGGTCGCGGCACCCGAACTACTTCGGCGAGATCGTGCTGTGGCTCGGCGTGGCGATCATCGCCTTTCCGGCACTTGGCGGCTGGCAGTACGTCACGCTGATCTCGCCGGTGTTCGTTGCGCTCCTGCTGACGCGGATCAGCGGGGTGCCGCTGCTCGAAGCCCGCGCCGACGAAAAGTGGGGCGGTCAGGCCGATTACGAGGCTTACAAGGCGCGGACCCCGGTGCTGATCCCGCTGCCGCCGGGGAGCAGTGGAGCGCGTTGAGGGGATTCGGTCCGCGAACTGGCAATAAAGAACATTGCGCGAATTTAGTTGATCGTTCCTGCCGGGTGTGTTTATACTCAATAGAGCAGTCAAACATGGGCGACCGATTGGTCGCCTTGAATGGTGTAGTACACCTATGGTGTTAACATGACCCGATCTTCCCCCATCAACCACACAACCGGCAGCGAGCCGCAGCTTGGCGGCTCCGACGCCTTCCCGATCCTCTCCGGCTTCGAGCCGATCCTGGGCGGCGAGCGCCGCGCCGGGGCCGATGTCGAGCGGGTGCAGGCGATCATCAACGCGGCGGGCGAAGCCGACATCCTGACCGCGCTCGATTTCGTCGAGCGGATGGGGCAGATCGAACTCTACGCGCAGGAACTCGCCGGGGTGGTGCCGAAACGCGCCCGGCAGACGGTCGGCGGCTGGCATGGATCGTTCTCGCCGGGGCAGCGCCAGAACGCGATTGCTGCCCTTGCCGTCATCGGCAGCTATGAGTCGATTGTCCCGCTGGTCGAGGCATTGGCCGACGATCACGCGGCGGTTCGGGTCGATGCCGGGGACGCGCTGGCGAAGGTCT
>DAOUES010000159.1:0-28095 GCA_034430335.1 Anaerolineae bacterium | reverse complement strand
GACATCTACCCGAATCCGCGCAACGCGGTGGCGGTCGTCGTCGGCCCACCGGTCATGTACCCGTCGGTGATCGAGCGGCTGCTCTCGCTGCAAATCCCCGAAGGCAGCATCTGGTTGAGTTTCGAACGCCGGATGAAGTGCGGCGTCGGGCGCTGCGGGCACTGCCAGTTGAACCATATCTACACCTGTCGGGAAGGCCCATCGTTCTCTTACGCGGAAATCAAGGACCTCGAGGAGGCGCTGTAACCATGATGGCTCAACACGAAAAACATATCAGGCCAAAGGTCGCTTTCTTCGATTTCACGAGCTGTGAGGGCTGCCAGCTTACCGTTATCGACTCGCTGCAAACCTCGCCCGAGCTGCTGGATATGATCGAGATCGTCGAGTTCCGCGAGGCAATGAGCGAGCACAGCGACGAGTACCAGATCGCATTCGTCGAAGGCTCCTGCACGCGGCCCGCCGACGAGGATCGGCTGAAGAAAATCCGCGAGACGGCCAACCTGGTGCTGGCCCTGGGTGCCTGCGCACACCTGGGCGGCATCAACGCGATCAAGAACCTCAGGCCGCTTGCCGAAGTCCGCGCCGAAGTTTACGGTGACAAAGCCGACTGGTATGATACCTACGCCGCGCGGCCCATCAGCGCCGTCATCGACATTGATGGATTTATTCCCGGCTGCCCGATTGACCGCGACGAGTTCATCCGGGTCGTCAAAATGCTGCTGCAAGGCCGCCAGCCGATCATTCCCGATTACCCGCTGTGCATCGAATGCAAACTGAAAGAAAACGTCTGCCTGTACCTGCGCGGGGAAATTTGCCTCGGCCCAATCGTCCGGGCGGGATGCGGGGCGATCTGCCCGACCTACGGAGACGGCTGCGAAGGCTGCCGGGGATTGATCACCAGCCCGAACCTCGATTCGATGAAGATGGTCCTGGAAGAACACGGCCTGAACTTCGAGGAAGTGGAACAAAAACTATCCATGTTCCTGGCTTACCAGACGGCAAAGATCGAAACAGGGACCGAAGGAGCCGCCTCATGACCAGCATGACGATTGACGTCCACCACATCACCCGCGTCGAAGGTCACGGCAACATTGTTGTGAACGTAGTCAATGGCAAACTCGAACAATGCGACCTCGCCATTGTGGAAACACCGCGCTTCTTCGAGGCAATGCTCAAGGGGCGGCCCTACCAGGAAGCCTCGCACATCACCTCGCGCATCTGCGGGATTTGCGCAACGGGGCACGCGACCGCTTCCTTACGCGCAGCGGAAAACGCACTTGGCGTCGTGCCGACCAAGCAGACCAAACTGCTGCGGAAACTGGCCCTTTTTGGCGAGATACTCGACAGCCACATCCTGCATGTCTATATGCTGGTTGCCCCCGATTTCCTCGGCGTGGGCAGCGTGATCCCGCTGGCGAAGCAGGAACCCGAAATCGTGATGCGGGCGCTGCGCATGAAGAAGCTCTCCGGTGACCTGTGTGCGATCATCACCGGGCGGCATACCCACCCGATCGCGATGACGGTCGGCGGGTTCACCCATTATCCCACCAAAGAAGAACTCTTCGACATCCGCAAACGGTTCGAAGCCGCACGGGTCGATCTGAAAGAAACGGTCGATCTCTTTGAGAGTCTCGAACTCCCGGCCTTTACGCGAGAAACGGAATATATCGCCCTGCGCAAGCCGGATGAGTACGCTTTCATTGACGGCGAGATCGCCAGCTCCGACGGCGGAGCGTGGCCGCTCGAAGATTATCTCACTGTGACCAACGAATACCTCGTCCCGCATTCCAGCGCCAAGCACGCGAAGAACCAGCGCGACTCGTACATGGTCGGGGCGTTGGCCCGGATCAACGTCAACTTCGATAGGCTGCATCCCCATGCGAAGTCTGTGGCGGAACAGCTTGGCCTGAAACCGGTCGTTACCAATCCCTACGCGATTTCGGTTGCCCAGGTAGTCGAAATCGTGCATGCGGTCGAAGAATCGATCCATATCCTCGACGAGTTGATCGGCAACTGCCTGAAATGGGAAGAGCCGGTCAAGCCTGAGCGTCTGTCCGGGGAAGGGGTTGGGGCCGCCGAAGTGCCGCGCGGGACGCTTTTCCACCACTACACCATCGAGGACGGGCTGATCCAGAAAGCCAACTGCGTCATCCCCACCGGGCAGAACCTCGCCAATATCGAAGCCGATATGCGCGCATTGGTTCCGACCATCCTCGACAAGTCTGAAAAAGAGATCACCCAATCGCTTGAGATGCTCGTCCGGGCTTACGATCCCTGCATCTCGTGTTCGGCGCATCTCCTGAACGTGGAATTTGTCCGATAGTCGACCAGAAGGATCATGATAGCAGCAAGGGGGCGACCTCCATGGGGTCGCCCTGCTCGTTTATACAAGGATACGATGGACGATCAAGCACCTGCCACAACACTGATCCTCGCCCTGGGGAACCCGCTCCGGGCCGACGACGGAGCCGGCGCGGCGGTGATCAAGGCGCTGCAGGGCTGCCGATTGCCGCCCGATGTCGAACTTCTTGACGGCGGCACGCCGGGCCTGGAAACCGTCCTCTATTTTGAAGGACGTAGCCGGGTGATCGTCGTCGATGCCGCCGATATGGGCCTCGAACCGGGGGAGTGGAGGCGCTTCACCCTGGGAGATATCCGGTTGAAGTCGAACGATATGGCGCTGCGGGGCACGCTTCACTATGCCGGGCTTGCCGAAGCGGTCGCCCTCGCCGGAGCGATGGACGCTCTCCCCGCCGAACTGGTCATTTACGGCATCCAACCTCAATCCCTCGACTGGCAGACGGGCCTCAGCGATGTCGTGCGGACTGCTGTCGGCGCTGTTGCTCGCCAAATTGTCCAAGAACTGGGCAGGTAGTTATAGCTCTGGCGCTGCCATCACGCCGATTCTGGCCGCACCAGTTTTTTCACCGCGCCGGGATCGAACAGCCAGCCCGACGCCAGTTCGACCGCACCAAGCACAAAATACAGTGTTTGTAACCAGTGGATCGGTGGGCCAATGATGATGACCTGGATGGTGATCCACGCCATCAGGAACCCGCCCAGGCCGATGGCGACCAGCCCGGCGTATTGACGGCGTCGAAAGGTCATCAATGCCCCGGCAAAGCTGCCGAGGCCGTTGACCGCGAACAGGAACAATCCCGGAATCAGGAAGTTGGGGAAAGGCGACCCGGCCAGCCAGTCGAGCGACATGCCCATGCTCACGCCGCTCGGATCGGCAATCAACCCCACCCCGGCAGGGATGGCCCCGATCCCGACGAATACCTGTAAAACACCCAAAACGATGACAGGCCATTTTCCCGAGACGTTCATAGATTGTGATTTCCTTGTGTTTTAGAATGTGCTCTTTTACGTCTGTCGTGGGCAAAGGCAGCGATCACCGACATGACCAGGAGCGTGACAATCAAGACGGGGATCAACAGCGTGGTCAGCGTTACATGGCTGACCAGGTAATCGTTGAATATGTACCCGACAATCCACTGGCCGACGAGCCAGGTCGATAGAACGATCAGCGCCCAGGGCCACAGCGCGGCGAACAATCGCCCGGCAGGACGCGGCGGCTTGAGCGGCGCGTTGATTTTAGTCCCGACCGCGCCGCCGAGGATTCCGATCAACGGTGGGAAGATTCCCCCGCCGAACAGCAGCATGAGGATCGACAGGCCGATCAAGACAGTACCGCCGTGCTTTCGCTGGATAAAAGCCACCGACCAGATAAGCATTACCAACCCAATGGCGACGGCCAGAATGCCCGAAACGAGGAAGCTGGGAATAATGGTCATGGCCGGTTCACAGGCGTTCCACACCTGATCGGGCTGGCAGGGCGGCCCCATCGAGGCGATCATGACGCCTTCTGGCCGGGCAGGTCCCTGTAATATCTCGAAGATGCCATGCTCGATGCTGGCCCCACCTGCAAAAATCCCGAACACCAGGGCCGTTGTTTTTACTGCGCGGTTCATTGCCGCTCCTTTGCCAACCTGAACAATCCCACACTGATCATTATCCACCAAGCAATCCACAACAGCATATTGACAGGCATCAGGATACCGGCGAATGAAGATGCGACAACCCCGACCGCATCACTGGCGATGGTAAATGCCCCCGCCGCTATACCTGTATACGCAGCAGCTTTAGTAAAGGTGTCGCTGTGCAGCATAACGATCGATATCAGCAGCCCGGCAATGGCAATGAAGAAGAAGCCCAGGGTTTGAGGGGTCGCCACCCCCAGCGAATTCAACATATCACCCACTGCCAGTAATGCCGTCCGCTGCGCCTCTGTTGTGGCCGCCGCGTACTGTTCGCTCAGGGAGACTGCCGAAAGCATGATTACACGGGGAACGATAAAAACCGGAATTCCGATCAAGGCGAAAAACGCGGCGATCATTATAACCGGTTCGTCGACTTTTCGGAGAGCCACATAGAGGGCCAGAAACATCAACCCCAGGATGGCAATGGATAGGGTGTCCAGCGCGTTGATATACAAGAGGCCCAGAATCCTGTTTTGTTGAAACAGGAGAAACCATTCTTCTGTGGTGGTGGGAAATGGCTCTTTCCCAAAGATGATAGCGAACATCTCGATCAGGTAGAAACTCAGGGTGATCAGAGGGGCTGTGCCGCCAATCCGGTAGAGGATTTTCCATTTGGAATGAGTATGTGCGTCATCAATTGTGGAATTCATCTTGACTGCTCCCAGGGCTACGACTGCCATCAGGCAGTGGCGGCGGATTGTATCAGAGGTTGATTGGTCTTTAATTTAGATGAACTACTTGCCGGATACTGTTTTGAGAGGAAGCCAAACTGAAAATGTCGTTCCTTTGCCCGGCACACCGGCGCTCTCCACCTCGATAAGCCCCTCATGCTGGTCGAGAATCTCTTTAGCAATTGCCAGCCCCAGCCCGGTGCCGGGAGAACCCGACCTGTACCCGGATTCACCTCGGAAGAACCGCTCGAATATCCTTCCCTGTTCCTCCGGCGAAATACCCGGCCCCGTGTCACGGACACGAAACCCGACCCATTCCCGGTCGTCGAATATTTCGCGGCAGGTTTGTACGGTAACACTTCCTTCGGCGGGCGTATAGCTCAGTGCATTGGTCAGCAAGACTCCTAACACCTGCCCAATCAGCCTCACGTCCATCTGTGTATCCGGCAAATCGGGGATAGTTTCAACTGAAAGATCGATGCCGTTTTGATTGGCGATCAACGTTCGATCAGACACGTATTGATCGACCAGATCGTTGAGATTACCGGCCTTCATTTTCAATGTCTGGTGCTTCTGATCGATACGGGACAGCAGCAAAAGGTCCTCGATGATATGTTCCAATCGTTCGGCTTCCCGCTGCAATATCGGGAAATAAGACGCTGACTGCTGCGGCTTTAGCTCCAGCAGGTGCAGGTATAACTTGAGGCTGGTGATCGGTGTGCGCAGTTCATGCGACACATTCGAGACGAACTCATCCTTTATCCGGCTGAGAACCCGGAGTTCTTCGTTTGCCTGCTCCAATTTCGCGGTTCGTTCCTGGACGGCCATCTCCAGGTTTTGACTGTAGTTCTGAAGCTGCCGGTACAGTTCGGCATTCCGAAGCGCACTGGCGACCTGCGTCGCCAACGCTTTCAGACGTTCTACATGCTTTTTATTAAACGAGCCAATATTGACCGAGTCGACGTTCAAAAAGCCTATCACCTTGTTTTCGATATAGATAGGCATTCCTACGTATGATTGGATTGTGCGCCCTGCCCTGCTTTTTGCCCACCCCCGGTGTTTGTGTGTATCAGGAATGACCAGCGGCTCGCCGCTATCGATCATTTCCTGAAGATGTGACAGATTAGCCAATAAATAGGGGGTATTAAGCAAAGGTTCTACCAGGCCATGCTCTTTGTAGCATTCGCAGCTTTTGACGACGCTGACCGTCGAACCGTCCTCGTCGATCAGCATGATATTGGAGCCTTGATGGGGCACCAGCTTGCCGACGGCCAGCAAAATGTATTCAAACAGGCGATCAAAATCCAGTGTCTGGTTGATTGCTTCGGCGGTTTCGACCAGGGTCGTCGCCAGTTCGCGCTGCTCCCGTTCGGCTTTTTCTGCCTGTATGCGCTCGGTGACATCCGTCCCGACAATGATGATGCTCGTGATCTGCTCCGTCTCATCTCTGAGCGGGGACAGATGCATTTCGAAGAACAACTCGGAGATTTCCATCAGCGTAACGAGAGACTCGCCGGCGAAAGCTTGGTGGATGCAGTCCGTCAGTTGGGGGAAATCACACCACAACTCGTAGGCCGATTGGCCGATGAGTTCCTCAGGGGTGTAGGTCAGAACATCCAGCCCTCTTCCTTCTGCCAAAGTAAAAATGCCATCCTGATCCAGGGCAAACAGGACAACCGGTGCATTCGAAACAACGGTGGAAAGGCGTTTTTCCAGGATCGCCTGCATCCGTTCGACTAACCGCACATTTTCAATCGCCGTCGCAGCCTGGGCAGCCAGCACCAATAACAGATCGACATCGTGCTGCGAAAACGGGCGTTGTCCAACCAGGTTGGCCGTCGCCAGAATGCCGATTATCTTCCCCCTGGCGATGAGTGGAACGGAAACTATCGAGCCGACATCAACCTGCCACAGATTGTTTTGTTGAGCGCCGCCATCTACCGGCGGCAGCATCGGTTTACCGGAACGAAGCACCTCCCCCGTGATGGCGGTATCCAGCCGATCATAATCAAAGTCATCCGTGAGCTGCCCCTCGACTATTGATAGAAGGACTTTTCTCTGGTCACTGTCGACCAGATAGATTTGCGATTGATCGGTATTGAGGAGATCGTTGGAGTGCTGGAGCATCGCTTTGCACAGTTCCGGAATCTGTGTTTCGCCAAGAATGCTGTGAGCAGCCTTCAGCAGAGTCCTGGTTTCGGAAAGGGCCGTTTCGGCAGTCTCCCTGGCTTTTTGTGTCTCTTCCACCGATTCCGCCAGAGCAGTGGCCTGACGCCGCAACTGTATGTTTTGCGACCTGATCTTCAGATGCGTCGATACTCTTGCCAGAACTTCGACGGGTTGAACCGGCTTGGCGATGTAGTCTACACCGCCAACGTCAAAACCTTTTATCTTGTCTTTTATATCCGTCAGAACGGTCATGAAAATGACCGGTATCTCTTTGGTGCGTTCGTCGGTCTTTAACCGGCTGCATGTCTCAAAGCCGCTGATGCCCGGCAGTTTCACATCCAGCAAAATCAAGTCGGGTTGAGCATACTGCGCCTTTTGGAGACCACTTTCTCCATCACGCGCAACGAGCACTCTAAAGTGGGCGCTTTCCAACAGGGCAGAGATGACACTGAGATTCGCTGGCTCATCGTCGACGATCAGGATCGTGGTGGATTCTAACCCGAAGTGGCGGCTGGATGACGAGACCATTGGGGTTACTCCATGTATCGCATAATCAGGTTTAAGAGCGCTTTATCCTCAAAAGCATTGACCATCCGGCGCAGTTGATCGGCAAACGGGTGATATTGTTCCCCCAGCACTTCGATGTGATCGGCCCTGTCCCTGATTCCACGCATATCGCCCTGCTTCGCCAGGTCAAGCAGCACTATCAATTCATCGCGGGGGGGAGGCACCAAATCGCCGACTGCCCGGCGCTTCGGAGGTTTTTCACCCTTTTCTGCATAAACCCATTTCAGTCTCAAATGCCTTTTTAACAGGGATGCCAGGCTGGGCCAGCTTACCGGCTTGGGGAGAAAGGCGTCGAAGCCGACTTCCTGGCTCAATACCCGGTCTTCATCCGATACACTGGCCGAGACGGCAATAATCGGGGCCTGTGCCAACTGCGATATCTGGCGGATTTGCAGCATTGCCTCAAAACCATCCATCACCGGCATTCGGCGATCCATCAGGATCAGATCGGGCAGGGTTTCCTCGGCCTTCTTGACTGCCACCTGACCATCTTCTGCCTCAAACGTTTTGAAACCCAACGGGGTCAGCATATCCACCAGAATATTGCGATTAGAAGATATGTCATCCACAACAAGAATCGTATACTGAGGTCCTTTATAGCCGGTTATGACCTGATCGGGGGGCGGCTCGACATCCACCAACATTTCGTCCGCCACAAGCAAAGCGACTTCAAACGAGAAGAGGCTGCCCTGATTCGGTTCGCTCTTGACCTGGAGATCGCTGCCCATCAACTGTACCAGTTGCCGGCTGATAGCCAGTCCCAGGCCCGATCCTTCGACCCGGCGGCTTCGCTCGCTCACCTGCTCGAAAGGCTCGAAGATGCGCTTGATCTGTTCGGGGTCGATGCCGATTCCCGTATCTTCGACTTCAAAACGAACACGAACCTGAGCTTGAGGATGCTTTGCCCCGGTCTCCGGTTCTTCCAGGCACCTCAAGCGCAGGGTAACCTGTCCTGCATCGGTGAACTTGACGGCGTTATCCAGCAGATTGAACAGCACCTGCCGGAGCCGGGTTTCATCTGCGTTTACCACCTGCGGCGGATCACCTACCACGTCATAAGAAAACAACAGATTCTTCGCCGCTGCCCGCGAGTAAAAAATACCGGCGATACCCTGCATAAAACCGGGCAAATAGAAAGGAGCAGGATAAAGTTCGATCTTTCCCGCTTCGATTTTGGCAATATCCAGAATATCGTTGATGAGCGTCAACAAATGCTCGCCGCTTCGCTGAATGGTATCAAGGTTGCTGATGATATCGGGTTCCAATGGCCGACGTTTGAGCACCTGGGCATACCCAAGGATGGCATTGAGCGGCGTGCGAAGCTCATGGCTCATGTGGGCAAGGAAAACGCTCTTGGACTGGTTGGCCCTTTCAGCCGCCTGGCGCGCCTTCTCTTCGACTTTTCTGGCTTCCTCCAGTTCCCGTGTTCTTTCCATTACCTGGATTTCGAGCTGGCGTTTTTGGTTTTGTATTACCCTGAAACGCAGCGCGATCCCGCCCAGAACAGCGCCCAGCACAGTGACTATGATCAAACCCTGGAACCACCCCCTTCGCCAAAACGGTGGGATGATTGTTATCGGGAGCGCGATCCCTTCCTCATTCCAGATGCCATCGTTGTTCGAACCCTTGATCCTGAGCGTGTAGTCTCCCGGCGGAAGCCCTGAATACCGGCCAAAGCGCTGTGTCCCGGCCTGGTACCAGTCTTTGTCAAAGCCTTCCAGCATATAAGCGTACTGGTTTTTCTCAGGCAGGGTGTAGTTCAACGCCGCATATTCGAATTCGAAGAAGTTGTCCTGCCAATCGAACTCAACCGCTTGAAGCTCTGTCAGCGCCCGGTTGAGTTCGATTTCCTCCCCACCCTGAGTGAGCGAAGTCAGCACAATCGGTGGCACATTCGGATTGTCATGAATCTGCTCCGGGTAGAAGCTGTTTACGCCGTTGACGCCGCCGAACCACATCTGCCCATCGTGAGTAACCCAGGCAGCAGCGTCCAGGAACACATCGCCTTGAAGTCCATCGCCTTTTCGATATATCCGAACTTCTTCTGTCTCAGGGTTGAAGCGCACCAGCCCCTCGTCGGTTCCCATCCAGAGATTGCCGCCGCCATCTTCTCGAATAGTGAGCACGGCGTTCGCCGGGAACCCGTTTTCCTTGTTGTAAATCTGGAATGTTTGGTTCCCCTTGTCGAACCTTGCCAGCCCGCCCCCAACTGTGGCGATCCACAAATACCCCGGCGTGAATTCATGAATCTCCATCACCTGGTTGGCCCCCAGGCCGTCAGGGTCGTCGGGGTCCTGGACGTACTGCATAAACTCTCCGGTGGTTTTATTGAAGCTAAGGAAGCCGCTGGCGATCGTCGACAGCCAGATGATTCCATCTGCATCCTGGTACAGGTGCAGCACATTAAGCCCCGGTTCATAAACAGCAAATTCTTCCGTTTCTTTATTGAAGCTAAAGAAACCACTCAGGAAAGCGCCCATCCAGAGGATATTTGGATCATCCTGATCCTCGATAATATAGCGAATGGAATCAGCCGCAGGGATGCTGGTCGGATCGTCAGGATCATGGATGTAGTGCTTCGTACACTGTCCCGTCTCTCGATCAAAGATACTGAGTGCTCCACCACGAGTAGCAATCCAGAATGTTCCAGAACTATCCTCATAAATCCTGGTGACAAAGTTGTGCCGGATGCTGCTCGGATCGTCTGGATCATGCATATAGTACGTGAAGGTGTCGGTGTCGGCATTGTATCGATTCAGCCCGCCTTCCACTGTTCCAATCCACATCACACCTTCTCGATCCTCATAATATGGCACACCACCATCGTTACTTATACTATCCGGGTTGTTGGGGTCGTGCTGGTAAAGCCTGAATTTCTGCGCTTCCCGGTCATACTTGTCAACCACCCCCATATTGTTGGCGATCCACATAATGCCAGAACGATCATAGTAAAGGCCAAGAATAGAGTTACTGGACAAGCTGTGCGGATCGCTGGAGTCAGCCATGTAATGGGCAACAAACGTTTCAGATTCCTTATCAAATAATGACAGCCCACCTTCAACAGGATACTGCCACCAACCAATCCAGATCCGTCCCAGGTCATCTTCTTCTAATGCAAGAATTCCGTCAGTGCTCTCACTGCCAGAAATCGATGGATCCTGACTGTACCGGGTGAATGTTTCGGTGGACATATCAAGCTTGTTCAACCCACCGCCAACAGTACCGATCCACATAATATCAGGGTCATCCTTGTCGACAAGGAGTCTGGCCGCCCACCCTCCCCCTATGCTGTCTGGATCATCTGGATCGTTTTTATAATGAGTGAAGGTCTCCGTTTCCGGGTCAAATCGTTCTAACCCACTGCCTGTGCCAACCCAGATCCGACCGAGATGATCTTCGATGATGCTGAATACGTAATTGTCACTCAGACTATCCGGATCATCCGGGTCATGCTGGTAATGTGTAAACGTCTCAGTTGAAATATCGAACCTGTCCAGCCCACCAGTCTGTGTGCCGATCCAGAGTATTCCCGTACTGTCGACAAAAAGTGACTGAGCACTGTATGTTATAACGTCGCTGACCAGGCTGTTGGGATCGTCCGGATCGTGGCGAAGATGGGTGAACCGGTCAGTATTCTCATCGTACCGGGTAACCCCGCCGCCGACGGTGCCGATCCAGAGCACGCCCTGAGCATCCTCGAAAAGAGCCACCACATTATCATTGGATATGGAATTTGGGCCGGTGCGGTAAATCGTTGTCTCGTAACCATCGTACCTGACCAGCCCGTTTTGAGTACCCAACCAGAGAAAACCATCCTGATCCTGGATAATGGCCTGATTGATCGGCATATCCAATGTGAAGGGATGCTCAAACCTCAGTATGGGTTCCTGGGCATGGCTCGTTGCCCCAAAGCTAAAGAGGATTACAACTACAGCAGCGATACCTGTGATTTTGAGTACGGCGGTTTTCATGTGAAGGTTCCTGTGTGTAATGCTGCTCAAGATATAACGGTAAGACGGTGATTTGATACGGAAATAAAAACGAAGCACTCTATACGCGAATAACCGCCAGCCAGCCCCCACCACTTCGCCGAAAAGCCATCCACATTTCAGCAGTTCCTTGCCCATACAAGCGATCAGGCTGCCGGGGAAAAGGCACAATAAAACAGAGGGTTCCACCCTTGCACGGTTAACCGGTCACGGCAGTTTTATTCGCTTCTTTAATTATACTCAAATTTCAGAAAGCCATGATTGGAGGGGATCAGGCGGGGTGCATTTCAAGTTAGTGCGTTATGCAGCACACCAGAGAGCGTCAAAGTCATTACTCAAAACGGCAGCCCGGATGGCAATCATGCGATTGGCCTGTTCAGCTTTCCAACGCATGCCGGGACCGATCAGGCGTTGTTTGAACTGTTTGACGCCGCTTTCGACGGTGCCAGAGCCAATGGGAAAGCCTTGTTCGCGAAAGGCAAGATACTGCATCCGGCGTTGATGAGTTTCAAAATAGCCGGCGAGGTCAGCACGTTCATGGCGGTGCAAAGCGGCGATGATTTTGTGGATGCTTCCCAGATAGAGATGGTCTTTGTGAATTTTGAGCCAGCGTTGGCGCTTTTTGACATCATTGTCTTCAGGGCACAAAGCCAGAGCCGCCTCGGCCAGGTGCTGCACGGCATGAAACCAGTCCACACCTGCGGGCTGACGGCTGGCTCTGTCAAAGGGTAAAGCAGCGCCCGCGAATGCGGGGGAGTGATGGCTTCCCACCTCAATCGGTGAAGTGTTCCAGCACCCATAGACAGGCCAGCTTGATCGCCCCCAGTTCGTGAAAGTACCGGTTCCGGCGCTCACTGGACTTGACCGCCGACAGATGCTTCGAACTCATCCCCATGCTTTCGGCGAGAGCTTTCTGTGTGATACCCCTGGCCTGCAATCGCTTGACCAGGTCATCCAGCGTGACACCCGCCAGATAGCGGTGAAGATCGGCCAGTTCGCGGACCTCCTCCAGCTTCATAGTCTTGACTACGGTAAAGGAGTCTGGCGACTGCATGAATGTTGCCGCAAGCGCCGCGCAGTGATGGCAGCCGCCGTGTTTGCCGATATAGCAACTACAGGCCACCGTCAGCACCTGGTGGCTTTCGGCGTGGATGGAAACGGTATAAGTGCCGTGATTACCCTCAACCAGGGCGATGATTTTCGTCCCGATGCGTTGGCGGTCATAGAACCGGTCGACATAATACTCGACCTTCTCCCCGCCTGGGCGCATCCAGCGCTGGGCCACCGCCTTCTTGAGCAGTTCCAGATCATGATCTGACATGGTTCACTCCGGTTTGATGATTTCGTGACAGACTTCGCCCGGGCTTCGAACGAACCGGCACCGCCGGTTCGCTGCTCCCTTGCAAGGCCGACGGTCGGTTGGTCAGGTATCATTCGCTCAACAGGCTGCCATTTTACCTCGACCGGTCTTCAGTATCCTGTTCTGCGCGGCGCTGCTGCGACTCAAACAGCCGCGCGGTGAGCGCCCCGAACGCAAACCCGCCGATATGCGCCATGTAAGCCACACCACCCGATTGTACCTGCGCGATGGAACCCAACTCGCTGAACAACTGGGTCAGAATCCAGAAACCGACCAACACGAGCGCCGGGATGACCGTCACCCGCGCAAACCAGCCAAACAACAGCACCGTGCGGATCTGGTCACGCGGGTAGGTAATCAGAAAGGCACCCATCACGGCGGCTATCGCGCCGCTGGCCCCCAGGTTGGGCACCGTCGAATAAGGCTGGACGACGATCTGCGCAAAGGATGCCGCCAACCCACCCAGCAGGTAGAATGCCGCGTAGCGCAGCGGCCCCATTACGTCTTCGATCTCCGGCCCGAAGGCCCAGAAGAAAACCATGTTACCGATGATATGCATCCAGCCCGCGTGCATGAACATGGCCGTCAGGACGGTAATCCAACTCCGCCCGGCAGTGATGTCCGCCGGGATGACCGACCAGCGGTTGATGAACGGGTCACCGGCTGTCAGTTCAATCACAAACATGAGGACATTGAGACCGATGATCAGCAGGGTTACAGCCGGGAAATGGCGGATGCGGCGTGAGGCATCACCCAATGGAAACATTCTCTACCTCCTCGGATAGACGACCACTCTTGGTCAGGTGTTGAAGGTAAGGGATGAGCGGGAAACCCACCAGTGTCGGCAGCCAGAACGACATTCCCCGGTAGGCCAGGATGACAACCACAGTGACCGGGTCGGGCACCCCCAGGCCATCATACAGGGCGGCCATTGTTCCCTCGACGATCCCCACACCGCCGGGCAGAAAGCCTGCCTTGCCCAGCAGCAGCGGCAGCCCGTAGCCTGCCAGCAGCACACCGGGGCTGACAGCATGTCCGGCGGCCACGAAGATGAAGTAGAGCGTCAGCATGTCAAAGCCGGTATTGAGCACCGCGCCGAGCAGAGGCCCGCGCCAGCCACCGGCTTTCAGGGCATCCCAGGTTGCATACAGGCGCTCCATCGTCTCCTGAGTCTGCTCCGGATTATAGGGTTTGCCGCGCAGCCCGCTCCACCAGGCCCGCAGCCGGGCCATCAGGCTGGTCAGCGCAGCGCGATGCCGCATTCCCCAGGCCAGACCTCCTATAATCCCGACCAGCACCAGCAGGATCAAGGCGAAGGCAACGATCTGAAAAGTCGTAAGGTCATGGGCGACCAGCAGTTGAATGAACCCGGCAACGGCAATGAAAGCCAGGAACAGGTCGTTGAACAGAGTCGGCAGCGACCCGGCCAGCAGTGCTCCCTCTTTGCTTATACCGCTTCCATGAGTCCAGCGATACACCCCGGCAACGTTGCCGACCGCGCCACCGGCCACCAGGCTGATATCGGAGGCGGCAATACTGATGATCACGGCGTGGAAGAGCGGCAGCCGGTCCCGGACAATACCGGCGGCAGACTTCAGCAGGTAGCCGAGTCCCATGTAGCTCAACACCTGAGACAGCAGGGCCAGCCCGACTGCCCACAGCGCCATCCCCTTGATTACATTAACGGAATGCTCAAGCTCTGTGATCTGCGGCAGCAGGAGATGCACCGCCAGTCCCAGCAGGAACAGCATGGGCAGATAGCGCAGCGGTCGTATGACCGCCTTTGGTATAGATACTTTGCGGAGACGCTCGATAATGGTCATTGGGGAGCCTCTACAGGGGCAATCTCAGTCGAATACGCGATCGGCGAATGGGCTTCCGCGTTTCGTGCTCCAGGCGGTAGAACCAGGATTTAGCCAGTTCCGAAGTGGTAATATAGAGCGCGGCAATACCCAGCAGGATCAACAGCGTTGTGAACGGTATGGGGGTCAGACCAAGCAGATTGTTCAACGGGGAATAGGGAATCACAAGTGTGACAAGAATAACGGCCAGAGTAGCCATCAACAGCGCCCGGCTGGGTATGCTCTTAAAGAACGGCTTCTGGGTGCGCATCACCAGCAGGATCAGCAGCTCGGTGATGATAGACAGGACGAACCAGCCGCTGCGGAATTCGACCTGCCCGGTGTGCAGCACGAGCAGCAGCACACCAAAGGTCAGGTAGTCAAAGAAGGAGCTGATCAGGCCGAAGGTCACCATAAAATCACGAATAAAGCGGATGTCCCAGCGGCGCGGGAGATCCACCAGTTCGCGGTCTACCGCGTCACCGGCGATGGTCATCGCCGGAAAGTCGGTCAGGAAGTTGATGAGCAGGATCTGCTTCGGCAGCAGCGGTAGGAAGGGCATGAACAACGAAGCCCCGGCCATGCTGAACATATTGCCAAAGTTGGCACTGGTCGTGATGAAAACGTACTTCAGCGTATTGGCAAAGGTCGAGCGTCCCAATTCTATTCCCCGCCGGAGCACCGAGAGGCTGTGCTCTAACAGGACAAAGTCGGCGGCCTCTTTAGCCACGTCGACCGCAGTATCAACCGAGATGCCCACGTCGGCAGCATGCAGCGCAGAAGCATCGTTGATCCCGTCACCCATGTAGCCGACCACGTGGTCGCGTTTCTTCAGGGCAAGGATAAGGCGCTCTTTCTGGTTGGGATCGACCTCGCAGAACAGGTTGGTCGCTTCGACCACCTGCCACAGCGACTCGTCGCTCAACGCATTGAGTTCCGCCCCGGTCAGCACACCGGTTACTTCCAGGCCAGCGGCTTCGGCGGTATGCAAAGCCACCAGCTTGTTATCACCGGTAATGATTTTAAGCTGCACCCCCAGCTTATTCAAGTCCGCGATGGTTTGCCGTACGTCCGGCTTTGGCGGGTCGAAAAACAGCAGGAAGCCTTCAAAGGTCATGTCCCGTTCGTCGGCCTGCGTATACCGAGCCTGTGCTTCGACCGGTTTGGAGGCCACTCCCAGCACCCGGAATCCCTGGCCGCTCCAGTCGGTATAGCGCTGCTGGAGGACGGCGATGACTTCGCCAAGCGGTTGGGCCGACCCGCCGACCCTGGCCCGTGAGCATACCGCCAGCACGTTGTTCAGCGCTCCCTTCATCACCAACGTTTGTGTGCCTGCTTCCTGGACCACCACACTGAGCCGTTTACGGCTGAAATCGTACGGGATTTCGTCGACCTTGATTACAGACCTGGTATCAAATTCATGGGAAGACAGGATCGCTTCATCCAGCGGATTGTCCAGCCCGGTCTGGAAGTGCGCGTTCAGGTACGCCAGCCGCAGGACGTTATCAGAGTGCTCCCCATCGCTGCCCACGGACCCGTCCAGTTTGACCACGCCAACGGTCAGCGTGCCGGTCTTGTCGGTGCACAGTATGTCCATACTGCCGAAGTTCTCAATCGACGTCAGGTGCCGGACGATGACCCCCTCCTTTGCCATCGCCTTCGAGCCTCGCGAGAGGGTGATGTTGATGATGGCTGGCAGAAGCTGCGGCGTCAGGCCGACCGCCAGCGCCACCGAAAACAGCAGCGAGTCAAGCGCCGGTTTCTTGAAGAAGACGTTGGTGGCAAAAACGACGATGGTCAGCACCAGCATCAACTCGGTCAGCAGGTAGCCAAAGCGCCGGATTCCATGCTCAAAATCCGTTTCCGGCGGGCGCAGGCTCAGAGTCCTGGCAATCTGGCCGAAAACAGTCTGCGCCCCGGTCTGGACGATGAGGGCTTTTGCGCTGCCGCTGCGCACATTGGTTCCCATGAAGACGATATTGGTACGCTCGTTCAGGCTGGCCCCGGCGGTGACCGGTTCGGCGTTCTTCTCGACGGGAAACGTTTCACCGGTGAGCACGGCCTGGTTGACGAAGAAATCCGTCGCTTCGATCACCACACCGTCCGCGGGAATCAGGCTGCCTGCCGAAAGCAGCACCACGTCACCGGGAACGATATCCTCAGCCGGGACGGATTGTATCTTTCCGTCGCGCAGCGCATTGACTTTGACCTGTACCTGTGCGCGGAGTTCCTCAACTGCGTGGCCGGCGCTGTACTCCTGGAAGAAGCTGAGAACCGCGCTGCCAAGCACAATCAGGGAAATGATAATCGAGTCGATCCAGTCACCCAGCGCGGCGGAAATACCCGTTGCCACAAGCAAGATCAGGATGATCGGGCTTTTGAACTGGTACAGAAAGAGTCGAACTGCCCCTATGTTCTCTTTTGTCTTGAGTGTATTAAAACCGTACTGCGCCAGCCGCTGCTGGGCCGCCGCGCTTGTGAGGCCATCGGTTGTGGCACCGAATTCTTCCAAAAGCTGATCGGCAGTCCATGACCAGTATGTGAAATTGTCTGGAGACACAGCAGTAATCCTTTACATCCTTTTCGGCCAAATCGACTTCCGGCCAGCGCCGATCCCGGTCTGGTTCAAACAGTACATTTTTGGACTTTTGCCATTCTGATACTCCAACGCTCTTCATAAAAGCGCCTACTCTAGAGGCACAAAAGTCACAAGGTGCTCAAAGAGTTGGTCGTAAGCGGTGCAGCAGTGACAGTCCACTGTGTGCTGCACCAGTCGCGCCTCGTCTTTCCCACATTGCCAACCATACCCGCCGATGTGCAGCGCCCCCGGTTTTTCCTCCAACTGCGCTTTGGTTTCGACTACATTCTCTACCCCTCAGTTCATATTTACTGGCCGATGCTCAGACAACCGATGGATAACTGCCTCGGTGAAGGCTGCGCGGGAGCGGGTATGTGCCTGGCTGATGGCAGCTACCTCCTGGCAGCCTTGTGCTCGTTGGAGCCTCGGAGACTTCGGGACAGTGAGCAATAATTTGCAACCATTGTATACCAGAACCAATTTGTCCGGATCATTACCCTCGACCCGGAGGATGCCCATAAACCGGGCAGGGGGTCTGTAATGCAAATCTGGGAGTATGGCACGTGTCGCGAGTGGGCCTTGTGATAGTCGCTGCTAAACGCGATCACCTTTTTGATTCTCAATCTGTCGCAAGGAGACGCACCATGAGCAGCCAACTCTTATTGCTTGATCCTGTCGAATCCCCGGCGGATTCCTTCATCCCCGATGGATACATCATCGAACCCTACTATCTGCAGGAGCGCCGTTTCAAGGCATGGCTACGTGACCTCGTAGGCCGGTATCCACAGGTACCTGCCCCGCTGCCTGACCAGCACCGCCTCGTGCCCGTACCAGTCACGGTACAATCGAACCGTGTGTGGCTCAACTGCCCGTCTACACCTTCGATGCCGAGAACCGGCTGGCAAGCATTTCGAATGGGACGACCACCACCACCCTCTTCTACGATGGGAACGGCAGCCGCGTCAGGCGTGAGCGTCTGGGCCACATACTGAGGAGCATTAGGAAACGCTTGTCACCGAACATCATCCATTACTTGGTCGGGATAGTTGATGGGTATAAAATGCTAGAGGGATGTAGATCATCCCCCTGGACAATCTATTATTGTGGAGCATCTTCCACGATTACAGGCGTGCTGCGCAGGCTCTTTTGCGTCGCGGATGGATTTTTTTCGACGGGTATCTATTGGTCATCCCTTCCCATGGCTCTGTGCAGCGTCGAGATGTGCTGGCGGGCATTATTCACGAGTACTATCGTAAGCCCGCATGGGCCGAATCTGGGTGCGGACGAGGTTTTTTGGCATTACGGGATTGGAATCCCCCTACACGCATAAAACGGATGTCTATTTTGACCATGACAAGTATGTCTAACTATCCCCGACCCACTGCATACAGTGTATCAATTCATCCACTCTCACGGTTGCTATACCAGACAAAAAATCAGACATGGCATAAGGAATAATCAACTCATTATTGTGAATAAGCGATCCACAGGAATAAACGACGTTAGGCACATACCCTTCGCGTTCTTCCTCGTGAGGAACCAGCAAGGGATCTTCCAGGTAGGCGATGATCTTTGCCGGATTTTCAAGATCGAGTAGTACAGCGCCAATGGAATACCGACGCATCGGTCCCACACCATGAGTGAGCACAATCCAGCCATCGCTGGTTTCCAGAGGTGAACCACAGTTACCAAGTTGAATCAATTCCCAGGGGCGTGTAGGTCTTTGTATGATTTCAGACTCTTGCCAGAAATGGATATTGTCCGAGAACATAATGCGGTTGTTTTCACCATCCTGGCGTGAGAGCATAACATAGCGATCCTGAACTTTTCGCGGGAAAAGCGCCATCCCCTTGTTTTGCACGGCTTTCCCATTAAGCGTTGATACTTTGAACTTGACGAAGTCCTTCGTTTCAATCAACTGAGGGAGAATGTTCAGCCCGTTGTAAGCCGTATAAGTTGCATAGTAGGTCACCTGGCCATCGTCATTGTAAAACTGTACAAACCGGGCATCTTCAATACCACGACTTTCAATTTTCGATGCAGGAAAGATGACTCGTTCGGAGATTGAATGATCATGATCGAAATACACTTCGTAATTGGAATTTGCAAGCCAGAAGATGATCTCAAACGTTCTGTTTTGGCGATCTACAGGAAAAACGGGGGTCGCGCGAAGGTCCTTAATGTTTTTTCTTAGTCTGTTATACGAGAATGTGTCTGGGAGTTGGTTGAGCAGATGATACATTACGTCATTATCTGCCCCCATTTCTCTGAGCTTCAGGCGGAAGAGATGCAGATCGTAAACTGGGTCCAGGTAAACATCGGGGGTTACGACAAACTCGCTGATCGGGTCGAAAAGAATCGTGTTATTCGAGTCAAGCACACCACTGCGAAACACAATCGACGACAGGTGACCTTCCCCGGTTGCTCTCAGGCTCATAATAAAACGCAGGCTGCCGTTTTGCACATTGCTTTGATCAGGATGGGGAACGATTGAAGGGTTGAAAAGGGCAGCGGATTCAACGGAGTACTCCATTGTAAAATAAGCCCCAATAAGCGCCTTTTTAGTTGCGCTTAGTACGATCCCTTCAGGAATATATTCTTTCACTTTATTTAGATGCCGGTCAAAAACCGCGTTGACATCTCTGTGTCGATCAGAAAAATCATGCATTACCTGTGCAAGCAGCGTTTCGGCTGTTGTATCCGGCAAATCGAGTACACGTTGAATGATTTTTGCGATACGCTGTGGGTCATCAGGCAGGTGAAGTCGAGTAATGACACGTGAAGAATCTCCCAGAATTTTCTCCCGTTTACGTTTGACTCTTGGATGCGCCTGGGTATCTTTGACCATCAATTCACACTTTCCATCATCAGCGTATAAACATCGCGGTACTGTTCGACCATTCTGTCTGCGGTGAAGCGATCTTCGACTGTCCGGCGGCAGTCTGCGCGGTTAATGGTGTTTATGTGGTCTATATGTTCAATCGCCTCCTGGCACCCGGATACCAGAAAGCCGTTTTTCCCATGTTCGATCAACTCAGGCATACTGCCCCTGTTGAACGCGATGACTGGTGTACCACATGCCATCGCCTCAATTACCGACAGTCCAAAGGGTTCGTCGAAATGAATGGGATGGAGCAGCGCTGATGCCTTACCTAACAACACACTGCGTTGGATGGGACCGACACTGCCAATATAAACGACCTGGCTGTTATCAAGATAGGGTTGAACGTTCTCCTGATAGTAATCTTCATCCTGAATGATGCCCGCCAATATCAGCGGTTTGTTGCAAGCTTTGGCAATTTCAATCGCCTCTTTGGCACCCTTGTCAGGGTGAATACGCCCGAAAAAGAGCAGATAATCGTCCGGTTCGGACTGAAAATCAAACTGTTGTATGTCAATGCCGTGATAGATGGTCTTAATATAGTCAAGCTCAGGTGCTCGGTCGGCATTACTAATAGAAACGTAAAACACGCTTCTGTTGTATTTTTTATAAACCGGCAAAATCCCAGGTGATGAAAAGCCATGAATTGTCGTAACTACGGGGGTTTGAATCAGTCCAGTATAGGTCAAAGGCAGAAAGTCAAAGTGATTGTGGATAATGTCGAAGTCATCCGCATGATCAAAGAGTTCTGAAATGTGCAGCGATTCCCATACTTTCGGTATGATCGAACTATCTTCTTCGTAGCCTTGTGGGCAGACAGCCCGAAGTTTGCCACTTGTTTTCGAGTCACCCGTCGCAAATAGGGTGACATCGTAACCACGAGCTACCAGGCCTTCGGTCAAGAGGGAAACCACACTTTCCCAGGGCCCATAGTGACGCGGCGGCGTGCGCCAGGCAATCGGCGAGAGCATTGCAATGCGCATTGATTAATCTTTCCGTTAGCGTGTTGATTGATAGATGTTTTCGGTCAGGCGCAGCCCCAACCAGGCTTGTAAAAACGCTAATGTAGACTCAGCGCCCTGGTTCTCGTTCGCTCGGTCGGGATGGAGTCCATCACGGCAGCCGCCGGTTGTTGGATCGTAAAGGGAAAGATTGAGATCGTTCCGTCCTAGAAACCATTCAAAGGCGCGTTGAGCTTCTGTACGCCAGCCTGTGTCTCCTGTAATTTGATAAGCTTCGAGGCAGGCAGATACCATCGTTTGCGCCTCTACTGGTTGTTGATCAAATCTGGCTCGTTCACCATCTCGCTGATAAAAGCCGTTGGATCCGATGGGTATAAAATGTCCCCCCGGCACGTCTGCCCGTTGGACATTGGCTAACCATTTAAGGGACTCTAGCCCGGCTGCCATCATGCTGGTATTTGGTATCCACTGCCCGCACATTAACATGGCAAGTGGCAGCACTGCGTTGCAATAAGCCAATCCACTTTCATACCAGTGCCATTCATCGCTACGATTGGCCTGATACAGAGTGAGCAATCGCTCTGCCAATTCATCACGAACTTGACTGACCAGGCGATCCCCATCAAATCTTCGAAAATATTCGTGAATTCCGATCAGTGCAAACGCCCATGCACGTGGGCTGGTAGTGTCAATGATGGCAGGCAAAGCTTGTTCGAACAGCCAGCTCGCTATACTTGTGTGGTCTGGTGTGCTAGAACGGCCAATTACGGTGCCTAATGCCCACAAGGTGCGGCCATGACTATCCTCTGATCCATTTTCTTCCAGCCAATGACGCTGGTAATCCATAAAATTACGAAAGCGACCAGTCTCGCTGTTAAAGGCATACGCGATAAAGGCCAGATAACGGGTCGTCAGCGCTAAAGATTGTCCGTTCCCTAACTCCAATTCTGCCAGATGGGTACTTACAATTAAGGCACGGGCGTTGTCGTCGATACAGTAGCCCTCATGGTAATTGGGTATTGTGAATTTGGCGTGCTGCAATATCCCGGTGTCGTCGGTCAGGTGGTGTAAATGATCGAGTTTAAGGGGAGGCAGTTCATCTGGACGTTGATCCAGTGGCTTAACCACGAAGCTAGAAGGGAATGAATACCGGCATTCAGCGCGGGCACGCTCAAAGCTTTCCATGTAGCGCCGAGCCACCTGCGGCCAGATCATCTGGCGGCCAAACATGTATGCTCGTTTACGCATCGCATCACGCTTGGCTTCGTCATCGAGTAGATCAATCACCGCCTCGGCAAGCTTTGCCGAATTATGGAAGGGTATAAGCACACCGCGTTCATTAGCGAGAACTTCTTCTGCATACCAGTAGGGTGTCGAGATCACGGCTTTGCCCGCGCCCAATGTATAAGCTAATGTGCCAGAGGTAATCTGCGCAGCGTTGAGGTAAGGGGTGAGGTAAATATCTGCCGCGCTAATGAATTGATTTAGTTCCTCTAACGAGACAAAGCGATTGTAAAAAATCACGTTGCTTTCGACGCCTTTGTCGCGCGCCAGTCGCTGTAGAGACAGACGATAGGTCTCACCTTCGCTTCGTACCACGTGAGGGTGAGTTGCGCCGAGGACGAGATACACGACGTCAGGATATTGGGCCACGATGGCAGGTAGAGCGGCAATGACATCTTCAATACCCTTACTACTGGATAGCAATCCAAAGCTGAACAAGACCATTTTGCCCTCGACCCCAAACAGATCTTTGTGAAAACTGGAGTCGGTGAACGGCACATCGGGAATGCCATGAGGAATGAAATCGATCTTCTTTACCGAAACACCATAGATTCGCTTTAGGAATTCAACCCCACGCTTACTCATGACGACTACACGATCAGACAGCCTGGCTACTTCTTGTAGCACCTTGAGTTGTTCGGCATCAGGATGCTCTAGAATAGTGTGCAGTGTTGTGACTGTCGGCATGTGTAATTCCTGCAAAAGGGCAAGGATGTGACTGCCTGCTGGCCCACCATAAATTCCATATTCATGTTGCAAGCAGACAAGATCAACGTTATTGATATTGAGAAAGTCTGCGGCGCGACGATAGGAGTCAATATCTTTCTCTACAAGTTCAAACCGAACTTGAGGTGGATAGGCATAACCTTCAATAATGTCGTTAACAGGTAAGGCGATACATGATGTTTCGCCGTATTCCGTTGCAATTGCTTCGCACAAATCGGTCGTGAATGTGGCGATGCCACACTGGCGCGGCAGATGATTGCCAATAAACCCGATACGTTTGATCGGTGTATTTGTTGCGTCATACTGAGACAGACTCAATTCTTTCCCCTTCGTTTCCCCAAATCTCTATTCGATCTTGGCTATTCTGTGCATTTTGGAAATCCATAACTTGGTTGAGCTTGTCGCTGGCTGTTTTCAGGGTGGGCCGAGTCTGGGTTATGATATTCTCTTTCATTACGACTCTTGCCACTCTCTATAAATGCCGCCGCCGTGTGAATAAGCGTTACATTTCCACCGAGTGCAATCCCTCCCTTCAATTGCAGCGCGAATCGTATGCAGCGTGTCCTCTACTCGCGGCTTTTTCCTTAAGCTTGGTTTGGATCGCGGCCCATATTATCACTGCCAGACCACCACTGAGATTCTCCAGACGTTCCTAGAGTTATCGGCCCGTACTCCATTCCTTCTCGCGCCGAATCGCCCGAATGTGATCCCTGACAGCGGCTGAGTTACCGGCCTCATCAATGGGCGTTGTATGGTGTCATCCGTGATTGCTTTCGGCAGGCGGCATAATGCCTGCCGTTTAGCGCTGGATGAATATCGGATGGTCTCAAATCACCCCAAAGCAGGCTTCCCTACCGGGCAAAATCAATTATGCCTCACTTTCACCCGGTGAGCGGTGCCGGCTTTACGATCTGCTTGCTTCAACCGTCGCACGTACTTACGCTGCCCTTTGGATAATCGCCTGGGTTTAGTCTTGCCTGTTTTGTCTACCATTGATATCAGCTCCTGACTCCGTCAATACCCTGGGAAGTGGTTCACGCCCCACTTGATGCACATTTATTACATGGTTTTGGTGAGAACTGAACTCACCTTCAGCCCACATGCAGTTCGGCGACCGTGCGGAAGTGGAAGCCGTAGATCGCCAGCGTGATCGCCAGCGGGAACAGCCGTGGACGCCGGAACAGGGTCCAGAAAAAGAGCTTCCAATAATGCACGCGCTCGACGCCACGGATGCCCAACTGGTAAATTGACCGCCAGAGAGCCAGGATGTGCTGTAGATCAATGTGGATATTGATCTTGGGCGGTTGGTATTCACGGAGGAAGGTCCGAACGCGCTCATAATAGAATTGGGGCGAATAGATATGGCTCAGGATATCCTGATAACCCTCTCGCAGCGTGTCGAGGCCCATTTTGGGGACAATGTTGGTCGAGCCATCCGCATTATCACCCGACATGTCACTCACCAGACGGCCTTCTTGTTCCATACGCTCGAACAGATTCGTCCCTGGAGGAGCTTGCAGCAGCCCGACCATCGCTGTCACGATGCCACTCTTCTGGATGAAATCAATCTGCTGCTGGAAGATTGAGGGAGTGTCGTTGTCAAAACCGACAATGAAACCGCCCTGCACCTGAAGGCCAGCACGCTGGAGCCGTTTGACGCTCTCGATCAGGTCCCGGTTCTTGTTCTGAGTCTTGCTGCATTCGATCAGGCTGTCAATGTTGGGTGTCTCAATGCCGACAAACACCGTATCGAATCCGGCCTCTGTCATAAGTCTCATCAGTTCCGGGTCGTCGGCCAGGTTGATGGATGCTTCTGTGTTGAATGGCATTCCAACTTTGTCTTTCCGCCATTCGATCAACGCGGGCAGTACCTCGGATTTGAGCTGCTTCTTGTTGCCGATAAAGTTGTCATCCACGAAAAAAACGCCTTTTCGCCAGCCCAGAGCATACAGGTCATCCAGTTCCGCGATGATCTGCTCGGCGGTCTTCAGACGCGGGCGATGCCCCAAAAGCGCCGTTACGTTGCAGAAATCGCAGTTGTAAGGGCAGCCGCGGGAAAATTGAATGCTGACCGTATCATAATGCCTGAGGTCTGCCAGGTGCCACAGCGGCGCGGGTGTCTGGTGGATGTCCGGGAACTCGGTCGTGGTGTAGACACGTTGAGCGCACCCGTTGGCCAGGTCTGTCAGGAAAGGCGGCAGGGTCAGTTCAGCCTCGTTGAGTACAAAGTGATCCACTCCGGGGAATTGCTCATGTTCCATAGTGAAAAGCGGGCCACCTGCCACCACCTTCACCCCGGCCTTTTTACAACGATCGATCACCGCGCGAGCCGAATCCCGCTGCACGATCATAGCACTGATGAAGACATAATCAGCCCATGCCAGGTCTTCCTGGGTCAGGCTGGTCGCGTTGACGTCAACCAGCCGCTTTTCCCATTCGTCAGGCAGCATGGCTGCTACGGTCAGCAGGCCCAACGGCGGTGCCCCGGCCTTCTTGCGAACAAACTTGAGCGCATGTTTAAAGCTCCAAAAGGTATCTGGAAATTCTGGGTAAACAAGTAAGATTTTCAACGATGCCTCCTTATTATGTTTGGACTCTATCCAAAGCAATTGCCTATCCTGGGCAAAAGCCTTCCGCGCTTCAGCACAGACTGTTGATGACAAAAACTTATGGGTTAATCGCTCTTATCTGTATCGCTCACCGAAATCCGGGATTCCTGAAATACAGAATCATTGAGAGACTGGATGGCCGCCAGGGCTCCCGCCTCGGTCATGTTTACAAAGCCAACTCCCCTATGGCTGCCCGTCCTTACGTCGACGGGGATGGAAACAGACAGAACCAGACCTATATGATTAAACAGATCCGTGAGATCAGCCTCCGTCGTATACCTGTTCAGATTCTTTATGCATAACTTTGTGCTCATCTCAATATTGCCTTTCTCGGTCTTATGACAGTAAGCTTTCACGATCGGGTTTCACTATCCGTATTAGCGAACGCTGTTCAAGAAAGTGCTGGCGAACTTTCACCGAAGCCGGGCCATCCGCCCTGCTGTCAACTGTTTCCAGCAGCAGCCACCCGATCCTGTTGAGACTCGGCCCTGGTGACTTGCGGATCGAGTCTTCTTGATGACGGGGTTATAATCAGCCCATCGGCTCATACGGTGCACGATCTAGTGCGTGTGCTACCGCTTGTCCCTATTCCGGCCAACTTCCGCCAGCGAAAGGGCTATAACCACAAACAATGCAATGACATACAGGGTTGTCTCCATCCTCATTCCTTACTTCTTTTACCGGTTATTTCTTCACTTCTCTTGCCTTAACCCCACCGACGCCTCCATCACCTGACGCACTGACCGGCAGGCTGCCCAGCAGCAGGGTAGGGCTGATGCCGTGTTCGGTGATGACAACCTTAGTGTTATCCCGCAGGGCGGTTTCGATCATCTCCATTTGCTTGAGGGCCTGGGCATTGCCGACAAAGTATTGATGGGCAGCCTCATTGACCAGGCGGATGGCTTCCGCCTTGCCCTGGGCTACTTGAATCACAGCTTCACGCCTTCCCTCAGCCCGCTGGATGATCGCCAGTTTCTGCTGTTCCGCAGCCTCGAACTCGCCCGTCGCCAGTAATTTCATGGAACGCCGCTCTTGCTCGGCTGTCTTCTGTTTATGCATGGCTTTTTTAATATCGTCGGGCGGATCGATCAGGCGGATTTCCACCTTACTGACGGTCAACCCCCATTCGACGGCGAAGCCGTTCAGTATCCGCTGCAAATTGTTGGCGATTTTCTCACGAGCAACGAGACTCTCATCCAGCGATAATTCGCCAAACTCCTGGCGCAGATTTGTCATTGCCAGCTGGATGACTGCTCGCTTCCAATTGTCGATGTTATAAAAAGTACGTTTGATGCCTTCTTCATCGACGGTGGGGCGAACCCACATGACACCATCTACGGTAATCTCAACGTTGTCTTTGGTAATAACCGGTTGAGGTTCAATATCCATCGTATGTTCGCGGACATCACGCACGCGAATGATATGAACGAGCGGAACTTGAAATCCCAGCCCGGGCATCACAAATCGGTTGTACCTGCCCAGGGTTTCCTGGATGCCGCGTTCGTAAGGTCGCAGGGTATAGATTGGGCCAATTATTATTCTCATGGTTCTCCTTTGCTGTGTGATCTCTCATTCGAAACTTGGCGCTCAAATTTCACCATGCGTTCAATCAATCTGTCGATTTGAGAATCGGCAAACGTAATTGGAGTCGCTCTTAGCGGCGCGACGACCAATAGGCATCTGCCTCCGCTTCGAGTTTGTCCAGACGGGTATAGTAGTCCGGGAATTCCTTGAGATGTGCCCAGGCGATCTTTCCTGTGAGCGCCAGATCGTCACCGGTCACGTTGGTTTCCGGGTCGCGCGCGCCATGTTCGAGCTCTACCTCGATCCCGCGCCGAAACTGTTCCAGATCGATTTGTTCCCAGTCGAGACCGAGTTGCGTTCCGACTGAACGAGCTTCCTCAGTTGAGATTTGCTGTTTGTTTCCCACATAAGCCTCCTCGGGTTGTCATGCGGAAACTTCGATATACTTGTTCCCACTTTCTACGAATGTGGTCAATCGTTCTCGTTGCTCTTCGAACATATCCTGAGCGCGCTGCTGGAGTCCTTCAGCCTTCTCGCGCACATCGCCAGTGAACTGCTGGGCCGTCTGGCGAACCTGCGCCACCGCTCCTTCCACAGTCTCAGTGGCCTGATCGCGCAGCTCGATACTTTTGTGCTGGATTTGAGCGCGTGTCTCTTTGCCTGATTGTGGGGCCAGCAGCAGCATCACCACCGCGCCAGCCAGTCCACCCGCCAACATTCCGGCTAAAAAGGGGATTGCATTGTTACCGTTATGCTGCTGTTCCTGGCTTTGACTTCCCATTGTGTCTTCTCCTGTGTTTATTCAGTCGGTGGCCTATCAGAAGCGCTGCCAGGGTCTATCGCACAATGGCGTTGAAGGCCATCCCCCCGGCGGCGCCTGCCAGCAAGCCA
>DAOUES010000158.1:0-2311 GCA_034430335.1 Anaerolineae bacterium | reverse complement strand
GCGTGATCCTGCATGAGAAAAACAAGGGGAAGGGCAGCGCGGTTCGCACCGGGTTTGAGAATGCCAGGGGCGAGATGTTCATTATCCAGGACGCCGATCTGGAATACGATCCGCGCGACTATGCCGACGTGCTCCGGCCTATCGAGGAAGGCCGCGCCGACGTCGTCTACGGGTCGCGTTTCATGGGAAAACCGGCCCGCAAGATGAATTTCTGGCACCGCGTCGGCAACTTCATCCTGACCATGACTACCAATATCCTCTATAACCTCGACCTGTCCGATATGGAAACCTGCTATAAGGCGTTCCGCGCTGACGTGGTGCGCGATATTCCCCTGCACGCCAGGCGTTTCGATTTCGAGCCGGAGATCACGGCCAAGGTCGCCAAGCGCGGCTGCCGGATCATCGAAGTCGCCATCTCTTACTATGGGCGCGATTTTGACGAAGGTAAGAAGATCACTGGCTGGGATGGCATTCCCGCGTTATGGACTTTGATCAAGTATCGTTTTACCGATTGATAGGACAGCCATGCACGGCCAATCAGTGCAAGCCGGATTATCAGGGGCGGCGGGTAATAAGTCTTCGCGGCCCCTGCCTGTTTCTCGCCGAATCTGGCTGCTGGCCCTGTTGGTACTCGTCGGCGCGGCCCTTCGGATCAGGCTCCTCACCGAATTTCGCTTCCATGCCGACGAAGCCCTTTTTGCTACCCTGGGCCGCCTGATCATCCAGGGCATTGATCCTCTGCTCGTCGATACCCCCCTGCTCGTCGATAAACCTCCGCTGTTCTACTACCTTCTCTCGCTTGGCATCTCGATTGAGTGGGGCAGTGAGCTGACCGCCCGGCTGCCCGGCCTGTTCGCCAGCCTGATCAGTATCGCGCTCGCGGCGCGGTTGTCCTGGAATCTCTGGCGTTCTCGCTGGTCGATGTTTATAGCCGTGATGATCTATGTCCTGTCGCCGTTTGCCGTCCAGTTCGCGCCCACCACTTTCGCCGATCCCCCGATGGTCATGTGGATGCTCGCCGCCTGTGTGGTGATCACCTCCCCCCGGAAGCCATCGAACCGCTGGCTCTGGGCCGGAATCCTCCTGGGGCTGTCCTTCGCCACCAAGCAAAGCGGGATATTTTTTCTCCCCCTCGTACTTGCCCTGGGCGTGCTTGTCGATAGCACTGACAGACTGCTCCGGCACGGTCAAAAAGGTAATCTTCCCCGAAGCGTTAGTCGTCCCCCTTTGCTAAGGGGGGACAGCTTCTCGTTTAGCGAGAAGCAGGGGGGTGCTGTCGCAATTACTGGTGAAGATACTTCATCGGGGGGGAAGATGGAGAACGTATATGTTCCCTACAGGCGAATCCGTAATTGCCTCCCCAACCTGTGCCTCTTTCTCGCCGCCCTCGCCCTGATTATCCTCCTGATCGCCATCTGGGACTGGGTTCGAGCGCCCGCCCCTGCTTTCTGGGCTGCCGGGATGGACGCCAACAATCCGGGCCGGTTCGTATCGCGGGAAGAACTGCTCCCCCGTGCCCGTGCCTGGTCGAACTGGCTCCAGGCTGTCGGCGGGAATTGGTTTGCCAATGGCTTGCTGTTGGTGCTCCTGGCGATTCTGCTCCCGTTGGAATGGATCGTGCCAACACTAAAATCGAATCGGTGGTGGTCAACCGTCATTTTTATCTTTGTTGTCAGCTACGCGCTTCTCCACTGGTTGGTCGCCGTCCCTGTCTGGGATCGCTATATCCTGCCCCTTGTCCCGCTGATCGCTTTGCTTGCTGGCCGTTCGTTGACCCTGCTTGCCGATCTTACCGCCGGGTGGCTGTCTCATTCTGGCGATGTGCTGAAAGCGGTCGCCTTGATTCTGTGTGTGGCAGTATTGGCCGTCCCCGCCGTCCGTGCGTCTGAGGGGCGGTACCCGGTCGGTGCTGATCACGGCGCATACGACGGAATCGACGAACTCGCTGACTATTTGAAGTCCCGGCCAATGGGAACCGTCGTCTACTACGGTTCGCTCGGCTGGACGCTGCATTATTACCTGTTCGATTCGTATCTGTACCTGACCTACGTCGAATCGCCTGAAACCCTGGCCGAAGATTTGATCGCTAATGGGAAGGATGGTTCAATAAGGATGCTCGTCCTTCCCGGATGGGAAAGTCATGCCGACGACCTGGAAGCGGTTGGGCAGGCAGGCTTCTCGGCAGAGAAGCAGTTAGAAACATATAATCGTTTCGGTGATATATCGTTCGTTGTCTATCAAATTATTCCACCATCTGAATGACTGTTATGAACTTCTCTCGAATACTCAAATCGCTCTCGACTCTGCTGTT
>DAOUES010000157.1:0-17426 GCA_034430335.1 Anaerolineae bacterium | reverse complement strand
GCAGGTCGAACTTCGCCATGAGGCGATACCCGGCGATTGGCGTCGAAAGCTGGACTTCGGGCAGGCGAAGGGCGGTCGGCAGGTCGGGGGGAGGGAAATTCAGATAGGCATCCCACCATTCGGCCAGCGGATTCTCGACCGGGGCCAGCTTCTCGACCGGAACGCCCAACAGGTGGCGCTGCACCAGCAGGTGAAAATCCACCCCATGATTGACGAACTGCTCGTGCTCCTCAATCGGTTCGCTGCGGGCGGCGGGCCAGCGCTGACCCTCGACGAAACGCAGTTGGAAGCGCCGCCGACAATCGGCATAGTCCTGAAGGCTGTTCTGGCTGAACTGGAACAGCGGCGGCAGTTGGCCGGGTTGAACCGTCGAATCCTGTGAAGTGTCGAGCACCCGGCGCTCGTTGTTTAGATGGGCAAATGGCCCGGAAAGCGTCATTGTTTAAACTCCCTTTCCCAGAAGCCGGTCAACTCGATCAGGGCGGCGGCGGCAGCGTTTTCACGGCCCTGTTCCCAGAAGCGCCCCATGTTCCAGGTGATGACCAGGTCGCGCCGGGCGCGGGTGATCCCGACGTAGAGCAGGCGCAGCCGTTCGGCGGCGTAGTCGATGCGGGCCTCACGCGAGGCGCGGCCTTCGACATAGGTTTCGGGGTGGCCCTTCATCAGCAGTTCGACCTGTTCATGCACTTCGGCCTGGAGATTCAGATCGTCGCGGATGAACCACTTCTCCGCAATATAGGAATCGGCGGGCTGGGCGGCAGGGAAGCTGTAGTTGTTGACCGCCATCAGGTAAACACGATCCCATTCCAGGCCTTTGGCAGCGTGCATCGTGGCGACAGTTACCACGCCTTTCTTCGGCTCGTAGCCTTCGGCGGTATCGTCGAAACCGAGGAAGCGGCGCTCGTTCTGCGAAATCGAGCGGAGTTCCTGGGCCAGATGCGGCAGTCGATACTCCGGGTTGCTGGCGGCGATCCCGCCCAGCACGACCGCGATCTTGTGCCCCAGGGCGATATCGGCCTGGCCAGTGAAGAGGGCCTGCGAGATCGTCAGGGTAAGCTGGTCGACGGGGAGCGACCCGGCATTCAGCCAGAACTGGGCCTGCGCCCGGAACTGTTCGAGCAGCACTCTGACCGATTCGTCGAGGTCATCACCCAGCGAATCGATCCAGTCCCCTTCCGGGCCGGGCCAGAGAAAATCTTCGGTGGTACGGAGTTTGTTCAGCGCCCGGTAAACCTGGTCGCCGACGATCACCGCCTCCTCGTGTTCAGGGTCGGGGACGGCCATAGGCCACCAGACATCGCGGAAAAGCCCTCCCAGACGGCGGCCATCGGTGGGATCGGCGAGGAAGTCAAAGACGACCTGCAAACGAGAAGCGGCATCACGAGTCGATGACGTGGAGCGCAGAAGTTCCTCATATTCGATCTCGCGTTCCTTCAGCGCCTCGGCAATTTTAAATCCCCGGCTGTTCTCCGGGACAAGCACGGCGACCGTCCAGTCCTTATGATCGGGAAGCCAGCGCTCCAACGAGCGCAGCACGCGGTCGATCTCGCTTTCGGGTGTAACGTTCTTCTCCGGGTCCCAATCGAGATAGATGAAGCTCTCGTCCGGGTTTGGCTGGGGATCGCCGGGCGCGGTCGGTTCGATCTGCTGCGGGTAAAACGCCCCGCGCAGCCGGTCGGGGAGCAGGCTGCTTTGCCCCGTCCAATCGACGAGATGGTTGGCGAGGGTGATCACCGGCAGCGCCGAGCGCCCGGAGACAGGCAGCGGGCGGTTCGCCACGTCATCCTCATTCATGAACTTGCGCAGTAAGTTCGAGTCGGCGGTGGTGAAGGTGGTGTAGATCGACTGGTTGGGGTCGCCGACCCGCACCCAGTTGCCATCGCCGGAGAGCAGGCGAAGCATATCATTTTGCAGCTTGCTGCTGTCCTGTGCCTCGTCTTCGAGAATGTAGGGCCAGCGCGTTCGGAGCCGCGCCAGGAACTCAGGGTCGGATTCAAGGGCGGCCATCGCGTAGCGCACCAGATCATCGAAATCGACTGCGCCCCGGTAGCCCAGTCCGCGCTGGTACCCCGCGTAGAGATCGATCCCCATCCGGGCGAGCGGTAGATCGAAATCCGTGCGGTCGAGCACCTGGGCCATCTCGTCCGGTTCCCAGAGATTGTCTTTGCCCAGCCGGATCACCTCGTAGGCCAGCGACTCGACCAGATCGACTCCGTTCCTGCGGAGCGTCCGGCTGGCCGATTCGATATCTTCAAAGCGGGTGAAATCGAAATAGTCGAGCAGCATGTCGCCGTCGGTGCGAATCCAGCGTTCGGCCATGTCCCTGATGATGGTCGAGGTGACGCGCTCATCAAGGATTTCGAAGCTCTCGGAAAGCCCAACCAGCCCCGGACGCATCCTGACGATGTCGTGGGCCAGCCCGTGAAGCGTCCGCACCCGGTAGCCGACATAGGGGAGCAGCCCGCGTTCCTGCTGCACCAGATTGGAAATTCGATGGCGGAACGAATTGACGGCAGGGTTGGTAAAGGTGACGATCAGCACTTCCTGCTCGTCTAGGCGGTTCTCCATCGCCAGCCGCTCGACGAGTGACGCGGCCAGATAAGAAAGTGTGAAGGTCTTGCCGCTGCCGGGAACAGCGGCGACGGCCATCTTCCCGCCGGTATAGCCGACTACTTCTTTCTGGGAGGGGCGGAGTTTCAGATCACTCATGGCTCACCTCCAAACCCTCGACCGGTTGAGGATGGCGGCGCAAAATCTGCTGGAAGACGCGCAGCAGCGGGCCGCGCTGCTCATAACCCTGCTCGCCGAGATCGCTCAATCCCAGATAGATATGGCTGTGGCAGCGCCTGATCAGGCCGGAGACGATCTTGTAGAGCATCTCCTCCTGCCGGATCACCTCGTCGGAATCCGTCCAGATGCGCCCGGCGGGCCAGTTCGCCGACAGCACGTAAGGGTGCGTCAGCGGCTGGTCGAGGCGCTCCCACCAGCCCACCGACCCGACATCGAGCCAGAACTGGACATCGACTGCCCGGTTGCGCAGCAGAAAAGTATAAGCCGGGGCCATGAAAACCGCGTCGGCGTGCTCGTCCTGCCAGCTTGCGACGTAGAGCGCAGCCAGCAGCCCCTGTTTGACAATCGTGAAATAGCGCCGACCGATCTCGACAGGATCGACACTTTCATCGGCATAGAGCGATTGGCGGAACTTACGGGCCGATTCGACCAGTTCGGCGACAACGCGCCCGGCTTCTGCGTCATCATGGAAACCATAACCAGGCTGGGAGATCAACTCGCCGAACATCCGGCTGAAGAAATGATCGAGGGCAGCAGTCTCTTCACCGGCAGCGGCGGTGAGCCAGCCGCGCAGATGATCGTAGCGCTGCCCGACCAGGTAGGTGATCCGCGCCTGCATCTGCGGGGTGATGCGGTCGAACGAAGTCAGCACCTCATCGCCGCCGGGCCGGTAGACGACCTTCGCCAGCAGCGCCGCCCGCACCGGATCAAGGCCATCGATGGCAAGATGAAGCGCCTGGGCGACATCGGCCTGGGGCGGGCGCTCCCCCCATTCGGTATGGGCAAGCGCGGCGAGGGTCAGCACGCAGCGGGCGGCGGGTTCGTCACGCAGGGCGCGGGAAGGCCGGTGCGATACGTGCGGAATGCCCCGCCGGTCGAGCTTCTGGCCGAGCGAAAAACGCAGCGCATCGCTGAGGAAGGGAGCAAGAACGGCGATCTGTTTCGGCGCGATGCCCTCCTCATGCACCAGATGGCCGATCCGGTCGGCGACCCAGTCGATCATCTGTGGGTAGTAGCTGTGAAAGGCGAAATCGAAGGCGAGATCGCTGCCTTCCGGGGCGGGTTCGGCTCCGGGCCGGTTGAAACTGAAAGCAACTTCGTCGAGCAGCGCCCCCAGACCGGGCGAGGTGAAATAGGACTCGGAGAGCGTCAGCACCCCTTCGCAGTGACGGGCAAGCGCCCGCCCCCCTTCGGGGTCGGCACCGAGAAAGACCCGGTAGCCGCCGTCCTGCTCGTAGACCAGCAGGGCCGCGTCGAGATGGGGCAGCCAATCGCGGATCAGGGTGTGGGTGAGCGAGTCTTCCTCTTCGACGTGATCGACGATCAGGTGCGTTCTCGCGCGGAAAAACTTCTTGCGGAAGTCAGGCAGGCGCAGCAGGCGTGTGAAACATTCGATCTGGAGCGAATAGTCGAGCAGGCGGTATTGCAGGCAGTACTGCCGATAAGCATCGGCGACACGCCCGGCGGCCTGATACGCCAATATACGCTTTCGCGGTCGATCTGGACCCCAGGCCGACGCCAGATAGTCGGGTATCTGGCGGTAGTCGATGCCCATCAGCGCCGCCTTGCCGAGGTTGTCGACGATCTGGCGGGCGATCTGCTGCGGGGAAACGTTGATCGCGTCGAACTCGCCGTTCTCGACGGCCCGGTCGACGAAATCGGCCATCGCATACTGGGCGGTTTCGAGCGTCAGGAAGTGCGGGCCGCGATCCGGTTCGGCGAAACCGGCTTCTCCAGCGACCAGCGGCCAGTAGATATTGACCATATCCTTAGCCAGCCCGTTGACGGTACGCACGTCGACGCTGCCCAGCGGCCCGTAATCCGCCCCGCGTAGCGCCTCCCAATACGGGTAGGCCAGCGTGCGCTGGGGGACCATCACCAGGATGTTCTCCGGCGGCACCCCGTCACTGAGCCAGGTAAAAAGCGTCTCAATGGCAAAGCTCGTCTTCCCGACGCCAAACGGCCCCTCGACCAGCATCGTGCGCGGGATGGCCTCGCCGCTGTACTCTCCTCTATGACTGTTCATCGACATCCTCATGACGCCAGCAGGCACGCCGGAATCCACATCGCAAACACTGTGACCGGTCGGTGGTCATCGGGAACGACCGGATCGAGACGGTGTTATAGGTGACATCCTCCATCAGGTCGACCATCTCTTTGATGCTGCCCCGGATGAACTCACCGGCTTCGGCCAGCGGCGGCGTGCCGCCGGGCGGATCGACCGTTTCACCATCATTGCCCAGATTGGAAATCTGAACCCGGATTGCTTCTTCAGGTAGCCCGTACTCATAGTGGGCGTAGAGCCGGTAAACGCCAGCCTGCTTGTGGATGCCCGGTTCGGTGACATCGCCTGTTTTCCAGTCGATCACGGTGATCTGCTCGCCGTCGTGCAGCAGCACGTCGGGGATGGCAAAGACACGCACCCGACCGATCCGGGAGCCAGAATCGAGGAGAAAGGATTGGAACGGCTCGTCGACTTCACGAACATGTTCAGGGTTTTCACAAACCAGGGCGTAGGCTTCGCTGTCAAGAAAGGTATGGGCCAGGTCGTCGACCAGCGCGGCGGCGGCATCCAGGTCGAGGGTAAATCCGCGCTCCGGATAGACATGGCCGAGCAGCGCCAGCCATTGACCTTCAACTTTCGTGCCGCGCTGCGAGGCGGTCAGCCCCGCCCGGTAAAGGCGGTTGGCCCGTTCAACCACTTTTTCGCCGGGTAGTTCCTTCCCCTCGACGACCGCCCTGACCGCTTCCTGCGCTGCCGTGTGGATCACCGAGCCGATCCAGGTTTGTATCGACGTCACCTGCTTGAGCCACCACACGGCGCTGATCAGGCGGTCTTTGGCGTCGATCACCCGCCGCGCTCCATAGTAATTGAGATAGTAGCGGCGCTTGCAGGCTTCGAACATGTGGTGGCGGCTCACCGACCAGCTAAACGCGGTGTAGCGATCTACCGGCACCCGTTCACGGGTGTGCAGGTCGAGCGTTATTTCCAGGCGATCAAGGGTAGTGGCATCGAGAACCTTCACATCATCGGCACGCATTTCCGGCGCTCCTTTCCTACCAGACCCTCATAGTATGCTCTCTTTGGGGGATGGTCAAGCCCGGCGGATATTTACAAAAACTTATCGAATTTGCCGATCATGAGACTCCTGTACCAGATTTGCGTTAGAGTAAGGGTAGAAAGTAGCAGTAACTATTTGAATACGGTACGATCAACTTCAGTTCTACGTTGGGATGTATGATGATGATTGGATCAGTATTGGCAGCGAGTTGGACGGAGGGTTCAGGCAATGCCTGACAAAATGCAACGCTTCACTCAGCGCGCACGCCGTGTGTTGAGTCTTGCCCAAGAAGAAGCAGAGCGGCTCCAGCACGGCTATATCGGAACAGAACACCTGCTGTTAGGCTTGATGCGTGAAGAAGGCGGAGTCGCCGGTCGGGTGCTCAAAGAACTCGGATTAGAGATCGAGAAAATCGAAAAACTGATCGAGCGCAAATCACCCTCAACTGACCAGATAACTTATGCCAAGATCGAGCTTGGCCCAGGCACCAAGAAAGTGCTTGAGATGGCCGTCGACGAGGCCCGCAAGATGGGGCACCACTACATCGGCACGGAGCACCTGCTCCTGGCGCTGGTGCAGCATAACGAGGGCATGGCGATTGATATCTTACACGAGATGGATATCTCCTCCGACCAAATCCGGCGGCAGACACGCCGGATTTTGCAAGACAGCCCATCGGTTTCACGACCTCCGAGGCCGCAGCAGCCGCAGCGGAAACGCGGCGAAGCGCGCCCAAGCACCAGCAGCCAGAAAACGCCGCTGGTCGACCAACTGGCGACGGACCTGACACTGCTTGCCGAAGAGGGCAAGCTCGACCCGATCATCGGGCGCGAACAAGAGATCGAGCGCGTGATCCAGATTTTGAGCCGACGAACGAAGAACAACCCGGCCCTGATCGGGGAACCGGGGGTCGGGAAGACGGCTATCGTCGAAGGGCTGGCCCAGCGGATTTACGCCGGAGAAGCGCCAAAGCCGCTGCTCGGCAAACGCCTGTTACAACTCGATGTCGGCTCGCTGGTGGCCGGTACGATGTACCGGGGCCAGTTCGAGGAACGGCTCAAACGGGTGATCGACGAACTGAAATCGTCCGAAAGCATCCTATTCATCGACGAGGTTCACATGCTCGTCGGGGCAGGCTCGGCGGGCAGTTCGGTCGACGCGGCCAACATCCTCAAACCGGCGCTGTCACGCGGGGAGCTACAGTGCATCGGCGCGACCACGCTCGAAGAATACCGCAAGCATATCGAATCGGATGCCGCGCTGGAACGGCGCTTCCAACCGATCATCGTCGACGAACCGACCATCGAAGAAACAATCGACATCCTGAAGGGCATTCGCAAGCCATACGAAGAGCATCATGCCCTTTCTATCTCCGACGAATCAATCGACGCCGCCGCTCACCTTTCGGCGCGCTACATCCCCGACCGCTTCCTGCCTGATAAGGCAATTGACCTGATCGACGAGAGTTCGGCGCGGGTGCGGATGTACAAACATCCCGAATCTTTGCGCGTCAAGAAAGCGGAAGAGGATTTAGCAGAAGCCAGAGCCAGGCTCGAATCGGGTGAATTCGTAGAAGGCGAAACCGAAGAGCTGCTGGCCGGGCAAATCGAAGAACTGGAGACTTTTCTCCAATCGATTCATGAGCACTGGGACGAATCGGGGAATGCAACCCTGATGTCGGAAGACATCGCGGAGATGGTCGCCATGTGGACCGGCATACCGGTGACGCGCATCGCCAGTGAAGAAAGCGGACGGCTGCTCGAAATGGAGCAGGCGCTCCACGAGCGCATCGTCGGGCAGGACGAGGCAATCGAGGCGATCAGCAAGGCGGTGCGCCGCGCCCGCGCCGGTCTGAAAGACCCGCGCCGCCCGGTGGGGTCGTTCATCTTCCTGGGGCCAACGGGGGTCGGGAAAACCGAACTGACCAAAGCCCTGGCCGATTTCCTGTTTGGCAGCGAAGACGCGCTGATCCAGCTCGACATGAGCGAGTTCATGGAACGGCACTCGGTCGCCCGGCTGGTTGGCGCTCCTCCCGGCTACGTCGGCTACGAAGACGCGGGGCAGCTTACCGAGGCGATCCGCCGCCGCCCGTACTCAATCGTCGTCTTTGACGAGATCGAAAAAGCGCACCCGGAAGCGTTCAACATGCTGCTCCAGATCATGGAGGAGGGGCATCTTTCGGACGCACGCGGTCGCATGGTCGATTTCCGAAATGCGATCATCGTCATGACCAGCAATATCGGCGCAGACCTGATCAAGCGGGGAACGATGCTGGGCTTCGACCTGCCGCGCGACGAAGAACTGAGCGAACATCAGGAATACGACGAAATGCGCAAGAAGCTGATGGACAATATGCGCCGCGCCTTCCGGCCTGAGTTCCTCAACCGCGTAGACGCGATCATCGTCTTCCGCGCGCTGTCCAAACCTGAAATCACCGAGATCGTCGATCTGCTGATGGACAAGGTGCGGGAACGGGTCGCCGAGCATGACATCCGGATCACAATGACCGATGCCGCACGCCAACACCTGGCCGACGAAGGCTACAACCCCGAATACGGGGCCAGGCCGCTCCGCCGCGTGATCCAGAACCAGGTTGAAGATGCCCTCTCGGACGGCCTGTTGAGCGGCCAGTTCGAACCGGGGAATACCATCCTGATCGACTGTGTGGATGATGCGCTTATTTTCACCCAGGACGAAGAGGTCGCCGAACCGGAGCCGACAGGCTAAACCGGGCACCGCCATCGCAAATTCACACCCATAAGGGGATGTTTAACAAAACAGATCAGGCAAGGGCACGTGACAGGACCGTGCCCTTGCTGTTGGTGCTTTCGAATCGCGCCCAACGTCTCCATAAGGGTGTTGCCCAACCGCAATGGGTGTGATACGCTTTCCCCAATTCGGGGGGGAGGAGAAGACCGGACTGCGGCAAGCCTGAGTTGGCGTGCCCGGTGAGGGGGATGCCATGAGCGAAGAATGCGGACATATCCTGGTGATTGGGGCGGCCAGCCTGGACGTCAAGGGACGGTTAGAACAGCCATTAGTTCGGGGGAGTTCGGTGCCGGGACATATTCGCAGCAGCCTGGGCGGTGTGGCCCGCAATATCGCCGAGAATCTCTCCAAGCTCGACGTTCCCACCGTGCTGCTGACGGCAGTCGGCGACGACGACGCAGGAGAGCGCATCCTGGGCCAGGCGGCGGGCAGCGGAATCGACATCAGCCATGCAAAGGTAGTCGAGGGAAAGCGAACCGGCGCTTACATGGCGATATTGAACCAGGACGGAACCCTCGACTTTGCACTGGACAATATGACGATCATGGCCGAACTGACGCCGGAATACTTCGAGGCCAACCGGCAGCTTTTCGAGGATGCCTGCCTGGTCGCCATCGACGCCAACCTGACCCCCGAAGCGCTCAAGAAGGTTGTCGAAATCAGTGACGTGGTCGACGTGGCGCTCTGCGCCGATCCAACCTCCGCGATGCTGGCAAAGAACCTGTGTCCCTATATCCCCAGCCTGTACATGGCCTCGCCCAATGTGCCGGAAGCAGTCGTCCTGACCGGCTGTGAGTTCGACGAGAACGACCGCGACGCGGCGCAATCGGCGGCGGCCAAACTGGTGGCGCTGGGTGTGGAACTGGCGGTAATCACGCTGGGAGAGAATGGCGTCGTCTATGCCGGTCCTGAAACTCAAGGCCATATCCCGGCGGTCAAGACGGCAATTGTCGATCCGACCGGGGCAGGCGACGCGATGACGGCGGGGATCATCTTCGGGCTGCTCGAAGACATCCCGCTCGACGAATGCGTGCGTCTGGGCGTCACCGCCGCAACGCTGACCATCCGCACCCGCGAAACGGTTCGTTCCGATTTGAGCGTCGACCTTCTCTACGACGAACTGATCATTTGACGAGTTGATTATGCCAATTGCTGACTACATAGAGATTTCTCCGGAGGTCTACGACGCGCTGCACAGCGATCAAGCTGTCGTCGCCCTGGAATCGACCGTGATTTCGCACGGGCTGCCGCGCCCGACCAACCTGGAAACAGCGCGGCGCTGCGAAACGGCGATCAGGGAGGAAGGCGCTGTCCCGGCAACAGTTGGGATCATCGGGGGGAAGATCGTCGTCGGTCTCAACGACGATCAACTGGTGACGCTGGCCCTGGGCGAGAACATTCGCAAAGTCTCGCGGCGGGACTATGCCATCGCGCTGGCTCGGAAAGAACACGGTGCGACGACGGTCGCCGGGACGATGATCGCCGCGTACCTGGCCGGAATCCACGTCTTTGCGACGGGGGGAATCGGCGGGGTTCACCGGGGCGACACCGACGACGTATCCGCCGATCTGCCCGAACTGGCAGCGACCCCGGTAGCGGTCGTCTCCGCCGGGGCCAAGTCGATCCTCGACCTGCCGCGCACGCTCGAATACCTCGAAACAGCAGGCGTGCCGGTAGTTGGTTACGGGACGGATACTTTCCCCGCTTTTTACGCTTCAAGCTCCGGCCTGCCGGTCGATGTGCGGCTGGACTCGCCAAAAGAGGTGGCCGATCTTCTATACGTCAAGTGGTCGCTGGGACTGGACGGCGGGGTGTTGATCGCCGTGCCGCCGCCGGAGGAACTGGCGCTGCCTGCCGACGAACTCGAAGCGGCCATCGAGCAGGCGTTGAAGGCCGCCGGCGAAGCCGGGGTCAAGGGTAAAGCGCTGACCCCCTTCTTGCTGGCACAGGTCAGCGCGCTTACCGGGGGGCGCAGCCTGGAAGTCAATATCGCCCTGCTCGAACGCAACGCCCGGACTGCCGCCCACATCGCCGGGGAACTATCCACCCTGATGCGTCAATCCTGACGCGCCGCCCGACAGCCATACGGAGGATGTATGCCTGAAACAACTGTGGCCGAGCGGTCACAAAATCTACGTGTGCTGGCTGCCTTTACCGCAGTTTACCTGATCTGGGGGTCGACTTACCTTGCCATCCGGCTGGCGATAGACACGATCCCGCCCTTCCTGATGGCCGGTTTGCGCTTCGCCTTTGCCGGTGCTGTGCTGTTCACCTGGCTGCGGCTGCGCGGCGCGCCGCGCCCAAAGCTGATCCACTGGCGCTCGACGGCGATCATCGGCGGGCTGCTGCTCCTGGGTGGCAACGGCGGGGTGGTCTGGGCCGAACAGCGCGTCGCCTCCGGCCTGGCTGCATTGATGGTCGGCGTCGTACCGCTCTGGATGGTGCTGCTCGACTGGCTGCGCCCCGGCGGGAAACGCCCGCGCGGTGAAGTGTTGGCCGGATTGGGGATCGGCTTTGTGGGCGTGGCGCTGCTGGTCGGGCCGGGAAGCCTCTCCGGTGCGGGAGGCGTTGACCCGGTCGGCGCAGGGGTACTGATCTTCGCCACACTGTCCTGGTCGATAGGGTCGCTTTATTCACGGCAGGCCCTCCTGCCAGAATCGTCAATGATGAGCACCGCCCTGGAGATGCTTTGCGGCGGGGCGCTGTTGACGCTGGCCGGGACGATCAACGGGGAATGGAGCAGACTGAACCTGGCCTCGATCAGCCTGAAATCCGGGCTGGCCCTGGCCTACCTGGTTGTATTCGGCTCGTGGATCGCCTTCAGCGCCTATGTGTGGCTGTTGAAGGTCAGCACCCCGGAGCGAGTAGCGACCTACGCCTACGTCAACCCGGTCGTGGCGGTATTTCTGGGCTGGGCCATCGCTGCCGAACCGTTGAGCTTACGCATGCTCCTGGCAGCGGTCTTGATTGTCGGCGCAGTTTTTTTGATCACCACTGTAAAATCGCGCACGGCGGTGACCGCCGCCGCGCAGGAATCGCCGAGCGGCTAACGCTCGTAAGTGCCGTCGTCAAAAATGCCGGTTGGGTGGCAGCCAACATCAAGGTTTTCGACCGCCTGCTCCAGCATCACGAACTGCTGCCAGTAGCGGTCGTCGGGCGGATAGAGCACCGCTTCGGCCCAGCCGTTCGCCACCAACTGCTCATTGACCATCATATCGCCTACATAGACGTATCGCAGCAGCCGCCCGTATCGATCGGTGTCGCTTACGTCGCGTACCAGCCGCACGGTCCGGCCCATCACCAAATCCTCATTGGCAGTGGTGGCGGCAGCATAGCAGGGCTCGTCGCGTTCCGGGGTGTTGATTCCCACGTAGCGCACACGTTGTTCCTCGCCGTCGATTATCACGTCAATCGTATCCCCATCAATGATTTCGACCACCTGCGCCACTTCACCTTCAACCGGTTGGTCGGCGGGTGACCGAGTGGGGGCGAAGACCGTCGGTTCTTCGGTGCGGATGCCTCCGGGAAAGTCGGGGGGCGGCTGCGCTGCCTGTGTCAGATATGCTTCTGAAGTAGCCAGTTCATCTATGGGCACAGAACCGCCTGTGGCGCAGGCGACCGCTGCCGAGAATAGAGTCGCAAAAGACAGTATTATGATTGAGCGTCGGGACATTTAGATACGCTTTCTCATGCTGGATTTCAAAGCGAATTATAATCCAAACTCCTACGATGTAGAATCCGGTGTGTTATAAAAACCGAAGATAGAGGAACCGGGCGAATCCGGTTTCTATGATCCAACAGCACGAATACAGAGGGCAACCACTTCTACACGTATTCCCAACAGCCCTATCCCAATCTCTGAGTATTTGTTATCATGGCGGCGGTTGATAAGATAAAGCTCGTTCGAGAAAGGGCTCCAGAGTCATATGTCCATCCGTATTCACCCCACTGCCGAAGTGTCGGAGCAGGCCATCATCGGTGAGGGCACTTCCATCTGGCACCAATCCCAGGTTCGAGAGAATGCCACGCTGGGCAGGAACTGTGTGATCAGCAAAGGCGTCTATATAGACTTCGACGTCAAGATCGGCGACAATGTCAAGGTGCAGAATTACGTTTCGGTCTATCACGGCGTCACGCTCGAAGACGGTGTTTTCGTCGGCCCGCACGCCTGCTTTACCAACGATCTCCGCCCGCGTGCGATCAACGCCGATGGCTCGCCGAAATCCGCCGACGACTGGGTGCTGTCGAAAACCCTTGTCCGCACCGGGGCGGCCATCGGTGCGAACTCGACCATCGTCTGCGGCGTGACGGTTGGCCGCTGGGCGATGATCGGTTCGGGCAGCGTGGTCACCCGCGACGTTCCCGACTACGGGCTGGTCTACGGCAGCCCTGCCAAACTGCACGGGTTCGTCACGCCGGGCGGCGAGCGCGCCACCCAGGTCGTCGACCTGACGCCCGACGATGTGGGGAATATCCGGCTGGCCGGGCCGGAAAGCAAAGAGGAAATCCTGGTTCCCCTATCACTCTATCAGCAGCTTACTAAATAAGAGGTTGACCCATGATCTATGTCTCAAAGCCTTATATCGGCGAAGAAGAAAAACAGGCCGTGCTCGAAGTTCTCGAATCGGGGATGCTTGCCCAGGGCGAACGCACGGCTGAATTCGAAGGGAAGTTCGCCGCCGTCTGCCAGAGCAAACATGCAATTGCCACCTCGTCGGGCACGACGGCGCTCCAGGTAGCGCTGATGGCCCACGATATCGGCCCCGGCGACGAAGTGATCACCACGCCGTTCACCTTCATTGCAACAGTGAACTGCATCCTTTTTGTCGGGGCAAAGCCGGTTCTTGTCGATGTCGACGAAGAGACTTACAACATCGACCCGGCCCAGATCGAGGCGGCGATCACCCCCAACACGAAAGCGATCCTCCCGGTGCACCTGTACGGCTATGTCTGTGATATGGATGCCATCATGGATATTGCAGAGCGGCACAACCTGATCGTCGTTGAGGACGCGGCCCAGGCGGTTGGTGCTGAACACAATGGAAAGCGGGCGGGGAGCTTCGGCACGGGCTGCTTCAGCCTGTATGCGACCAAGAACGTAATGAGCGGCGAGGGGGGAATGATCACCACCTCCGACGACGATTACGCCCACCGCTGCCGGATGATCCGCAATCACGGGATGGAACGCCGCTACCATCACGATACGCTGGGCTACAACTTCCGCACCAGCGATATTCATTCGGCGATTGGGTCTGTGCAGATGGATCGCCTGGAGGCGTTCACCGGGAAGCGCATCGCCAATGCTGCGTACTTCAATGAACATATCACGAGCGTGATCACCCCGGCGGTGCGCGAGGGATACAAGCACGTCTGGCACCAGTACACCGTTCGTGTTCCCGACGCTGCCCCGGACGGCTCGACACGCGACGCGGCCATCGAAAAACTGCGTGATAACGGCGTCGCTCCCGGCGTCTTCTACCCGATCCCGGCCCACAAACATCCCTATCTGCGTGACTACGGCGTCGAAGAAGTCAGTCTGCCGGTTGCCGAAAAACTAGCCGCCGAAGTGATGTCGCTGCCTGTTCATCCCCAGCTTACTCAGGAAGAACTGGGGAAGATTGTCGAAGAGGTGAACAAACTATGACTCTGAAAGTCGCAGTCATCGGCGTCGGATCGATGGGGCGCAACCACGCCCGCGTTTACGCCGAAATGCCGGATGTCGAACTGGTCGGCGTGGCCGACATGAGCAGCGAGGCTGCCCGGTCAGTCACCGGGCGGTTCGGCGGTGCTGCCTATGCTAACTACAGCCAACTCCTAGACGAACAAAAGCCGGATGCCGTCACCGTCGCTGTTCCAACCGTCGATCATCTCCAGGTGGCGCTTGACATGATCGAACGGGGCATCCACCTGCTGATCGAGAAGCCGATTGCCCACTCGGTCGAAGAAGGACAGAAAATCATTGATGCTGCGAAAAGCGCCGGTGTAAAGCTGATGATCGGTCACATCGAGCGTTTTAACCCTGCGGTGATGGCCCTCAAAGATCATCTCAATCAGGGAGAGTTGGGACGTGTTTTCGAGATGGACGCCCGCCGCCAGGGACCGTTTCCGGCCCGTGTGCGTGACGTGGGGGTGGTGATCGACCTGGCCGTTCACGATGTCGATGTAATGCGCTACATCTGCGATGCCGATGTCACCCGTGTTTTCGCCGAGACAGAGCGCCGGATTCACAGCCAGCACGAGGATTTGTTGAGCGGCCTGCTTCGCTTCGACAACGACTCGGTCGGGACGTTGACCATCAACTGGCTGACGCCGACCAAAGTCCGCGAGCTGTACGTGACCGGCGAACAGGGTATGTTCCGCGTCGATTACCTGACGCAGGACCTCTACTTCTTCGAGAACGCGACCGCCCAGGGCGCTCAATGGGAAACGCTCCGCATACTGCGCGGCGTCAGCGAGGGCCGGATGATCCGGCATGTCGTCGCCAAGCGGGAACCGCTCCGGGCCGAATTGGAAGCCTTTGTATCGTCGGTGCAGGGTGGGGAACCGGTGCCGGTCAGCGGAGAGGATGGCTTGAAGGCTCTCCAGGTCGCGCAGGCAATCGTTCGCTCCGGGCAGACCAACCAGGCAGTCACATTCGGCGGCTAGAAACTCATGACTATCCAGACTCTCCACCAGAAAATCAAAGACGGGACCGCCGCGCTGGGGGTGATCGGCCTGGGCTATGTCGGGCTGCCCGCCGCCTGCATGTTTGCCGGTGCCGGGTTCGGCGTGACCGGCCTTGACATCAAGCCAGAGCGAGTCGATCTGATCAACCGGGGCCAGTCGCCGATTGAAGGCGACGAGCCAGGGCTGGCCGAACTGCTTACCAAAGTTGTCACGGCGGGAAAGTTCCGGGCGACGACCGATTACGCCGCGCTGCGTGAAGCCGACATCGTCCTGATCGTCGTCGAAACGCCGGTCGACGAAGCCGATCACAAACCGCGCTATACTGCGTTGCGGTCGGCCTGCCGGAGCCTGGGCGCAGTGCTCAAGGACAGCGCACTCGTGATCTGCGAATCGACCGTCGCGCCGGGCACCGTCGACGGGCTGATCCGCCCGCTGCTCGAAGAAGCCTCCGGGAAGCAGGTCAACGTCGACTTTTACCTCGGTGCCTGCCCGGAACGGGTCATGCCGGGTAAACTGCTCGCCAACCTGCGGGGTGTCAGCCGGGTCTGCGGGGGCAGTACACCGGAGACGGCCCAGGCGATGGTCTCGTTGTACGGCCACATCGTCGAAGCTGACCTGGATGCGGCGGATGTCATTACGGCGGAGCTGGTCAAGACGACCGAAAACGCCTACCGCGACGTACAGATTGGCTTTGCCAACGAAGTCGCGATGATCTGCGAGGCTAACGGCGCGAACGTGTGGCGCGTCAGGGAACTGGTGAACAAGTCGCCATCTCGAAATATGCACCTGCCCGGTGCCGGAGTGGGCGGGCACTGCATTCCCAAAGACCCCTGGCTGCTGGCTTCGGCTGCCCCTGGTGATGTCGAACTGCGGGTGATCCCGTCGGCGCGGGCGGTCAACGATAGGATGCCGCTCCATATCCTCAAACTGGCGGAAAAGGCTCTCGGTAGCCACGGCCTTACGCTGAGCGAAGCCCGCCTTGCCTTACTGGGCTATACCTATCTCGAAGAAAGTGATGATACCCGTAACAGCCCGTCGGCGGTTCTGGCCGAAGAGCTTGATAGGCGGGGCATCGACTACGTGATCCATGATCCCTGGGTCGACGAGTACAAGGGAGATTTGTTTGAGCGCGTCAGCGGATGTGATGCTGCGATCGTTATGGTCAAACATGCGATCTATCACGAGATGAAACTTGAATCTTTGAAAGACGCGCTTCGAACGCCAATTCTTGTCGATGGGCGCGGCCTGCTCGCCCCGGAGCGGGTTCAGGCGGCGGGCCTGTCATACTATGGGATTGGACGCGGAGATATTTGAGGGACAACTGGACAAACAGGAGTGAGTGAAGATGGTCACTGTGAATCCCTGTGCGTGTCAGCCAGCGGCTGAGAGTGGCATCGACATGGCCGGTGAACCGAACCAGAACAGAGACGTCCATCCCCTCGGCGAGCAGCCAGAGACACATCTCGATCCGGTCGGGATGGGTCTTCAAGTGATAGAGTGGGGTATTCCGGCGTGAACTGAAGTTGGTCTGACAGCATTGACACTTGAAGGCCTGGATATGACCCTGCTTGCCACGTTTCCCGTTCCCAACCAGCGCATGAGCAGTCTCATCGGTGATACCGAAGTAGCGGCAGTGTGGATTGGGGCAGGCGTGCCCCCGGGTCTTGATCTTTTTCTTGCGCCCGCGTGGACTCTTGTACTCCTGCCAGGGCTTCACCTGTCGCTGGATTGGCTTTATGGCGAGTTGGAGGCCCTCCTGACAGGCCGGACAATTGGTCGGGGATTTGGGGGCGCCACTTTCGGTGCTTCGGTTTCTTCTTGTCTTTCTTCTTCGACTGCTCTTGCCATTCTTGATAGCGCAACCATAACAGGTAGCTAAACGTGAATACGAGGATGAGCAGGGCGAGATGTTCGATGAGAGACAGCAGTTGCATTTGCCAGACCTTGATACGTTATCTGTGTTGTACAAAGGCCTGAATTGTATCGAAGGCTGACTGGTTTTCAAGCTTTCGGGAGGGCCGTGAATTATCCGTTGTTTTCAGCGGCTGTACCCACATTGGGGATTGGTCTGATCTTACCCCCTATTCTGACGCCTTGCCTCAAGCTGCCTGACAGGTTTTGGATGCATCCCCGTTGCGG
>DAOUES010000156.1:0-3406 GCA_034430335.1 Anaerolineae bacterium | reverse complement strand
TACATCTTGCCGATATTCTCGACCTGGATGATGGGGTCACTCATAGATAACTTCCCGAATTCCTAGATAACATCGGCGAAAGTATCTTCCATCCGCCGGAAGTAAAACATCCCGGAGAGGATCAACAGCACCACCACACCTGCTGAGACCAGTGTAATCGGACCGGGGGGGGTGTTCGTTCCCAGCAGTGCCCACCGGAACCCCTCGATCACCCCCGTCATCGGGTTAAGCCCGTAAAGTAACTGATAACGCTCAGGCAGCATACTGACCGGGTAGACCACCGGCGATGCGTACATCCAGAACTGCGCCAGGAAGGGGATGACGTAGCCGATATCGCGGTAGCGTACGTTCATCGCCGAAAGCCACAGCCCGACTCCCAGTGCCGTCGCCACAGCCAGCAGCAAAAAGAGCGGCAGCCAGAGTAGCCGCCACGTGATCGCTTGACCATAATAGAACATCAACCCGATCAGGATGACGAAGGCAATCGCAAAATCGACCATTGGCGGCAGCACCGCCGCCAGCGGAACAATCAGGCGGGGGAAATAGACCTTCGACAGGATTTTACCCTGCCCCACCATGCTCCGCGCCGAATCCGACATCGCGCTCGAAAAGTACTGCCAGGGCAGCAGCGCCGCGTAGCTGAAGATCGGGTAAGGAACATCGTCGGAGGGTATCTTCGCCAGTTTGCCGAAGAGCAGGCTGAATATCACCATCGACAGGAGCGGCTGGATGATCGCCCAGGCCGCGCCCATAACCGTCTGCTTGTACCGCACCGAGATATCCCGCCACGATAGGAAGAACAGCAGCTCGCGGTAGGCCCACAGCTCGCGAAAATCTATCCGCAGCCACCCTTTAGATGGCTCGATAACCGTGATTATCTCCTGTTTCGGTAAAGATATTTCTGCTTCTACCATGCACTCGCCAATCGCTAAGAAATCTCCACCCGGCCAGCGGTCAAACTACACGGCTGTTTGACGTTACCGGTATGCTTATATGCTTAACACAATCGTGGAGAATAGTCCATGTAGATATGGGTGATACGTTATCAACTGACCGTTCAGAGGTCACAGCGGCGTTGATTATAACCGTAAGATAGAGGAGGTGCCAGAGTTAGCACACATGGAATCTCTGCCCCCCTGGAAGGGGGAAGTGGCCGACCGCAGGTCGGTCGAAGGGGGGTCTCAGACAGTCATATTTAGCCCGGCGCTTATGACGTTTGACAAAATAACCCGGATATCTGAATGCTTATAGTTGCCGCCACTCCTCGAAGAATTTGACGTCCCCCTTTGCTAGGGGGGACAGCTTCTCGCTGAAGCGAGAAGCAGGGGGGTGATCCGTGCTAATCAGTGCCATGCATACGAGACAGGACTTATCCCCGCCCCCGCAGTTCGCTGATCATCTCCCGGATGGTGCGATACTCTTTCACCTCGCCCCCGGATCGCACCCGCCAGCGGACATCACCGTTTTCCGCGATCACCTCGACCCGTGCCGGGGCCGGTTCATCCTCGCCTGCAATCGTGTGCCCGCTCCTGATCAGCGCCCGCCGTGTCCAGATCGCGGGCAGCCCATCGCCCTCAACCGCGATCCTACCGTTCGTCTGCGCCTCGATCTTGAACGACCCGGAGGCCGGATCGAAGGTCACGCCCTCGCTGCGGAACGTCTCCTGGAACGCCCCGTTAAGGATCAGGTCTTCCGGCGCGCCCACCCGCAGCCCGCCTTCCGGCGACATCAGCCAGATCAGGTCGGCGGTGCGCAGCGCGAGATCGAGATCGTGCGTCGAGAGCAGGATCGACCGCCCCGTACTGTGCGCTAACTGTCGCAGCAGGCCCATGATCTCCACCCGCCGGGGCAGGTCGAGAAAAGCGGTCGGCTCGTCGAGCAGCATCAACGCCGGTTCCTGGGCCAGTGCGCGGGCGATCATGATCTTCTGCCGCTCGCCGTCGCTCAATTCTGCGACATGCCGGTCGGCGAGTGCATCAGCCCCCACCACCTCGATGGCCCACCTGACGATCTCCTCATCTTTCTGCGAAAACTGCCCGGCCCAGCCGGTGTACGGGTGTCGACCCAGCCCGACCAGCGCGGAAGCGGTCAGCAGCCCGACATCGACTCTTTCGGTCAGCACTATCGACAACCGGCGGGCTACTTCACGAATACGCAGCGCGTGGAGATCGTCGCCCATCAGCCGGATTTCGCCCCGCAGCGGCGGCTGCATCCCGGCCAGCGTCCGCAGCAAGGTCGATTTACCGACCCCGTTCGGCCCGATCAGGCAGACCAACTCACCCGCCCGCAGTTCGAGATCGAGTTCCTTCGCCACGACGTATTGATCGTAGCCGATGGTCAGGTCGATGGTCCGGGCGATGACGTCTTTCATGATGACACTGCCCGCAGATTACGCTGGTGCAGGATCACCCAGATCACCACCGGCGCGCCGATCAGCGCCGTCACCGGGCTGAGGGGCAGCACCGTCGTGCTCCCCGGTACCTGTGCGATCAGGTCGGTGAAGAGCGCGACCAGCCCGCCCATCACCCCGCAGGCCGGAACCAGCGCCCGGTGATCGGAACTGTTTAGCAGGCCCCGGCACAAATGCGGCACCGCAATTCCGATAAACCCAATTGGCCCGCAGAACGCGGTCACCGCCCCGGCCAGGATCGACGTGCTGGCGATGATCCATACCCGCGCCCGCCGGATATTCAGCCCCATGCTCCGGGCGTAAGTCTCGCCGAGCAGCAGCGCGTTCAGCGCCTTGGTGACCACGAACCCGATCCCCAGCCCGATAGTCACCGCCGGGGCGAACACCTTCAATTGGTTCCAGGTCACACCTGCGAAACTGCCGAACGTCCAGTTGATATAGGCATGGATCCGCTCCGGAATGCTGAAATAGAGCAGCAGGCTCACCACTGCGCTGACCGCGTAGCCGAACATCAGGCCGAGCACCAGCAGCGTGACGCTGTTGTCGACCCGCCGCGCCACGAACAGCACCACCCCCATCACCAGTCCCGCGCCCAGCGTCGCCGCAAACGCCAGCCCGAAGTCACCCAGCAGGCTCACTCCCGCCAGCAGCACCGATCCGACCCCGCCCCCGGCCAGCACGACCAGCGCCACGCCCAGGCTCGCCCCGGAGCTGATCCCCAGCACATACGGCCCGGCCAGCGGGTTGCGGAACAGGGTTTGCATCTGCAACCCACTGACGGCCAGCGCCGCCCCCGCCAGTAAAGCGGTCAGCGCTTTGGGCAGCCGGAACTTGATCACGATATTCGTCCAGGAGGCTTTGCTCGCCTCGCCGCCCGCCAGCACGCGGATCACCTGCCCTGGCGGGATGCGCACCGACCCCATCGCCAGGCTCAACACGAACACCCCGATCAGCGCTCCAACCAGCCCGATCAGTATCCACCGCTGCCGGTTGACC
>DAOUES010000155.1:0-15592 GCA_034430335.1 Anaerolineae bacterium | reverse complement strand
TGATTTCCAGGCGGCGCGTCCGGATTTCGATCAACTTTTCGGCTTCCAATTCCTCGATCAAACGCCCTTTGTGAATGATGCCAATGCGTGTGGCAATGCGATCCACTTCGGTGAGGATGTGGCTCGACATGAACACGGTCAGGCCTTGTTCATGGGCAAACCGGGTGATCAACTCGCGGATTTCGACCACCCCTGCGGGGTCCAGCCCGCTGGCGGGTTCGTCGAGGATCAGCAGTTCGGGTTGGTGCAGCAGCGCGCGTGCCAGCCCCAGGCGATGAAAGTTACCTGTTGACAGCGTGCCCGCTTTCCGATTTTTATAGGCTGCGATGCCAAGCTGCTCGATGACCCGCAAAGAGGCGCCCTTATCGGTAACCCCCTGCAAGCGGCGGGAGATCTCCAGATTCTCGATTACGGTCAGTTCAGGGTAGGCAGCAGGCGATTCGACCATATGCCCAATCCTGCGCCAGGGGCCGCGTCCATCAGGGCCGACGGGCTGTCCCAATACCTGCACCGAACCGGAACTGGGGCGGATCATGCCCAGCAATGCTCGGATGGTGGTCGTTTTACCGGCACCGTTCAATCCGAGAAATCCGTATATCTCCCCCGGTTGCACACGTAAATCGACCGAATCGACGGCGCGTACCTGCCCGTAGTTTTTCGATAGATGGTTTGTTTCGATAGCGTAGTCCATATGTACACCTTCTGTTGGAGCGATAACCTGATGGAATTGTACAGAGCGGCCCGCCTGTGGACACCCCAAATATTGGGAATTCACACGGGGTAGGTCAAACCCTGGGGCATCTATTCGTGTAGAATACCTCTTGTTTTTCCCCCGGCGAACCCCCGCCATTTCACAGACCTTGATGTTAACCCTTGAATAGGGTAAGATAACCCGCTGGAAATGATGTAACGAGGCAATAGAAAATGAGAATCATCCTGCTTGAAGATGTCTATAAACTTGGAGTCGCCGGTGAAGTCGTCAATGTTGCGCCGGGTTATGCCCGCAACTTCCTGATCCCGCGCAGCCTGGCGGTAAAAGTCTCGCCGGGCGCGCTGCGCCAATCGGAGGCCCTGCGTGCATCGGCGGAGACCCGCCGCGCCGAACGCGACAAAGAGTATTCGAAAATCGCGGAAAAGATCGGGGAACTGACCCTTTACTTTGGCGTAAAGGCCGGTGAGACAGGCAAACTCTACGGATCGGTAACGCCGGTCGAAATCGCCGAGAAACTCAACGGAGAAATCGGCCTCGATATCGACCGCCGCCGGGTGGGAGACAACCCGATCCGCGAGTTGGGAACGTTTCGGGTGCCGGTGCGGTTGGAGGCCAGTCTCGTGCCGACAGTAAAAGTCGTCGTTTTCCGTGAAGGCGAAGACCCGCGCCTGGTCAAGGCGGCTGAAGAAGAAGCCGAAGCCGACGAGGAAGCGGTTGAGGCCGAGATGGAAGCAGAAGTCGAAGCAGAAGTCGAGGCTATCGCCGAAGCAGAAGCAGTCGAAGAGATTGAAGAAGTATCTGAAGAAGCGCCTGCTGAGTAGTGCTGCCGGGAGAAACAGATTCCCGGAGCTGCGCTAATAAGCCGGACTTGTGAAGAACAGAGCCAGCGGCGCGTAATTGATGAGCCGGTGGCTTTTTGTGTGAGAGGTTGACGTGACCAACGGCGATCTTCATTCACTGGGCGATAGTCTGCGCCAGGCTCGCGAGGCCCAGGCGCTTTCCATCGAGGAAGTCGAATCGCAGACCCGCATCAGGGCCAAGTTTATCGAGGCCCTTGAGAGCGGCGATTTTGGGCTGCTGCCTTCCACCGCCCACGCCAAGGGCTTTCTCCGCAATTATGCGCAGTTCCTCCAACTCGATGTCGAACAGATCATCGAACAGTTCTCGAAGCTGACGGGAACCGGCACCAGGGCAGTCACCGCTCCCAAGCCGCCTGACAGCCCACCGCCACCGATGGAAGCCGTCACCCGGCCATCCGGTGGAACGCGCCCGGTCGACACGTCAACGCCCCGCCGGGTGAAGACCGTCACCCCCGGCCAGCGCACCGGGCCGGGCGCTCCGCTGGGATTGGGGCAAACCCGCCGCCAGCAGGCTCCATCGCCTCCCGCCAAGACGGAGCCTAAACGCGGTATCGTGGCCCGCATTTTCCATTCGAACATCTTCACAATTGCCGTGCTGGTGATCGGGCTGGTAGCCGTCGCCTGGTGGTCGACCACCCGGTTGAGCGCCATATCAAGCGCCGATATTCCTTCCGATGGTCAATCCACGCCATCGGCAGCCGGTAACGGTGCGCTCACGGTCGAGCCGACCGCCACCTTTCGCCTGACCTCAACGCCGGAGTTGAATGACAGCCCCCAGATTCTCGATCGGATCGTCCTGTCGATCACCGTCGATCAGCGTACCTGGACCCAGATCATCGTCGACGGGGAGTCCCAGTTCCAGGGGCAGGCGTTGAAGGGGCAGGTACTGCGTTTCGAAGGCCGCGAAGAAATTTACATCCGCACCGGCAACGGAGCGGCCCTGCTGGTCAACTATAACGGTCAGGATATCGGCCCGCTGGGTGAGCGCGGTAAAGTAGTCGAGCGTTTCTTCCTGGTCGATGGGCAGGTCACCCCAACCCCCACGCCGTCGCTTGCGCCGACCAACACCGGCGTCCCCACGCCAACGCCCAGCCGCACGCCGGAGCCGTAAGCAGTTTCCACTTTCGTTCGCCTGTTTCTGACCCTTCTCGTGGGATTTACTGATCAGGATTCTATTCCAATGTCCAATGACTCGCGGTCGTTTTTTCTATTAAGCCTGGGCTGTGCCAAGAACACCGTCGATTCGCACAGCATGGCGCAGCTTCTTGAACGCGAAGGCTACCGGGGCAGCGAAACACCCGAAGAAGCCGGCGTTTTGATCGTCAATACCTGCGGTTTCATCGACGCCGCCCGGCAGGAAAGCATCGAAGTCCTATCCGAACTGGCCGAGGGAAAACGTCCCGGCCAGTTGTTGATTGCGGCAGGCTGCTTCCCGCAGTTGATCGGCCCCGAATTGTCCAAACAGGTTCCCGGCCTCGACGGGGTGATCGGCACCCGCCGCTGGATGGATATCGTCGACCTGCTTGCCCGCATCGAGCAGCGAAAGCGTCCCGAACCGTTCTATCACCTTCCCGGAGAGGCCCTCACCGTCGGCTCGGACGAGCGGGGCGTGCTCCGCGCCGCCATTCTGGGGACGAGCGCCTACCTCAAAATCGCCGATGGCTGCCGCCGTCCCTGCGCCTTCTGCTCGATCCCGCTGATCAAAGGCACCCAGGTGAGCCGCCCACCGGAGGTGATCGCGAGCGAAACCGCCCGGCTGAACGACCTGGGGATCAAGGAAATCGTCCTGATCGCCCAGGATACAACCGATTACGGGTACGACCTGGGGATGAAAGATGGCCTGCCCGATCTGCTCGAACAGATCGACGCCGCCGCGCCCGATGTGCCCTGGATCAGGCTGATGTATGCCTATCCGGGCTGCGTCACGCCGCGTCTGATCGAGGTGATGGCCTCCCACGACCGCATCCTCCCCTATCTCGACATCCCCCTCCAGCACGCTCACCCTGACGTACTGAAGCGGATGCGCCGCCCGTCCAGCGCCGAATGGGTGGCCAAGACGGTTGGGAAGCTCCGCGAGGCGATGCCCGACATCGCCATCCGCACGACCTTTATCGTTGGCTACCCCGGCGAAACCGACGCCGAGTTCGACACACTGGTCGATTTCGTCCAGAATATGATGTTCGACCGGGTAGGGGTGTTCACCTACAGCTACGAGCCGGATACACCCAGCGCCGATCTGCCGGGGCAGGTTCCCGCCGAAGTCAAAGAGGATCGCTACAATATCCTGATGGAAACCCAGCAGGCGATCTCGCTCCGGCGCAACCAGGCGCAGATCGGGCGCACCCTACCGATCCTCGTCGAGGGCTACGGCGACGGGATCAGCGTGGGGCGGTCATACCGCGATGCGCCGGAGATCGACGGTGTGGTGATCGTCGAAGATCAACTTCCGGTCGGCGAACTGGTGCCGGTGCGGGTCACCGGGGCGATGGCTTATGACCTGATCGCCGCCCGTGTGAAAGGTAGCCGCGATGACTGACGGATGGGAAGTCCTTGCCGAAAAAGAACTCCTCGACAGCTCCCCCTGGATTAAGGTCGTCGCCGAGACGATTCGCCTCGAAGATGGGGAAACGGTGGTCGACGATTTCTACCGCGTCGATCTGCCGACCTATGCCGTCATCTTTGCGCTGACCCCTGACCGGCAGGTCGTGCTCGTCGAGCAGTACCGTCACACCTTTCGCCGCCAGATCGTCGGACTGCCTGCCGGGATCGAGAAACCCGGCGAGGATATCCTGGAGACGGCCCGGCGCGAGCTTAAAGAAGAAACCGGCTGCGAGTCCCCGGAGTGGTACCCAATTGGCATCTTTGCGATGGATGCCAACCGGGGATGCGGGTGGGCGCATGCATTCCTGGCGCTCGACGCCGTTCAGGTCATCGCCCCCAGCCCGGACGATCTGCAATATCAGGTTGTCCACCATTTCTCACTTGAACAATTACGGGATTTCTGGCTCACCGGCGACTGCCCAAATGCGCCGATGGCAGCGATCATCGGGTTGGGGTTATCCTTAATCGAGTCCGGTTCATATGTCGAACGCGCCCGGATGTTCGGCTGGACCGGGTGAAGTATGCTTTTTGTGTCAGATTGTGGTTGATGGCAGCAGACAATGAATACACAAAGTCGCACAACTCAATTCGTATCAACCTACCTGCGGAATTTCGATTACATCCTGCTGGTGATGGTGATCATCCTGATCGTTTTCGGCGTGATGATGATCGCCAGCGCCACGCAGGATGTCGCCAGCCTCGCCGACCGTGTTCCCAGCCAGATATTGTTTGGCTTTGTGGGAGTCGGCGTGGTGCTGATCGTCGCGGCGGTTGACTACCGCCTGCTGACCAGCACCTACCTGTGGATATACGGGTTCATCGTCTTCATTCTTGGGATCGGCGGCCTGCTCGGTGTCGAGGGTGAGGCAGGCGCGCAAAGCTGGCTGAACCTGGGTATTGCCGGTTTCCAGCCCTCTGAGCTGGCAAAGATGCTGCTGATTGTCGTCCTTGCCCAGCAGTTGGCGGCGAATGTCGAACGGATCGAAAAATTCTCGACCATCCTCAAGTCGCTGGCTTTCACCGCGCTTCCGGCCATATTCATCTTCATTCAACCCGACCTGGGGATTACAGTGCTGGTGTTCGTGATCTGGTTCGTGATGGTCTGGTCGGCGGGGATGCGCTGGGAGCATATCCTGGCATTCGTCCTGGTCGGGTTGATCATCGCCCCGATCCTCTGGTCGCAGATGGAACCATACCAGCGTTCGCGTATCGCCGTTTTCATGAATCCAGAGGCCGATGAGGATGCCTTCTATAACATCAAGCAGGCGCTCACCGCGATTGGCAGCGGTGGCCTGCTGGGGCAGGGCTATATGCAGGGATCGCAGAGCCAGCTTCGTTTTTTACGTGTGCGTCACACCGACTACATCTTCGCGGTGATCGCCGAGGAGTTCGGATTCGTCGGTGGGATAGCCGTGCTGCTGCTGATCCTGTTCGTGCTGTTCCGCATTCTCCGCGCCGCGCGGATGGCCCCCGACATTTCCGGGAGGTTGATTTGCCTGGGCGTGGCGACCGTGATCTTTTTCCAGACTCTCGTTTCTATCGGCATGAATGTCCGTATCATGCCCGTCACCGGGCTGACATTACCCTTCATCAGTTCGGGAGGCAGTTCGCTGGTCACGCTGCTGTTCGGGATCGGGCTGGTCGAAAGCGTCGTTTTGCGGCACAATCCACGTGAGTTGTAGGAGGGCGCAATGGACGTTTCGTTAGCCCGGCTGAACGAATTCATCGTAAAGGCAAAAGCAGCAACCTATGTTGGCGATGGGAAACACGCGCCCTCGTCGCGGCCCGGCTCAACCGACCTTCTCTTCGAGGATGGCCCCTTCGCCTACCTCGACAGCTACTACGGGGGATCGGACTTCATCGGCGAGGAGGTCGTCTACCACAACGATCAGGCTGTCTGGGCGATGAATTATTACGGCTGCATCCTCGAACCCGACCTGATCGAAGCGGCGACCGCCGGGAAAGTCATCAAGGCCAGTTTGAGTGCGCTCTACAGGGAAGGCCGCTTCCTGGGTGGCTTCGAGTTCGCGTTCGACGGGTATGTCTATACCGACACGAACGAGGGCAGCGCTGCCCATTTCACCGGCAAAGAATGGATTTCGCAACAAGGCATCAGGGTATACGAACTGGTCTATCACGGCGGCTTGATCAAACCCTGACCGGAATCGCAATGAAACACCCCGCGAGAATGGTATAATGATCGAAAAATAGCCACAGGGTTGTGGCTTTTTTGGTGGCCTGAACGGTCACGGCGAAAGGAGAGTCGGACTTGTCCGAAACATCAGCACACCCGGTGCGTGTTCGTTTTGCGCCCAGCCCAACCGGCTATTTACACATAGGCGGCGCGCGGACGGCCCTTTTCAACTGGTTGTTTGCTCAAAAGCATGACGGCGTTTTCATCCTGCGGATCGAAGACACCGATCAGAAGCGCTATGTGCCGGACGCCGAGGCAGACATCAAGCAGAGTCTGCAATGGCTTGGCCTCCAGTGGCAGGAAGGCCCCGATGTCGGCGGCGATTACGGCCCTTATCGCCAGTCGGAGCGCGCCGATCTATACCGCAAGTGGGCTGACTGGTTGATCGAGCACGGCTATGCCTATCGCTGCAACTGTTCGGCTGAACGCCTGAACGAAGTCCGGGAAGAGCAGCGCAAGAAGGGCGAGCAGCCAGGTTATGATCGCCACTGCCGCGATCTTGGCCTGAGAGCGGATATCGGGCCGCACGTGGTGCGCTTCAAGATGCCGCTCGGCGGCGAAACACAGGTCGAAGACCTCCTCCGGGGCACGATCACCTTTCAGAACGCCGAATTACAGGACCTCGTGCTCCTGAAATCGGACGGCCTGCCGACCTATCACCTGGCGAACGTGGTCGACGACCACTTCATGGCGATCAGCCACATCATGCGCGCCGACGAGTGGATCGCCACCGCACCGCTGCATGTGCAGATTTACCGGGCCTTCGGCTGGGAAATGCCCGCCATTGCCCACATGCCCGTGATCTTAAGTCCCAGCGGCAAGGGCAAACTCAGCAAACGCGACCAGGCTTTCACCGATGGCGATACGAAAGTCCTGGTCCAGGTGCGCGAGTTCAGAGAAGCAGGCTACCTGCCCGAAGCGGTGGTCAACTTCCTGACCAATGTCGGCTGGGCCTTCGGCGATGACCGCGAAGTCTTTTCGACCGAAGAAGTCCTCCCCCGTTTCAGGCTGGAGGACATCAACCCGGCCCCTGGCCGCCTGCCTTACGAAAAGCTCGAATGGCTGAACGGCGTCTACATCCGCGAAAAGCTGGGCATCGACGAGCTGGCCGCCTACCTCAAGCCCGTCCTGGAAAACGCCGGTCTGACCGTCGACGATGACGTGCTTCGCCGGGCCACGCCCCTGATCAAAGAGCGGCTAAAAACGCTCAACGAAGTCGTCGACTGGATCGGATTCCTCTTCCGGGATGACATTCACCTGGAAGACCCGCAGGAGCTTATCCAGAAGAAGATGGATATGGATGGTACGCTCAGGGCGCTGCGGGCCGCCTACGACCTCTACGCGGGCTTAGACGACTTCTCTCACGAGTCCCAGGAGCGGGCCATGCGTGCCCTGGCCGACGAAATGGGCCTGAAGGCCGGGCAGTTGTTCGGCACGGTCCGCATGGCGATCACCGCCCAACCGGTGTCGCCGCCGCTTTTCGAGACGAACGAAATCCTGGGCAAAGACATCTGCCTGGAGCGGATCGGGGCAGCGATCACGCTGCTGGAAAGTTGATCGCCGCACCGGGATTGATTATCCTTTGATGACAACCCTGGTTTGCGCAGTGAAAATTCGTCGAACTGCGCTTTCTAAAGCGAGGACTGATGAGTAAGACAACAAACAACAACCCTGATACGGCCCCGGACGGAGAACCGTCACGGCCTTCGAGCTTCATCCACGACATCATCGACGAGGACCTCCGGGCAGGCAAGAACGATGGGCGCGTTCATACGCGCTTCCCACCGGAGCCGAACGGCTACTTGCACATCGGCCATGCCAAGTCGATCTGCCTGAACTTCGGCGTCGCCCTGGATTACGGCGGCAGGTGCAATCTCCGCTTCGACGACACCAACCCGCTCAAAGAGGAGCAGGAATATATCGATTCGATTACCACGGACGTCCACTGGCTGGGTTTCGATTGGGAAGACCGGCTCTTCTATGCCTCCGATTATTTCGGACAGCTTTATGAATGGGCCGTCCAGTTGATCAAGGCAGGCAAAGCCTACGTCGATCATCTCACCGCCGACGAAATCCGCGAGTATCGCGGTACGCTGACCGAGCCGGGCAAAGAAAGCCCCTATCGAGATCGTTCTATCGAAGAAAACCTAGCCCTGTTCGAACAGATGAAAAACGGCGAACTGGAAGACGGCGAATGCGTGCTGCGGGCCAAAATCGACATGGCCTCGCCGAACCTCAACCTGCGCGACCCGGTGATGTATCGCATCCTGCACGCCGAACATCCACGCACCGGCGACAAATGGTGCATCTACCCGATGTACGACTGGGCGCACGGGCAGTCCGACTCGATTGAGGGCGTCACCCATTCGATCTGCACCCTCGAATTCGAAGATCACCGCCCGCTGTACGACTGGTTCGTCGAGCAGTTGGGCATCCACGCCCCGCAGCAGATCGAGTTTGCCCGCCTCAACCTGACCCATACCGTACTCAGCAAGCGCCGCCTGATCAGGCTAGTCAAGGAGGGCTACGTCTCCGGCTGGGATGATCCCCGCATGCCGACCATCTCCGGGATCAGGAGGCGAGGTTATCCACCTGCCGCAATCCGCGATTTCTGCGAGCGGATCGGCGTCGCCAGGGCCAACAGTACGGTCGATATCCAGCTTCTCGAACACTGCGTCCGCCAGGAACTCAACCTGCATGCCCCGCGCGTGATGGGCGTGCTCGACCCGCTGCGGGTGGTGATCGAGAATTACCCGGACGATCTCGTCGAGGAGATGGAGGCGGTCAACAACCCCGAAGACCCGGAGATGGGGACGCGAAAAGTCCCGTTCTCGAAGGTGCTCTACATCGAACGCGAAGACTTTCGTGAAGACCCGCCCCGCAAGTTCTACCGGCTGTCGCCCGGTCGTGAAGTGCGTTTGCGCTACGCTTACTTCATCACCTGCACCGACGTGGTGAAGGATGAAAACGGCGAAATTGTCGAACTGCGCTGCACCTACGATCCCGAAACGCGCGGCGGTGATGCCCCCGATGGGCGGCGCGTCAAGGCGACCCTGCACTGGGTTTCGGCCCGGCACGCGCTTGAAGCCGAAGTTCGCCTCTACGATCATCTCTTCACCGATCCCTACCCGGCAGGCGACGATCTGGACAGCGAACTCAACCCCGACTCGCTGGAGGTGTTGAACCGGTGCTACGTCGAGCCGTCGCTGGCCGACGCCAATCACAGCGACCGCTTCCAGTTCGAGCGGCAGGGTTATTTCAACGTCGATCCCGACTCGACGGCGGAGAAGCTCGTCTTCAATCGGACGGTGCCCCTGCGTGATACCTGGGCAAAGATACAGCAGCAGGCAAAGAAGTGACCCTGAGCACAGCGTGAATCGAAAGAGGGACAGTTCCTGTTGGACTGTCCCTCCTTTTTGTATACTTCGGATGCTTTTAGCCCGGTGCTTCAGCGCCGGGAACGATTCTTAGCCACCAGCTTCCGCTGCCCCTTCTTCGATCTCCGGTTCCTTGCCGACTTCCCAGATTTGTTCAGTCCTGTCGATATAGAGAACGCCATGCAGATGGTCGATCTCATGCAGGAAAACCCGTGCCAGCCAGTCGTAGGCTTTCACCCGGTATTCCTTGCCGCTGCGATCCTGTGCGCGGACGGTTACGGCAGTGCTCCGCTCGACATTGCCGACATAGCCCGGTATCGAGAGGCAACCTTCGATGCCCTCGACCGTCTCCCGTGATTCCTTGACGACCTCCGGGTTGACCACCTCGAACAACTGCCCGGCCATCGGGCCGTATTCTTCCTCGTCGTCGGGCATCTGGATCACAATCACCCGCTCGCTGACCCCAACCTGCGGGGCCGCCAGGCCAACGCCGTTGTACCTGTGCATGGTCTCCAGCATGTCGTCGATCAACTCGTGCAGGTTCTGATCGAAGTCACGCACCCGGTGCGCCTTTTCACGTAAGATGTCATTTCCAACCAGTACTATTTCACGAACAGCCATTTTCAATACTCGCTAACAATGCTTTATCTTTACCAGATTATATCATCCAGTGAAGCGCCAAGTCATATACAAAAAGCAGCGGACCGACTATCACCCGGTCCGCTGCACAAGCTCGTTTGTTCATCGACCAGCTAGAAAACGTTGATCGCCCCGGTATACATCAGGATCAACACGCCGATCACGGCAGTATCGAAGAACAAAAACATCGAAAGGATCATTCGCTGTTGGGCAGTCATTCCAAATCCTACTCCTTGCGGCCCGCTGCCGACCATCCCGGAAAGAACGCTGCTCGACTTTTTTTCTTGAGTAGCCACTTTACGGGTTCTCGCGACTGCGGGCTTATCGTCAAATTCTTCGTCGAACCCACTCAACTCGCGCAGCCATTCCGGGCGAGCGCCGCCGGGGGGAGTCACTGTTGGCGACGAGACAACCGTCGGCGAGGTATGGACTTCCGGTATGTCTTTTGGTTCCCCGTCGAACGATTTTTCTCCCGGCGCACCCAGGCTCTCAAACGGATCATCGTCAAAGCTTCCCAGGCTTGCAAAGGGATCGTTGTCGTCTCCATCCGAGAGAGGGTCGGAGTCTGAAGAAAACGCGGCGAACAGATCGTCATCGCTCATGGCACAACTCCTCGAAAAGCATCAACCTGCCTTGAGACTAATTCAATTTAGTGGAGATGTCAACTTGTGAAAAAGGCCAGAATAAAACCGAACAAATTTTCCCGTTGACATCCCCACTATGTTCGTATAGAGTTGATTTATCGTTTACCAGGGGTTGACAATGCCATGCGTTGACAATGCCAAACGATGGCAACACAAAACGTTGCCTGAGCCTTTTCCTCTGCACATCAAGTGCCTTTATCCAAAAAATCGTATCGAAGAGTTGCCTCATGGCGAAGCGCTGCTCAAAGTGCCTTCAGTGGAAGTCTGATTCTGATTTCTACCGGGATAAAACTAAAGCCGATGGGTTAAAGTCCCAGTGTAAGACCTGCCAGAATCAATACAAGCGTGACTACCGGTCACGTCTCCGGGTACGCGAGTGTGCGGTCATCCGCCGATCATATAAAAGCGCCTGGCTGCCAAAGCACAAGCCCTATGTCCGGATTGATCGCACCCCCGGATTCCAACGCTGGGTGGAAAAGAACAAGGCCCGGCGGCGACAATACCTGGCTTCATATTTGCAGCACTGGCACTCCAGAAATCCCGAAGCGAGCCGGACATGGTATCGAAATGATCGCCCGGCAATGATCGCCAACCGGCAGTCACTGCGGGCCGACAAAATGGGAGTTGCCGTCAACAACCTGAGCATCGAAGAGTGGCAGTGGCTGATCGAGATGTATGACCATCGCTGTGTATATTGTGGAAAACCCCACAAAAACCTGACTCCCGATCACGTGGTACCCCTGGCTCGCGGCGGCTCAAACGTGATCGGCAATATCGTCCCGGCCTGCTCCGCCTGCAACCAACGCAAGGGCGCACGAACCCCGGAAGAATCGAACATGCCGTTCGTGATCAAGATCGATATCACCCGGCAGTTCGAGCAGCTTACTTTTATCTGATCGGGGATTGGGGGAAAAATCAAAGCGGCGTTCCAGGGAGTATCAGAACGCCGCTTTGCTCCACCGTACCGCGATGACTATGCAATTACATCGCAGCACCCCTGCCGTTCAATTGACCTACAGCAATTGTTTTGCCGAGTTCCGGCGGCCCGTCCGCAGCCACCGGCTCCCACAGAATTCCAATACACCTTCAAATCTCTTCCGACCACTTCACCCATATCATTAGCGACCATCGCCTGTCCACTGGCAGTATCGAGCAGGGAGATACCATTCTCATCAATTCGATTCACCGGCGGTTCAACCACCCGTCCCGGTATATAGAAATCTATTACCATCTTTAATCCATTCCTGCCTGATGCATTTGCCAGTGGTCCATCAATTGACCCAATCATACGATCAGACGCGGCAATGGGGATCATCCAAAAGTGGTAGTTCGAGGCCAAAAATGGGGGTATTTCCTGTCGCAGGGGCGGGGAAGCCGGTCGGTCGATTTTGTTGCGGGTTCGATTTCGCCGTCAGGCCAGCGTCAGGCTGATCGGGCAGTGATCCGATCCCATCACGTCGACATGGATCGCCGCGCCAGCTACCAGATCGCGCAGATCGGGGGTGATGAAGAAATAGTCGATGCGCCAGCCGACGTTGCGTTCACGCGCCCCGCCTCGATACGACCACCAGGAATAAGCCCCTTCCTGATCGGGGTTCAGCGCCCGGTAGATGTCGACATAACCTTCTTCGACAATCTGGTCGATCCACACCCGTTCTTCCGGCAGGAAGCCGGTCGTTTTTTCGTTCTGTTTCGGGCGGGCCAGGTCGATGGGATTGTGGGCCGTATTGACATCCCCGCAAAAGATCACCGGTTTGCCATCGGCACGAAGCCGGTTGCAAAAAGCCTGAAACGCGGCTTTGTACTGCATCTTGAACGGCACCCGGCTGTGATCGCGCCCGCCGTTGGGGAAATAGGCGGTGATGAACACGAAGTCGTCATATTCCGCGACAATCGTCCGCCCTTCGCTGTCGTAATCCTCGATGCCAAGTCCGATCTGCACCGATTTCGGCTCGACTTTGCTGTAAAGCCCCACCCCGCTGTAGCCCTTTCGCTCCGCCGAAGCCCAGTAAGTGAAGTATCCCGGCGGATTTCGCAGTTCCTCGTCAAGCTGATCGGGATGGGCTTTCGTCTCCTGAACGCCCAGAATGTCGGGCTGAGTCTCGTTGAACCAGTCCAGAAAGCCTTTATTATAGGCAGCGCGGATGCCGTTTACATTCCATGAGTAGAGTTCGAGCATGATGGCCTTTCCCGGTTTGGCGCTAAATTGAGAGTCAAAGTCAGAGATATTGTACTGTGTATCCCCGACTATTTACAGGCGCACCGCCCTGGTGTAGTGTAGGAGCAGGAAGAATCGACGTCGATGAATGGGCAAAACCGGCAGACCATCAAACCCGGCGATCTGATCGCGGTGGGGGTGCTTTCTTCGGCGACGCTCGTCTACGAGCTGACCCTGACCCGCCTGTTTTCGCTGGCCCAGTTCTATCATTTCGCGTTCATGGCGATCAGCCTTGCCCTGCTCGGATCGGGCTGCGCGGGGTCGCTGTTGAGCGTATGGCCCCACCTGGGCCGCCGTACCGATTGGTGGGCAGCAGGATTCGGCATTCTGGCGATTGCCAGCTACGCGATCCTCAACTGGGTGCCATTCGATTCTTTCGCCATTGCCTGGGACAGCAGGCAGATCGTCTACCTGATCCTGACCTTTACCGGGGCGGCGCTGCCTTTCCTGGGCAGCGGCATGGTGATCGGTGAACTGCTGGCCTCAGACCGCGATCATCTGCATCGAATCTACGCGGCCAACCTGGCCGGATCGGCGGTTGGCTGTGTGCTGGTTCTCCCCCTGCTCGATTGGATCGGCGGCGAGGGCACCCTGTTCGCGGCGGCGGCGTTGGGATTGATCGCGGCGGTGTTGTTCAACCCGCCGGGCGAAAAGCGGCCTGTGCTCCGCAAAACGGGGGCATTGATAGCCGCCGGTGCGTTACTGGCAGTCGCCATTCTCCACCCGGCGGCTATCGACCTGCAACTTTCACCCTACAAAGGGCTGACCCAGGCGCTCCGCGCCCCTGACGCCGCCCACGCGCGTTCTGAATGGAACGCTTACGCCCGCGTGGATGTCGTCACAAGCGAGTCGATCCACATCATGCCGGGGTTGAGCCAGAACGCGATGATCGCCGCTCCCCCGGTGCAGGCCGGGCTGACCCTCGACGGCGACAACCTTCAGCCGGTCACCGCGCTCGGACCGGGGGACGATCTCGCACGCCAGATTGCTGCCAACATACCCCAGGCGGTGATCGAGGCGCTGAAACCCGGCGTGGATCGCACCCTCGTCCTCGAACCGGGCGGCGGTTGGGATGTGCTGGTGCTGCTGGCGAACGGCACGCCGTCGCTGACCGCCGTCGAGCATAACCCGCTGGTCGTCGAGATTCTCCGCGATTCCCCGCCTCATCTCTACGCCGACCCGCGTGTCGAAGTGATCACACAGGAAGGCCGCACTTTCATCAAACAAACAGGTGATGTTTACGACGTGATCGACATCGCCCTCAGCGATTCCTATCACCCGGTGACTTCCGGGGCCTACAGCCTCAGCGAAGACTACCGCTACACGGTCGAGGCGATCAGCGAAATCTACACCCGGCTGAATGACGGCGGCCTGCTGACCCTCACCCGCTGGCTGCAAACCCCGCCCACCGAATCGCTGCGCGTGCTGGCGACTATCGAGGCGGCACTCCGCAAACAGGGGGTCGACCAGCCGGGGGACTATATTGCCGCGTTCCGAACCATGCGCACGATGACCTTTGTCGTCGGGCAGGCCCCGCTGACGGGTGACCAATCCGATCTTATTCGGTCTTTCTGCGCCAACCGGGGCTACGATGTCGTCTGGCTACCCGATATCCGCCCTGACGAGGTCAATCGATACAACCGCCTGCCTGAACCTGTCTACTACGAGACCTTCTCCGCGCTGCTGGCCGACCCTGCCGGGGTGATCGATCAATATGAGTACGACATCCGCCCCCCGACCGACAACCGGCCCTTCTTCTTCCACACCTTCCGCTGGCGGCAGACCCCGGAGATCGTCGCCAGCCTCGGCGCGACCTGGCAGCCGTTTGGGGGCAGTGGTTATCTGGTGTTGGTGGCTCTGCTGCTGATGGTCTCTGTGCTGGCGGTGATCCTGATCGCCGGGCCGCTGCTGATCCGGCGCGGGGGTTCGCGGCTGCGGTTGATCCCACCGGCGATCAAATGGCGCGGGCTGCTCTACTTCACGATGCTGGGCCTGGGATTCCTGTTCGTCGAGATGCCCCTCGCACAGCGGTTCATCCTCTTTGTGGGCCAGCCGGTGATCGCGCTGGCGGTCGTCCTGTTCGCGATCCTGCTTTTCTCCGGCCTGGGCAGCCTGACCGCGCCCCGTTGGAACCTGCGGATGGCGCTCCCGGCACTCGTACTTGTCGTGCTGCTGATGCCGCCGATTCTGACCGCGCTATTCGATCTCGCGCTGGGATGGCCGCTTGCCGCGCGGATCGGCCTGTCGATTCTTTGCCTCGCACCGGCTGGAGTCCTGATGGGCGTTCCGTTTGCCAGGGGACTGGCACTGATCGAGCAGCAGGCACCTGGCCTGACGCCCTGGGCCT
>DAOUES010000154.1:0-10596 GCA_034430335.1 Anaerolineae bacterium | reverse complement strand
TGGTGTGGATGATGCCGGTGATGCTTTTCACCCGCAGCTACACGCTCTACGAGTTCTGCTACTTCCTGGCGCTGGGCGGCGCGACCCAGGCGCTGTTCACGCCCGACCTGGGCATCTACGGGTTCCCGCACATGCGCTTTTTCGTCAATAACGGATCGCACGCGCTGATGGTCATCGGCGCGTGCTACATGACCGGCGTCGAGGGCTACCGCCCGACATGGCAGTCATTGCGAAAGACGCTGATCGGGCTGTTCGCCTATGCGATTCCGGTGTTCGGGATCAACGCGCTGCTGGGCAGCAACTATCTCTACATCTCGCGCAAGCTCGACACGGCCAGCCTGCTCGACGTGCTCCCCGAATGGCCCTGGTACCTGATCCACCTGGTGGTGATCGCGGTCGTGCTGTTCACGCTGCTCTACCTGCCCTTCGCGATCAAGGACTGGCGGGTGAATCGCGCGGCGGCACCGGCGGAGGCAGCGGGGGTGTGATAGGGCGTCGGGTGATTTGAGGTAGATTGCCGATTTACCAGATGCCGGGAAACAGCCGGAAGCGAGTCCGCTGTGCGTATTCGGCGTAGCCGGGGAGTTCGTCATGCAGCATGCGATCCTCTAAGGCGGTGCGCAGCACGATCAACCCGGCCAGCAGGCCGCCGGGGATCAGCGCCCACCACGATCCCAGCGCCGGAGGCAGCGCCACACACGCGGCGATGACACCCACGTACATCGGGTGCCGCACGTAGCGATACGGTCCGCCGGTGATCACGTGGTGTTCGCGGTCGTCTTGAATGCGTCCCACGCCGCTGGCATACGTGTTCGTCCGGAACACCCAGGGGAACAGCGCCCCAACGCCTGCCAGCAGCGCCCATCCGGTGACCTGTGCCCACACCGGGACGGTCGACCAGCTAAAACGCCCGCTGTCCAGCGCGGCGACGACCAGCAGCGCCAGCTCCAGCACGACCATAGTCGGAACGATAATGTACTCATAGGGCCGGTTCCGTTCGTCGACATCCCTGCGGCGCTCTCGCACCAGGTCCGGGTCGGTCCGGGCCAGCCACCCAAACAGCAGCAGCGTATACACGAGAAAAATCCCCAGAAATGCCCAGCCTGCCCACCAGTCCCAGCGCCCCGCCAGACCGGCCATCGCCCCGACCATGATCGCCAGCATCACGACGACTTTGATAAGGTCGCCAATATTGAACAGGGGTGCCTGACCCTCCTGCTGGTTGACTGTGTTCTGTGTCATTGCCACTCTCCTACCAGATGCCGGGGATCAGCCGGAAGCGGGTCTGCTGTGCGTATTCGGCATAGCCGGACAGCTCATCGATCAGCATGCGGTCTTCGAAAGCGGTGCGGATGACCATCACCAGCACGGTCAATACGGCGGGGATCACCGCCCACCACGATTCGAGGATCAGCGGGGTGACCGGCCAGATGATCACCGCGACCAGGTACATCGGATGGCGGATGAAGCGGTAAGGCCCGGCGGTGATCACCTGCTGCCCGCGTTCGGATTGAATGCGCGCTTCGCTGGAGGAGTAGGGGTTGGTCAACATGACCCAGCCTGAGAGGAGATTACTCAGCAGGTAGAACAAGATCGCCGTGACGATCACCGCTGCCGGTATCTCACCCGACCACCTGAAGCGGCCCCCGTCCAGCCCGGCGACGAGAAACGTCGCCAGGGCAAAGACAAAGTAAACCGGGATGATGATCTTATCCCACCGCTTGGTATCCTCGTGGCGTGTGGCCCGCTCGACCAGCAGGTCGGGATCGCGCCAGAGTAAGATAAAAACGTAGGCCAGCTTGGGCACCAGCCACAGCCCGGCAAAGACCCAGCCCATCGGCCAGTCAAGCCGACCGGCAGGGACAAAGATCAGCGCGCCGACCAGCAGCCCGAACGCCGTCATCCTGGCGATCTCCTTTACGGCGACTGCCCCCGGTGTGGGGCGCTCTTGCCCGGTTTCGTCGATGTGCTGTTCCATGACCATCTCCTTGCCCGGTGGCCGGGATCGGCGTACGGGGAGAACTTTTTATTTAGCTACGCCTAAATTATAGTTGAGGCACAACTAAATGTCAAGGGGCGGATGGAACACAGTGGAAAACAATCGTGTGGGCCTTTGGGGTGATGGCGCTGGTCGGGGCGATCACAGCGGCTCGTCTGAAAAGAATGGTATTGCCGAATAGAAACGAACTACAGGTACAGGGGCGGGGGTCGATCCCGCCCCTGGTCTTGCCAGTAGTTATACCCGGAAATGGCCGAACACCTGCGGATTTTCATTGGGAGGCTGCACAGCGAAAACCGTAGAAGGCATACCAATCCATGGGGAAATAGCCCAGCCGGAAGGATGAGCGTATTACACTCGCCCCGTCGCTCCAGGAACCACCGCGCAGTACCCTGCCTGATCTGGTGGACGGGCCAGCCGGGTTGGACCAGACACTCTGCTGTTGATAGTAATCCGGATCGTACCAGTCATTCACCCACTCCCAGACATTTCCGGCCATGTCCAATACACCATAAGGGGATGCTCCCTGCGGATAATTCCCCACCGGAGACGTAAAGGCGTATCCATCGTCGATGTTCTCATCGGCCCAGACTAAGGTGATGTTCCTGTCGGCAAAATTTGCCAAGTCCTGATCCGGCACTTGATTTCCCCAGGGATAAATACGTCCGTCAGCCCCCCGGGCTGCCTTTTCCCATTCCGCCTCGCTGGGCAGACGCCTTCCTGCCCACCTGCAATAGGCCAACGCATCGTTCCAACTGACATACGTCACCGGGTGGTTTTTAAGCCCATCCAGGCTGCTCGAAGGCCCCCGGGGGTGCCTCCAATTTGCCCCGCTTTCTCTTACCCATCTGGTCGACGCCGTATCGTAGACATAGCTCCAACCGGCCTGCTCTGCGTCGGTTTTGTAATTGCTTTCATTTACAAATTTCTCAAACTGGGCGTTGGTTACTTCTGTCTGGTCTATCCAGAAAGCATCCAGCCAGACGGTATGCATCGGTCTCTCGTAATCCGTGTCGTCGTCCGAACCCATTTGGAAATATCCCCGGGGGACGTAGACCATCCACGTCCTGTCCTTCGGCCAGAATTGTTTCGAGCCGACCGCTTGAGGAGTAGCTGTTTGTACCGGAACCGCGCCTGAAACCGGGGATACAGCAGCGGCGTCGCTGTGTTTGGTTGAGGCTTTTGGAGAAATCATCATTGACAAACCGGACCAGGATAAAAATGTCATTAATAATATGGTTAATCCACATGCGAGTCTGACCCAGGTCCGGGTAAGGTTCCTGCGATGCTCGATCCTGTCGCCCTTTTCCCCTGCAATGCTGCACTGAAACCCTGTTTCTGCCATTATCTACCCCTCGACAATAGAGAATAAGGAGCATTTCCCGTCAGGATGATAATTATACTGGGCCTCTTTCATAAGTCATACCAGCGCGATCTCGTGGTTATCCGGCGGTGATGGCGGTGATCAGCGGGGCGGTGACGCTGGTGGTGGGGTATATACGATTTTAATGATTCCCCGGTGGAACAAAAAGCAGCCGGGCTGCATTCGGGTTATAATACCTTCGCGTTCATCTAAATTTACAAGGACTGTCATGACTGACTTTGCCAAGTCGTATAATCAGCCATTGCAACAAATGCATTTACCCGGCCTTTCAATTGACAGGCCCCGCGAGGCACGGGGGAAGGACGCATCATTCAGTGACCCGGCATTTTTTGGCAACAAGACCCAACCCATTCATCGCTGGGTTCCCTGGATTGCCGGATTTTCCGGTGAATTCGTTCGACAATCAATAGACCGCTATTTACCGGAGCCTGGGCTGGTTCTTGATCCGTTCTGCGGTGTTGGTACCACACTGGTCGAATCGCTTCTGGCCGGACACAATACGGCAGGCTTTGAGATCAACCCTTACGCGGCTCTCGCTTCGCGCGTCAAGGCCAACGCACGTCACTATGATCCACAAACGCTGCGCTACCAGATTTCCAGGTTCGAGGGTTATTTCGAGAAACATATAAACTCAGATTACGAACCTTTCAGCTCTCCCCCAGCCGGGTTCAGAACACGCGCTCCATTCTACAGCCCGATAGTTTTGAGAAAGGTTCTGATTCTCCAGGACTTTATAGAGACGATAGAAGATGTAAAGCTGCACGAACTCTTCCGCCTCGTATTTGCTTCAACGATGGTTCGATATTCCAACTACTCGTATGAGCCAAGCCTGGGAAGACGTGTCAGCGCAGGAAAACCGGAAATCACCGATTTTCCTGTCGACGAAGAAGTTGTCGGTAAACTTTTTGAGGTAGAAGCGGATATCTACTGGCTATTAGAACACACCGGACAGTTAGCAGCCGAACCGACAGCGGCGGTAATAAACAAATCCTTCTTTGAGTATGTAAAACACCTTGAACCAGCCAATGTAGATTTAGTTGTCACGTCCCCTCCATACCTGAATAACTATCACTACAATCGAAATACAAGACCTCAACTCTACTGGCTTGGATATGCCAGCAAGCCCGGCGACCTGAAGCCCCTTGAGCACGCCAATTTCGGCAAGTACTGGCAGACAGTCAGAGATAAGCCCCTGGTTGAGTTGGATTTCTCACTTCCCGATTCAGACTTATCCGAAAAACTCCAAACATTGAGAGGCACCCGACCTGATAAGGGTATCTACGGCGGCAATGGATGGGCAAACTACGCCGCATCATATTTCAATGACTGTCTCCGGTTTGCTCAGGGGATACTCTACACGCTAAAGGCCGGTGGAACGGCCCTTATAGTTATTGGAAACAGTATTCTCCAGGGTATTGAATTTCCAACCGATCAATACTTTGGTCAAATTGCAGAATTCACGGGTTTGGAAGTCGTGGATATTCACATTCCACGTGAAGCACGTGTGGGGAACAGCATCATTCAATCAGACGTCCGGGGGGAAAAAGCGAAAGACTCGCACCAGCTTTATGAAGCTGTTGTCGAGATCAGGAAGAAGTAAGTTTGGAGAAATAGTCACTGATCTTTTGTATAATCCTCTCTCTTTCAGGAGCCGCTCCTCTCAATCGCTCTGCCCAGGGCCTCCCACGATGAAGGATATCCCACTCCGAGGGGGTCTGATCATATCGGCCACTGCCCGGATCGTGATTCCCAAAGCCGTCCACAACGGTGTTCCACAGCGGCAGGTAGTGCCGGATCAGTTCGGCTTCGACAGGAACTACCAGATCGATTTCAGCGTCTTGCAGAATGATGAACCTGTATCTGAAATCACCGATTGTCAGGTTTCCTGCCTGTTCAATACTCCGGCCATGTTCATTAAGCCGTCTATACAGTTCCAGTGTTTCCGATTGTCTCTCTCGACCTGTTCTCCATCCAGCAGGAACAGCCTTACCAACATAGATTGGTAAAACAGGCTTTCGCTCATTTTTTAGAGTATATGGCCGGTACAACTCAAAGTTACCAACATAGTAGAGAGCATAGACACCCGCGCCAGCGAACCGCTCTTTGGGAGGCAGTCCGTAGTCCGGTGTTGAATCGAAGAATCGAAGGGCGTCATGAACAACGCCACGAAATTCAGGAGATTGGAAGATATGTCGTTCAGGGTTGAAATGTGAGGCCATAGTTACCTAAAGGCAGTTGACAATATACAAGTTGATACAGGTAGTATAATGCCACCTGTCAAAGAGAGCGACCAAAGCAGCCACTATTTTCCCCCCGCACTTCCCCCCACCTGACAACCCCCACGAAATAGGGTAGACTTGCCTGCGGATTCATCTGTGCAATCTGTGTCACCTGTGGACAACAATCCGGGCGCACGTACCCGTGCGCCTGTCTCTGCCAGAGGCCCATGAGAGAACGACTGAAACGCTTCCAACCCGATCTGATCATACTCGCCATTTTGCTGATCGCCCCGCTGCTGTTCTTCTTCCCGCAGACGCTCGGCAACAAAACGCTGCTCCCCGCCGACAATCTCTACGAGTGGGAGCCGTACCGCGCCATGCGTGAGGAGGTCGATGTCGGCGAGCCGGACAACCTGCTGCTCTCCGACCTCGTCCTCGAAAACCTGGTCTGGAAGCAGTTCGCCCGCAGGCAGATCGGCCTGCGCCAGATTCCGCTCTGGCAGCCCAACATCCTGGCCGGGTCGCCCTTCCTCGCCGCCGGGCAGTCGTCGGTGCTGTACCCGTTCAGCCTGATCTATTTCTTCGTTCCCATCGAAAAAGCCTACGGCTGGTTCACCGTCCTCCAGCTCTGGCTGGCGGGCACCTGGATGTACGTGCTGATGCGCGTCCTGGGCGTGCGGCGCACCAGCGGGTTGATCTCCGGGCTGGCCTACCAGTTGAGCGCCTATTTTGTGATCAGCGCCGTCTTCCCGATGATCATCGGGACGGCGGCCTGGCTCCCGCTCGAACTGGCGATGATCGAACTGGTGATCCGCCGCAAGGAGGTCAACGGGCGCGCGTCGACCCTGCCCTGGGTCGCCATCGGCGGGATCGGCCTGGGGATGGCCTCGCTCGCCGGGCATGTCGAAGCGCTGCTGTTCACGCTGATGGTGATGGGCTTCTTCGCCATCTGGCGGCTGATCGCCGAGGGGATCGCCCGGCGAAAGGACAAAGACGTGCTGCGCTGGCTGGCCGGGCGCGGCCTGTGGCTGGCCGGGATGGTGGCGCTCGGATTGGCGCTGGGGGCGGTGCAGGTGATCCCCAGCTACCAATTGGCGACTCGCAGCTTCCGCACCGGGGGTGCGGCGGCCACCTTCTATGATGTGCTGGCCCAGGGCTACCCGGCCCGGCGCATCCTGGCCTTCGTCATGCCCGACTTTTTCGGCAACCCCTCGCACCACGCCTACTTCGACCTGTTCTCGTGGCGCATGGTGCCGGTCGAGGAGACCTACTGGGGAATCAAGAACTATGTCGAGGGCGCGGTCTATATGGGCCTGCTGCCGATGGCGCTGGCGGGACTGGCGGCGCTCCACTGGATCGTCAAGCGGATCATCACCCGCGCCGATTGGTCGCTGGGGGCTGAAACGCCCGCCCGCCCCTACCGGCTGATCTTCGGGACGCTGGGCGTCTTCAGCGTTCTGTTCGCCTTTGGCCGCCCGGTCTACGCGCTTCTTTATTATGGACTGCCCTTCTTCAGCCAGTCACGCGCGCCGTTCCGCTGGATGTGGCCGCTGACGCTCTGCGTGGCGGCGCTGGCCGGGTTCGGGGCCGACCTGCTCACCTTGGGCGACAAATCAGAGAAGCAGCCGCCCGGATCGCCTGTCCCCGGCAGGCTGATCGACATCGCCGGGTGGGGACTGATCGGCGGGAGCGGGCTGCTGGCGCTCGGCGTGATCCTGAGCCGGGTATTCTACGGCGCGGTCGGCGGGTGGGTCGAATCGGCTTATTACAACCTCGCCAAAGCCTCGGACGCGCTCCCCAGCCCGCTCGCGTTCTATTCTTACGAGATGCGCAACGTGCTGCTTTTCGCCGCGATGCTGCTCCTGACCGGGATCGTGATCCGCGTCAGCCGCTGCCCGATCTTTTTACCGGAGCGCTTCGGACGCCGCCCGATCTGGGAGCCGCTGGCCGCGCTGGTCGTGATCGTCGACCTGGGCGTGTGGTCCTACGGGTTCAATCCCGCCGCCAACCCCGACTGGTTGAGCGCGGTGCCTGATTCGATCCAGTGGATGCGCGAGCAGAAATTCGCCGATCCGCTCGACCCCTGGCGGTTCGGCGTCTACGAGGAGCCGGGGGCCGACACGATGAACGACAACATCGGCTGGCTGCACGACCTGGAGAGCATCGGCGGCTACGACAGCCTGATCCCCGGCCAGTACGCTGCCTACATGCACATCATCATGCCCCAGACCGACCTACTCTACAACCGGATCGCGCCGCTCTACGATTTCAACCCCGACGCGCTCGATTCGCCGCTGCTCGACCTTTTGGGCACGCGCTACATCGTCAGCGAGGTCGAGATCGACAACCCGCGCTACGACCTGGCCTACCAGGACGACGCGCTGCTGATCTACCAGAACAACGAGGCGCTCCCCCGCGCCTTTACCCTGCCGGTGAGCAGCCTGCACCTTTACGATTGGGACGAGTCGGCGGGCCTGCCGACCTTCGAACAACTCGCCCTCGAAACAGACGTCCGCCAGCACGTGCTGGTGCCCGTCGACCAGGTGCCGGGGGCGCTTGAGGATCGGGCCGGTGAGGTGACAGGTGAACCCGCCGACTACACACCGGCGACGATCACCGTTTACAACGCGCAGGAGGTGTGGGTCGATCTCGACCTGGACGAAGAGAGCTTCCTGATCGTCAGCAACAGCTACTTCCCCGGCTGGCGGGCGTGGCAGCGCGAACTCGGCGCGCCGGACAGCAGCGAGGAAGAAGTGGAGGTGACGCTGGTCAACGGCAATTTCATGGGCGTCTATCTGCCGCCCGGCCAGTGGACGGTGCGCTTCAAGTACAGCCCCGATTCGTTCCGCTTCGGGGCGTTCACCTCGTTCCTGACCTTCATGGGGCTGATCTTCGCCAGCGGGGTATGGGCCTGGCGCTTGATCTACCGGGGGCGCGAGGTCGAAGAGGGCAGCGATGTGCAGCGCGTGGCGAAGAACACCGTCACTCCCATCGTCCTGAACCTGTTCAACAAGGGCATTCAGTTCGTATTGACCTTCGCCATGCTGCGCGTGCTCGGCCCGGCGGGGGCGGGCGATTACCGCTATGCTTTCACCATCTACGGCTGGTTCGAGATTCTCGCCAATTTCGGGCTGAACACCTTCCTGACCCGCGAGGTGGCCCGCCACAAAGATTCGGCCAACCGCTACCTGATGAACACCTCGATCCTGCGGATGCTGCTCGTCCTGATCGGCATCCCGGCGCTGATCGGCTTCCTGCTGATCCGCCAGGCGATAGTCAGCCCGCCGCTCAACCCCTCGACGCTGTGGACGATTGGCCTGCTCTATTTCGGGCTGTTCTTCTCGACGATCTCGACCGGCCTGACCGCGCTGTTCTACGCCTTCGAAAAAGCCGAACATCCCGCCGCGATCCAGACCGTCGCCGCCTTCCTGACGACCAGCCTGGGAATCGGGTCGCTGCTGCTTGGCTGGGGGATCGTCGGGCTGGCGGCGGTCAGCGTGGCGGTCAACTTTATTGTGCTGGTCAGCCTGGGTTTCGTGGCGATCCGCCTGTTCTTCAAGCCGCGCCTCGTCTACGACTGGAAGCTCCAGCGATCCGCGCTCGGCGAATCGTTTCCGCTGATGCTCAATCACCTGCTGGCGACGCTCTTCTTCCGCATCGAGATCGTGCTGCTCGAAGCGATGCAGGGCAGCACGGTGGTCGGCTGGTACGGGGTGGTCTACACCTGGGTCGACGCGATCATGGTGATTCCCTCCTTCTTCACGATGTCGCTCTTCCCGATCATGAGCCGCCAGGCCGTCGAGGATCGCCCGGCGCTGAAACGCGCCTATATCCTGGCGATCAAACTGATGTCGCTGATCACCGTCCCGACGGCGATCATGACCACGCTGCTTGCGCCCGTGCTGGTGCGCGTCCTGGGCGGATCGCAGTATTTACCGCACGGCGCAATCGCCCTGCGCATCTTCATCTGGTCGATCCTGTTTGGCTGGATCAACTCGGTGACCCAGTACGTGATCATCGCCCTCAACCGCCAGCGCACGCTGACCATCGCCTTTGCGATTGTGTCGGTCTTCGTCATCGGGACGAACCTGTACTACATCCCGCGCTACTCCTACCCGGCGGCGGCGGTGATCGCCATCCTCGCCGAGATGGTGCTGCTGGGGATGTTCTACGTGGTGATCCTGAGCGAACTGGGGCGCATCCCCTGGTTCAAGATGCTGTGGCGGATCGCGGCGGCGGGGCTGGCCTGCGGCGCGGTGACCGTTCTGCTCGACGGCGTCAATATGTGGCTGGCGTTCCTGGGCGGGACGGGCGTCTACGTCGCCGGGGTGATCGTGCTGCGCGTCTTCGCTCACGGCGAGATGAAACAGCTTGCGGGCGTCCTCCCCGGCCCGGTGCAGCGCCTGCTGATGCCGAACGTCGAAATCGAGCAGGGATAACCCGAAACCCACTCCGCCAAAATATGCTAAACTGTACTCTATAGAGCCGTACGGAAAACCCTAGCAAGGAGACTTCATCATGTCCCCACTGAAGCAAGGTGCCCTGGCGGTGGCGCTGCTGTTTTCGCTTGCCGCCTGCTCGCCGACATCACCGCCAGCGCCCCCACAAGAGTCGCCCCACGAACAGGAAACCGGGCCAACCCCGGAGCCGGAACCAACACCGGAGCCGGAAATCATCGAAGATACATCCCAGGAACAGGAAGCGGCCACCATCGACGCCGTTTCTCCCTGCGATCTCGGTGACGACCAGCTTGGGCAGGAAGTGTTCGTCGCGGGCGAAATCGCATTCGTCGACGATACCCAGCCCGACGGCCATTATGCCGACCTCGACGCGCCAGGATGTCATGTCGGCGTGTGGGTAAACACCCCGGTCTGGGATGGCTGGTCCGCCGATCAGCAGGCGCTCATATCCCCCGGCAGCCAGGTGATGGTCGGCGGGACGCTCGTTTCGTTCGACGGCAACCTGATCGTCGACGTGACCGGCCCGCCCGAAGC
>DAOUES010000153.1:0-10670 GCA_034430335.1 Anaerolineae bacterium | reverse complement strand
CTGGGCGGCGATCAGGGCCGCTCGGCCTGGGATCGGCGCTTCGAACTGGCTTACCAATCGGCAAAAGACGAGAACGTCACCATCCTGGGTGGGGTGGTGAACGTGTTCTTGAAGTTCGGGAAGTACCTGCACCAGAATTACGGCCTGCGTCCTAAAGACGTGTGGCAGCCGCGCGTGATGACACTGGGCAGCGCACCCGGAATCAACAGGAAATGGGCACCTGCACTCCATGCCAACTGGGGATCGCAGGCAGCGATCCGCGAGATATACGGCGCTACGGAGGGGATGTTCGGGCAGCAGCTAGATGAAAATCGGGCTTGGTCGCCGAATTACGACCTGTTCTTCCTCGAAGTCGAAGTCAACGGGAAGGTCAAGATGCTGCACGAGATGCGCCCCGGCGAAACCGGCAGCCTGATCGCCAGCACGGTTGTTTTACCGCGCTATAAAATCTTAGACCTTATCAGGGCTTATCGACCGCCCTATTTTCGCTGCATTGGGCGTGATATGCGCTGGACGCGCCTGCGTGATTGGTGGCAGGAGATCGTGTATCTCGATTTTGGCCGGTTGTAACACAACAGGAGGCAAAACATCTGCCTCCTGTACCGGTGTTGAGCTTTGCCGTCAGCGTTTGAAGACGACGCCGAACAGGATCGAAACGCCGACGATGACCAGGATCAACGGCCAGACGATCTCCGGCCTGCCAAGCATGGAACTGAGGCCGACGGCGATCAAGGCCCCGGCGAAAATGAAGCGGCCCCTGACCGGGCGGGCATAATCGGGGGAAACCAGACGAACGATCGCTTCAAGGAACAGCAGCAGACCGGCTCCTACGGCGATCCAGTGCCAGACCTCGACGCTCCTGAACTGCCCCGTGCTAGGAAGGAATCCCATATTATCGGCAAGAAAGATAAGTCCGGCGAGGATCAAAATCGCTGCCCAGAACGCTGCACTGAGCGGGTCACGGCGATATTTTTCCGCGTAGGCCGCACCCTTTTCGGCCTCTTTTTCCTGCTCTTTTTCCTGTTCCTTCTCCTGTTCCTTTTCTTCTTCCCACGAGTAGTGAGGGGGCTGCGGTGGCCGTTCTGACGGGGGGAGTTCGGAAGGTGGATACTCTTCGCTCATTGCCTTCTCCTTTTATCGTTCAAAAAAAACACCATTGCTATTTTATCACAGATACGTCGGCGAACGGAAAGCGTTGCAGCGTCGGGTCTTTGGTGGTTTGTCGACCTTGACTCACCTGCCCCACAGGTTATGATCAAAGTGAATATCGTGTAGGGTTTTACCAATTATGAAACTTTAACCATCTCCTTACGTACTGGTTTGTAGAGTTTCACTTCTAATCTCTGAGTTGGTGAACTCAACGGTATGTGGACGGTGAAGTGTGGGTAACGATCAAGAACTGGTCGCACAGATCATAGACGGCGATCAGAGTGCTTTTACCGAACTGGTAGAGACTTACCAGCAGTCTGTGTACAATCTGACGTACCGGATGCTGGGCAATGCGGGTGAAGCCGAAGATGCTGCACAGGAAGCATTCTTGCGGGCTTACCAGCATATCAAACGCTACGATCCGGAACGTTCGTTCAAAACGTGGCTGCTGTCTATTGCATCCAACTATTGTATAGACCGCATCCGGAAGCGGCGGCTGACGTGGCTCTCGATTGACGAGCCGCTCCCGCCTCACCCATCATTGACGAGCAGCAGCCCGGACCCGGAAGCGTATACATCCGACAACGAACAAAGCGTCGCCGTTCAGGAGCTGCTGGGTGATCTGGCTCCTGATTACCGGGCGGCGGTAGTCTTGCGTTACTGGTATGATATGTCGTATATTGAGATTGCAAAGACATTAGGGACGACCGAAAGTGCGATCAAGTCCCGCCTGTTCAGGGCGCGCCAGATGCTGGCCGAACAGGTCCGATCCGGTAATATGTCTGAGCTTTCAATCGCGATGGAGGGTGCGTAATGGCACATAATCCATACGAACTGATGATCAGCCTGTCACTGGACGGCATGCTCGACGATGAAGAGGAGTTCGAACTCCAGACTCATCTTGCCGACTGTGAAACCTGCGCCGGTATGTTCGACCGGATGGCGCTGGTCGATACGGTGCTGGTCAATGCAGGCGAGATAGCTCCGCCGGTCAACTTTGCTGCCTCGGTGATGCTGCGCATCAAAGCCGAGGAAACCGGGCGGCGCTGGTACCCCTGGTTGATCGGGACGCTGGTCTTCGTCTCGATCCTGGCGGCGGTCAGCGTCGCCGCGCCGATCCTTTTCCTGTCGATTGGCGTGGAGCGGATCATCGCCCAGTGGCCCGCGCTGGCCTCCCTTGTCGACAACAGCCTTCACTTATTTGAGGCGCTGCTGACGAGGACCTGGTTTATCACCAGCGCCGTGTCAGACTGGTATGCATACCTGCTCGGCGACCCGGCTGCGCTGGCAGTGGTGGTCACCGCGCTGGTCTTCGCCTCGATCTGGATCGGCTTCCTGGAAGTCTCCAAAGCCAACCGGCTGGCAATGTCCGGCCAGGCGGCATAATCTGGCGGTTAGCTAAAAAACTGCGAGGCCCTCGCCGTGACAGGCGGGGGCTTTTTTCTTGCCAGCGCTACAGCGCGATTGATATCGGCGATTGATATCGCACGCCTGTGACGGTACACTTGGGCGGTCTTGAAAATCTATGGAGTTGAAATGGCGCGTCCTCTTATCCTCTTGACAAACGACGATGGTATCAATTCACCCGGCCTGCTTGCTGTGGCTAAAGCCTTCGATTCGCTTGGCGACCTGTTGATCGTGGCCCCGCAGGGCCAGCAGTCGGGCATGGGGCGCAGCGTGCCATCGTACAGCGATGGTCGACTGTTCCCGACGACAATCGGCGACGGTGAACAAAGCTGGGAAGCCTACGGCGTCAATGCGTCACCGGCGCAGGCGGTGCTGCATGGACTGCTCGAACTGGCCGACCGGCCACCGGCGCTGGTGGTATCGGGGGTCAATTACGGCGAGAACATCACGACGGCGGTCACCTGCTCCGGCACGGTCGGCGCGGCGTTCGAGGCGGCGGCAAGAGGTCTCCCGGCGCTGGCGGTTTCGCTCCAGGTCGACCCGGTGCTTTACCTGTCTCACGATACCTCGGTCGACTTCAGCGCCGCCGGTCATTTTGCCCGACTGTTTGGCGAACGCTGGCTGGCTGCCGGGCTGCCTTTCGATGTCGACGTGTTGAAGATCGATGTTCCCTCGACGGCTACACAGGAGTCGGAGTGGCGGATGACCCGGCTGGCAAAGGAGATATACTACCTGGCGCTGCCGCCTGAACGCGAGCGCCCGGATGCCGTTGGCCCGCTCGGGTACACCATTGCCATTCCTGAAAAGACCGATCCGGGTACGGATTTAGGCGCGCTGCTCGACGGGGTCGTTTCGGTGACGCCTCTCAGCCTGGATACGACCTCGCGGATCGACCTTGCCGAGCTTGGCGACCTGCTTCAGGAGCGGCTTGTCTCCCAGGGCTAAAGCCGCCGGGCAGTCCGCAGGAGCGGCCTTCGGGCGCAGCGCCGCTGCGCCCCTACGAGAGGGAAACATAACGCGGCAGGGCCTCAAACCGTCTGGTGCAGACGGTCGGCGAGGGCGGTATAACGCTTCGATACCTGGTCGTTGCCTACAGCGATGGCAATCGCCTTCGTCGAACCGACCAGCACGACGAGCTTCCTGGCACGGGTGATCGCCGTATAAAGCAGGTTGCGCTGCAAGAGCAGGTAATGCTGGGTAACAATTGGCATCACCACTGCCGGATATTCGCTGCCCTGGGAGCGGTGGACACTGATCGCGTAGGCATGGATCAATTCGTTGGCCTCCGACCAGTCATATTCAATCTGCCGGTCGTCGAACAGGATATGCATCGACTGGTTGGTGAAGTCAAAGGCCCTGATGCGCCCTACATCGCCGTTGAAGACTTCCTTATCGTAGTTGTTCCGGGTTTGCAGCACCTTGTCCCCCACGCGGAACATCCGCCCGCCGAGGATGCGCTGGGCCGGTCGGCCCGGCGGGTTCAAGGCTTCCTGGAGCTGCCGGTTCAGGGCGGCGACTCCCGCCTGCCCGCGATACATCGGCACCAGCACCTGAATATCATCAATAGGGTGAAGATCGAATTTGCGCGGAATGCGATTCTTCACAATGTCGACCACCATCTCGGCGACCCGTTCGGGTTCATCGCCCAGGTTGAAAAGGAAAAAGTCCTCGACATCGTCGGGGAAATGGGGCATCTGGCCCTGGTTGATGCTGTGGGCGTTGTGAATGATGAGGCTGCCCGCTTCCTGCCGGAAGATCGTCGAGAGGCGGGTGACGGGCACTTCTCCCGATTTGATGATATCGCGCAGCACGTCGCCCGCGCCCACACTGGGAAGCTGGTCGACATCGCCGACGAGCAGCAGATGAGAGCGCGGATCGACCGCCCGGAACAGCGAATAGGCCAGGAAGTTGTCGAGCATCGAGCACTCGTCGACGATCACGAAATCGACCGGGAGCGGGTTGTCTTCGGCATGGGCGAAGCCCTGGGTGGGGGAGAACCCCAGCATCCGGTGGATGGTTCGCGCCGGGCAGCCGGTCGCTTCGCCGAGACGCTTGGCGGCCCGACCGGTGGGCGAGGCCAGCGCGAAGCTCCGTCCCTCGGCCTGTAGAACCTGGATCAAGACCCGGAGGGTGGTCGTCTTACCGGTGCCGGGGCCGCCGGTGAGAATGCTGATCTTGTGAGTGAGGGCCAGCTCGACCGCTTCCTGCTGCTGGCCGGACAGGGCGGCGTCGGAGTCTTTCGCCGATTGGGCGACTCTCAACTGCCAGTCGAGCGGGCCATAAGGCTGGAGCCGGGATCGCGGCTCGCCGAGGATCGCACGCAGGGTGCGTGCCGCGCCGACCTCGGCGTGGTAGAAAGCGGGGAGGTAGACGGCGGGCACAGGTTCGGCATCCTCGACCGGCACCCGGTCGAGGATCACCTGCTCGGACTGCCGGGCGCGTTCGATGGCAGCGTCGATATCGGCGGCGGGGACTTCGAGAAGCCCGGCGGCGGTCTCGACCAGTTCGGTTTCGGGAAGGAAGACATGGCCGTCGTCGGCGGACTGGTTCAAGGCGTAGACGATTCCTGCCTCGATCCGGGTAGGATGATCGTGCGGTAGGCCGAGGTCCCTGGCGATCTGGTCGGCGGTCTTGAAGCCGATCCCGTAAATATCGCGGGCCAGCCGGTAGGGGTCGTCTTCGACCTGGCGGATGGCGTCGTCGCCGTATGCCTTGTAGATTTTCACCGCGAGGCTGGTCGAGATGCTGTGGCTCTGCAAAAAGAGCATCACGTTCTTGATCTGCTGCTGCTCGGCCCAGGCGCGGGTGATCAACCTGACGCGGTGGCGGCCTACCCCTTCGACTTGGTAGAGACGTTCGGGATCGTGATCGAGGATGTCGAGCGTTTCCAGCCCGAAATGATCGACGATGCGTTCGGCAGTCTTCGGCCCGATCCCCTTGATCAGCCCCGACCCAAGATAGCGGCGAATCCCCTCGACGGTTGCCGGGGCGATCCGGCGGATGTTCTCGACCTTGAACTGCCTGCCAAAGCTGGAATGCGTCTGCCACGTCCCCTCGATCTCGACGCTCTCGCCGGGGGTCACCTCCGGCAGGACGCCGACTACCGTCACCAATCCGTTCTCGTCAACGCCTGACCAGAAACCAAGCGGCGAGTCCGGGGCGAACCGGATGACGCTGTAGCCGGTTTCCTCGTTGTAATAGGTGATCCGTTCGATAGAACCTTCGAGGGTGATCAATTCCATACGGGCACCTTGCTTCAACAAACAGGGGCGCGGTCGATCTGCGCCCCTGCAATTATCGATTCGAAAACGTCAAGGAGCGGCGGTTGGTACCGCCAGAGGCGATCCTGGCGTTGGAGTGGCCGGTGCCGCCGGGATCGGCGTCGGGAAGGGGGTGGGGGTGGGCGTCGGCTCGATGAGATAAAGCGCCTCGATCTCGGCTGCGGCGTCATCGGCGAAGGGGTAGCCAAAAACCTGATCCCAGTAGAGAACCCATTCCAGCTCCCTGATCGCCTGCTTGATGTCGCCCTGCGCCTGGAGGATACGTCCTTTCGTATAATGGCGTCTGCCGGTCTGGGTGATCTGCAATGCCTGGTTGACATCGATCAGCGCGTTGTCGAAATTGCCGGTGGCGTAGTAGGCGCGGCCTCGTGCTTCCAGGACATACCCGGCCTGATCCGGGGTGAGCGGGAGCAGCAGGGCTTCCGACGCGGCGGTGATGGCCGCATCGTCCTGCCCGGTTTCGATCAAGACCCGGACGTACAGGGTTTCGATCTCCGACGATCCGGGGAGCGCGGTCCGCAGCACTTCGAGATCGTCAAGGGCCGCCTCGTATTCCCCAAGCTCGAACCCGGCCTTTGCCCGCGCCAGCCGCAGTTCATTGTCACCGGAGGAGTTTTCCAGCGCGGCGGTGAGGTCGACAAAAGCCTGAGCGAAATCGCCCCGGTTGTAGTAAAACAATCCCCGGCCACGCAGCGCGAGCGGGTTGTTCTCCGAAATTTGCAGCGCACGGATATAGGCGACCTGCGCATCTTCGTCCCGGTCAGCCCGCCCGTAGGCATTGCCGAGCAGCGCCCAGGCGTCGGAACTGCCCCGGTTGACCCGGTCGAGGTAGCCCTCCAGCCCGATGATCGCCAGGTCGTACAGGCCCAGCGCCAGCCTGCCGCGCGCCTGGGCCAGAACCACGCCTTCCGATGCCGGGTCGATATAGGCGGCCAGATTAGCGTATGCAGCGGCATTTTCCGCGTCACCGCTGGCAAGGTAGACCTTGCTGCCCATCACCAGCACGTTGGTATCGTTCCGTGCGATCTCGCGAGCGGCCTGGACTTCGGCCAGGGCTGCACCGGTGTTACCTTCGTCGAGATAAGCCTGGGCCAGCGACAGGTAGGCGTCGACCAGCTTTGGATCGATGCTCTTGGCCTGCTCGAAGGATGACCGCGCCTGCTCGGTGTTGCCTTCATCTGCTGCCAGAATGCCGGCGGCGACGTGCAGCGGCGCGAAATCTTCGCCCTGGACGAGTCCCTTTTCGACCGCCTCTTTCGCGCCCTCGAGGTCGCCCAGTTCGATCAGCGACATGGCCTCGAAATAGTAAGCATCGACCGGATCGTAGCCCGCCTCGCGTGACTGTTCGATCAGAGTCAGCGCATCCTGGTAGCGGCCTTCGTGGAAAGCGTCACTGGCCTGACTCATCAGTGGAAAGGAGCGGTGCGGTGTAGCGATGTAGGGTTCGGTCGGCGTCGGCAGGCCGAAATCCAGGTCGGCTCTGGGAGCCTGGCCGGTCGGGAGCATCGGTTCCCAGGGCACTTCCCGGCCTTCCGGCGTGGGCGTGCGCGTGGGGAGCGGAGTGGTAGTCGCGATGGCCGTCGGCGTGATGGTCGGGGTAGGGCTGGGCGTGATGTGCGCGGCGATCTGGCGCGTCCTGGCGACGGAGACAATTTGTGATGTCAGGAAGATGGCGGCAATGACCAGCACCACACCGGCGGCGATTGCCAGGATCAGCGGGTTGATGGGGATGCTGACTTTGTGCGATTTCTTTTCGAGAATCTCCGGCTCGGCCCAATCGATGCCCAGCGCCGAGGATGCTGCAAGCTGCGACTCCTGGGCTTCGATGACCGGCTCGACTTCGCTCCTGGCCCTGGCGATGGTTTCTGCGTCGATAACCGGCACGCCGCCGGTGTCAGGCGGCAGTTCCACCAGTTCTTCCGGCTCGATGTCGGATTCATCAATCGATGGTGCGGGCACATATTCTGCCGCCTCGATGGGGTCCATTACGATTCTGTGTTCCGGGATGTGTTCTTCTGCTGGCGGCGCGGGGGCAGGTTCAGGCTCGAGCGCACCCAGAGCTTTCAACCCTTTGATCGCCAGTTCGTTTGCCGGGTTTATGGCTAACACCTGCTTCAGGCAGTGCACCCGTTCGGATGGCTTGTCTACGGTGGCGCTCATCCATATCCAGGCCGTTTCGCTGCGCGGATTGGCCTTGAGCGCCTGGACCAACAACTGCTTGGCGTGATCCTTCTCACCGGCCCTGGCCGCTGCAATCGCTTGTTGTAACAGATCGTCCATTCCCCACCTCTGGTAGTTTCACACGACTGTTCCATTGTACACCACCCCTTCACGATGCTACAATGCCGTTGAGAGTCCAGCAGTAAGGAAAGAAACAATGACCGTAACTTACCGGCTGTTTATCGCCGTCGAACTGCCCACCGACGTAGTCGACGCGCTGGGCGGAATACAATCGGATTTGAAGCGGGTGATGCCCTCCCGCGTGGTGCGGTGGACACGCCCGGAAGGGATTCACCTGACCTTGAAGTTCCTGGGCGACGTGGCGAGCGACCGGGTTGACGATCTTCAAAAGGGGCTGCTTGATGCCGTTTCCGGCCACGAGCCATTCTCATTGGATATCGAGGGTCTGGGCGGCTTTCCCAATCCGAAACGCCCGCGCGTGATCTGGGTTGGAGTGATCGGGGACACGCATCGATTGGCTGCGCTCCAAAATGGTGTCGAGAAGGCTATCGCGCCGCTTGGATTCCCAGCCGAGGATCGCCCGTTCACGCCGCACCTGACGCTGGGGCGCATCCAGAACCACGCCAGCCGGGACGATATCGCCCGCGCCGGGCAGATCGTCGAAGAGCGTGACCTGGGAAGGATCGCCCGCTGGCGGGTTGGCTCGATCAGCCTGATACGGAGCCAGCTCAAACCCGACGGGGCGGTCTATACGCAGTTGATCGATGCGAAGCTCGAATCATGAGCGGCGAAGCGCCTCCCCTGCTGCTCGACGCAATGCTGGGCCGGTTGGCGCGCTGGCTGCGACTGATGGGCTATGATGCCGCCTATCTCTCCGATACCCCCGACCTGCTGATCGTGCGCAAGGCGCGGGCCGAATCGCGGCTGGTGCTGACCCGCGACCATGCCCTGTCGAGGCAGCGCGGGATCGAGGCGCTGTTCATCGAGAGTGAGGATATCGACCAGCAGATCGCGCAGGTGGTCGAGGCGATTGGCCCTGCCGGTGACCCGGCGACGCCGCGCTGCGGGTACTGCAATCAGCCGCTCGTCTCGGCTGACCGGGAGGCGGTGCGTGACCGCGTCCCACCTTACGTGCTGCGCACCGAGTCCGAGTTCAGGGTATGCGAGCAGTGCAGGCGCGTCTACTGGCCGGGCACACACTGGGAATCGGTCGAGGAGCGGATCGGTGAAATCGAAAATCAGGAGTAGTCAGAGCCTGTGGCTCTGTAAAGTAAGTTTTTGAGTGATTCGCTTCTCCATCCCGGCGCTGAAGCACCGGGCTAAAAAAGCCGGGCAACCGACGACCTTCGGTCGTACAGGGTCGCCCCTACAAGATGCAATCTTAGTTTATGTTCGGTCTGACTAAAAGTTGAAAGGTCAGGTTTATAAAGCACTATGGTATTAGAAGGAAAACGGATCATCCTGGGCGTGACCGGATCGATAGCCGCCTACAAAGCAGCGATGGTCGCCAGCCGCCTGACTCAATCCGGGGCGCTGGTCGACGTGATCATGACGGATGCGGCACAGCGCTTCGTGACACCACTGACCTTCCAATCGCTGACCGGGAGGCCGGTCTATACCTATACCAGCATGTGGACGGGGCCGGGCGAAGGACTCGGATCGCACATTGCGCATGTCGCACTGGGCCACGAAGCCGACCTGCTGCTGATCGCCCCGGCGACGGCCAACACGATGGCCCGGATCGCCAATGGGCTTGCCGACGACCTGTTGAGTGTCACCGCGCTGGCCGCCCGCTGCCCGATCCTGATCGCCCCGGCAATGGATGTTGGAATGTATAGTGCGCCCGCAACCCAGGCCAATATCGAGGTTCTCCAGGCGCGGGGCGTTCGCTTCGCCGGGCCGATGGTGGGGCGGATGGCGTCCGGGCTGGAAGGACTGGGTCGGTTCATCGATCCAGAGGAGGTCGTCGGGCATGCCCGGTGGGTGCTGGGAGAGAACGGCCCGCTGCATGGGCGAAAGGTGGTCGTCACTGCCGGACCGACCCGCGAAGCGCTCGACCCGGTTCGCTTCTTCTCGAACCAGTCGTCGGGCAGGCAGGGATTTGCGCTGGCCCAGGCTGCGGTCGATGCCGGTGCCGAGGTGGTGCTGATCGCCGGGCCGGTTGAACTGCCGACACCGGTCGGAGTTGAACGGGTGAACGTCGAAACGGCGCGGGAGATGGAGCAGGCTGTCCTCGGCCACGCTGCCGGGGATCGGCCCGCCGACGTGCTGATCATGAGCGCCGCCGTTGCCGACTATCGCCCCGGAGAGGCCGCCGGGCAGAAGATCAAAAAGTCAACCGGGGCCTTGTCGACCGAACTGGTTCCCAACCCCGATATCCTGATGAGTGTCGCCGACGGGGAAAACCGGCCTGCCGTCGTCGTCGGGTTTGCCGCCGAATCGCAGGACCTGATCGCCAACGCACAGGACAAACTCGCCCGGAAAAAACTCGACCTGATCGTCGCCAACGACATCACCGCGACGGATGCCGGGTTCGCGGTCGATACCAACCGGGTTCATTTCGTGGCGGCTGAATCGGTCGAAGAACTGCCGTTGATGAGCAAAGAGGCGGTCGCTGCCCGTGTGATCGAGTGGGTGAGCGAGCGATTAGCC
>DAOUES010000152.1:0-3185 GCA_034430335.1 Anaerolineae bacterium | reverse complement strand
ACCACGTAGGTGGTGATCGCCGCCGCCCCGGTGATCGCCGACCACTTCAAAAAGGTTCGACGCGACGTCTTCTTTTCGCTCATTTTCAGATTCCTTTGTGTTTGCAGCGATGGATAATTATCACTGACTTATACGTCTGGTGATAGGGTTTTGTTTCAGGTATGAAGATCGGCCAAACAAGCCACAGGGGAGCCTCGATCCCGGTCAAGCCTCCCCTGTGTCAATTTTATCGGATTTTGTTTGCTATTGTTTCTTGAGGATCACTTTGTTATAGACAACGTTCCAGATGATATACCCGATGATGGTAATCACAAACAGCAGGATGATGAAGATCGGCTTCTCGAAATCGACGTGAAGAACCGCTAAAAGGATCATATAAGGCACCGTACACGTCACACAGGCAATGATACCGACAATGAACGTCTGGATATTTCTGTTACCCAAATACTGACCCATCACATTTCTCCTTAATTGGCATGGACTCCCGTACCGGTCCAGTTGGATACATATACCGCCGCCCACTATATCATAGATTGATTTTGGGAGAAATTAACATACATGTCCTCCAATCCCCTATCTGTGTCATCTGTGGAAGATTCCTCCACCGCCGCCCACACAGCCGTTTCAAGCCTATCAGCCAACATACTCGACACAATCATAAATTAGCGTAATTGGCGCAATTCGCGGACTGAATCCCCACCCCAAGCCTGATCGCCAACGTACATGCCCAAACCCGATCCCCTATCTGTGGCATCTGTGAAATCTGTGGACGATCCCCTTCCCCGCCCGCTGGCCTCCTGACCCCATCCGTGCTATCATGCCTGAGTTCCAAAAAACGCGGAGGCAGGCATGACCACCAACCAGCAGCCCGACCCCATCCAGAGGCCCGAACTACGCATCCGGCAGATGCGGATCGTCTGGCGCGATACGTTCATCACCTCCCCCGCCCTCGACCCCGGCCACCGGTCCGCCGATTTCTTCGCCTGCTGCTGCCGGGCGCTTGAGAACCTTCCCTGCGTCGTCGCCGACACATCCAGCCAGCCGAACCAGGCCCTGCCGCCGCTCCTGCGCATCATCGACCGGGTATCGCGCAGTGTCGCTAGCGCAGGCCATGCCAACCTGATGCGCTTTCAGTTCGCCCCGCTCTGGCTGACCAATATCCGCCCGGCCCTGGGGCGTTATCACCGCCCGGCGCAAAAGCTGACCCGCTCCCAGGTGATGCAGGCATCGACCGAAGCCTCGAAGAACCGCGCCTGGATCGGGCTGACCCCCGTGCTGCTGCTTCACGATGCCGGGGTGGGGATCGTGGAATATTACGCAACGCTCAACCTGCCCAGCATGATCCCCGGCGAAACGCTCTCCGGCGACCACGCCCCGGTATCGACCGACGGGGGACTCGATACCGAGAAAACGGTCGAGATGGTGCGGCTGGGCATCCACACCAACCTGCTGTCGATGTCGACCGAGTGGCGCGATCTGATCCCCGATCCACCCGCCGATCACGGTTTCTACCAGATCGTCGAGACCGAATCAGGCGACCAAAAGGTCGCCGGTGGGCTGCTGATCGTCGCCGGGCTGCGCGACCTGTCACACGCGCTCGTTTCGCTGCTCGACGCCGACTCCGCCGATCCGCCGCCGCGTCCCACCGGCTCGACCACCGTCGTCCTGGTCGATACCGATCCCGCCCCCGGCCCCGACCTGGAACCGTTCGTCAACGAATACGCCTTCGAACTGCGCGGCATCGGCGCGATGGACAAGTTCTACCGTGAACGCGCAAAGTGGATCGTCCACCGCGAACTGAACGACAATTTCAGCACCGACGCCGAATCGGGGGTCTACCTGCTTGGCAACAGCGAGTTGATCCTGTTCAACGACCAGCTTGACGAGGTCGCCGCCGGGTTCCAGGATCACCTCAACCTGCTCGACGACGAACACACGGTCACCTATCTATACATGCACTACGGCGTGCTGATCGAGTGGATATACCTGCAAGAGGCGATCCTGCGGGCTTACCTCCAACGCCTCGATACGCTGGCCGCCGCCACACCGATCCGCCGCCCGGCGATGATCGCCACGCTGCACGGGGCGCTCGCCGACCTCGTCCAGTATCAGGAGAACATCTCACCCTATGCCAACCGCATCGAGTTCCTGGAGCGCGCCCGCCGCTACCATCAACTCGATCAGCTTTCGGAGCGCTTCGAACGCAAGCAGGATTTGCTGCTGACCTACTCATCGGAGTACCATGATTACCGCGAGGCGCGCGCCGCCGAGTTCCTCAACTTCCTGGTTGCGATCCTGACCGGGGGCGAACTCGGCAACCTGATCGTCAACGCGCTGGGCATCACCCCCGACGAGAACGTGCCGCTCTACGTCGCCGTGACGCTGACCAGCATTCTCATCGCCTTCGGCGTGATGATCCTGCTGCGCCGCAGCAAAGATCGCTAGGCGCGCCAATGGAGAAACCTATGCCGGTTCGACATTTATTGCTTTGTCTGACTACCATCTTGACCGCCGTCTTACTCGCCGCCTGCGCCGCGCCGACCGAGACGCCAGCCGCAGCCTACGAGGTGATCGAAGCGCCGACCCTGACGATCACCCCGCCCACCGACTCGATCCCGCTGCCCTCTCCAACTTCACCCCCGACGACCGTCGCCGAGGCGGTCGGGCTGCTCGGACAGCTTCCGTACGTGGTTACCGACGAGGAGGCGCTGGCTGCCGCCGCCGGTGAAGCCACCTACAGCGGCTATTCCTGCGTGATCACCCCCGAAGGCTGCGCCTGTGAACTGCCCGAACTCCGCCAGGCGTCGATCACCTTTCAGGAAGATGAAACCGCGCGCTATGTTATCGACTCAGATGGCACCAGCGCCGCCTGGATATTGAACCGGCTGGCACCCAACCAGTGGGAATACCAGGCCCCATTGATCAGCCAGGAGCGCGAAGCACAGATCGGCGATGTGCGGATCATGTTCAGCTTCATCCCCGATGGCTACGTCTATTCGCAGGTTGTCCATTACTACGAAGTCGGGCTGGTCGTCTGCCCGGAGGTGACCTTCAGACGAATCGATTAAAAAGGGAAAAGGTGGAAAGTAACGCCAATCCACTTGATTCTTGTTCTCGTGATAGTTCAATAAATCGGACGTAGGGGTGCAGCGTGCTGCACCCGAATAACCAACGAAAGAGATAGT
>DAOUES010000151.1:0-1991 GCA_034430335.1 Anaerolineae bacterium | reverse complement strand
ATCGTCATCGCCCTGCGGGAGACGATCCGGCTGATGGCGGAGATCGACGAGGCGATTCCAGGCTGGCCGTTAGAGTGACGCAATCTCCCTCGACCGCAGATCGACCAGAGGGGGCCGGATGATTCCTTCTCAATTCTGGCGGGCGACCGCAAGGGTCGCCCCTGCCGCCGATCTCTTTGTAAAACAGCAGCCAGAAATGACGGCAGGCCGGGCAGAAAGTTCGAAAACCAGGAATGATAAAGCCCTGTGCCCCATGAACAAATACACAACCGCACCGGTAGTGAGTATAATAATAATGTTGGCTTACGAAGCGATTCAGCGGGGAGGGTGAGCATATGGCTGAGAAAGACGATCAAAACGTGGTAGAAGAAGAGCAGGAAGAAAGCAAACCGGCAAACAACAAACCACGCGCGCGGCGAACGAAGGCGGCGGCGCAGGACGGGGGTAGGGCGGTGTCTGCACCGGCGGCGGTCGACGATACGCCGACGGCAGCCTCATCGCCGACTCCACCAACGCCGACAGCGGTGGTCGTGCCGCCTCCGCCCGGCGGGGCGAAAGTCGACTACAGCGCGCAGATTGCCGCCGACCAACCGAGGGTGACCTTCGGCGACCGGGTAGGGCGGTTCGTGCGGCGGCTGTTCGCCTGGGTGTTCGTGCTGATCATCGGGGCGCTGCTGGGCGCGGCGCTGTTTTATTTTCTCCCGCGATTGTACCGGGAGACGATCACCCCGTTGGCCGACAACACGGGGCAGATCAACAGCCTTCAGGCCGATGTCGATGCGCTGGGGGCGAGCCTGTCCGAATTAGAGACGGCGCAGTCTCAGGCGGAAGTCGACCAGGCTGCGGCGCGGCTCGATTCGGAGGGCGCGCTGGCCGGTCGGCTGGCGGAAAGCGAGCAGCGCCTGGCCGATGCCGAACAGCGGGTCGCCGACCTGGAAGCGCGTCTCCGGGACGCCGAGCAGAGCCTGGACAGCCAGGATACGCTGATCAGCGACCTGGGGGCAGCGGTCGATCAACTGTCGGTGGAGCTTAATACGGCCTATGACGAGATCGCCCAACTCCAGGAAGAACTGCCGGGGGTCGCGGAGTACGCCGAGTACGATCGCCAGCTATTGTTGATCCGCGCGTGGCAGGGCGTGCTGCGGGCGCGGATTCAATTGCAGGATGACAACGCGGGGCTGGCACGGAATGAGATCGAGGACGCGCTCAACCTGCTCGACTACATCCTGACGATCACGCCGGACGAGAAGAAGCCCGACCTGCAAAAGGTGATCGACCGGCTGAACGTTTCCTACGAGGCCATCGAGGAAAGCCCGTTCACCGCCAGCGCCGATCTCGAAGTGGCCTGGTACGCGCTGGGCGAGATGATCGGCCCGGTGGGTGAAGAGTTCCAGCCGCCGACCGGCGAAAGCACGGGGGACACGGGCGGCGCAGGTGACGCGGTCGAGGGGACGGATACCGGCATCACCGAATAGAATTATTGCAGGGACAGTGAAGGAATCGACGAGGGCGCGGCGTTGACCGTGCCCTTTTGATGGTTGATACTATTCAACCGCGAGGGCATGACCTCAGCCATGATCGACAGGAGAGTCTCTCGATGCGCCGGAAACCCGCTGCCGGATCGCTGCTTCGATTGATCCCACCGGCTTACCTGTGGCTGGCGGTCATCTGCGGGTTGAGCACGGTTGGGCTGGGGGCGGCGCTGTCACACGGCTGCCAGGTCGGGACGGATTCGTATCACTACCTGGGATCGGCGCTCGGCCTCGTCCAGGGCGAGGGATTCGTCTGGTGGGACCCGGACGTCGCCGCCCTGCCGATGACCCGCCACACGCCGGGGACATCACTGCTCTACGCGCTGTTCCTGCTCGTGGGCGTCCCGCTGCGCTGGGTGCCGGTGATCTGCTCGCTGATCGCCTGGAACGTCATCCTTGTGACCGGGTTTCTGATCACCCGCGCCCTGACCGGCTCCGATCGCTGCGGCCTGATCGCCT
>DAOUES010000150.1:0-4306 GCA_034430335.1 Anaerolineae bacterium | reverse complement strand
GTGTACCATAACAATGACATCCCCAGCATATCGCCCGGATGCAGAACGTCAAAGTCCTGGACCTGGTAATCGGTCACCAGCCCGAAGCCGGAAAGCCGCATCTCCTCGCCGAACTGCGCCCTTACTTCGTACGGGTTCGAGGTAATGTCGGTCAGTCTGCGCAGCGGCAGGTATTTCACAATCCGCCCAACGTCGCTCACATCGGCGGCTTCGACGAGGTATGATTCCTCGGTAAGATACCACTCCACCGGGCGGACGGCCCAGTTCAGCCAGGGGGTGACGTCTTCGACCAGCCAGATGACCCGGTTGTCGTAATACGTCCCTCCTTCTCTGAACATCCTGACGATATGCTTGACATCTTCCCCGATTAACTCATCCGCTCTGTCTAAAACAACCGCCGGTTCGTCCTCATGGCCGTAGCGTTCACCGGGCGAATACGGCATGCTGTACCAGGCCGCATCCAGTTTATAGTAGTTCATAAAATAAGGCACGAATTTCACCGACGACACCAGCACGACATCATCCGGGCCGGTATGTTCGTCGAGGTAATCGACGATGGCATTCAGCGTCTCATCGGAGGCCGCGTAGCGCGGATCGTCATAAGCCTGCCACAGCACGAAAACCGCCGCGAGGAAGCTCAACAGCGGAACGCCCGCCAGCACCAGCCCGCGCACAGGGCGCGAAGCCGTTTCGGAACGGAGCATCCAGATGAGTCCCCCCGCCAGCAGGATCAGCCCGGCAGAAAGGGCTGCGATCACCGGCCAGTTTACCGGATCGATCAGCCACAAAATATCCGGCCTGGCCTGGGGCAGATAGAGCAGCGATCCAATCGCCTGCGACCAGCGGAAGCTCCAGATTCCCGGCCCGACCCAGACCGGCTGGCCGGTGCTTGCTTCCAGAAAATGATCGTAATCCAGCAGGTTGACGTACAGCCCGCCGATCTGGATCACCACGCCCCACAGCGCCAGCGCCGCAGGGATCGCCTTCTGCCACCGAGATTCGCTGTTAAGAAACCGGCCCAGCAGGGGAAGTACGGCTAACATCAGGAACGGGATCAGGGGCACCATATAGCGTATTCCCCAACCAGTGCCGCCAAACCAGAGGATGCCCCGCACAGCCGCATAAGCAAACGCAAAGAGTGAAACAAGACCCAGCATCAACCACGATTCGCGCCAGCGTGATCGCGGCAGCACCGCCGGGGCACCCAGCGCCAGCAGTACGACCGGCGAATACCACCAGATCGCCTTGCCGGGGCTGACCAGGTACCCGGCCAGCCCGTTCAAAATGTACTCCTGGTTCTCGATCACCGTCGCGAACCTGTTCAGCAGTCGATAGCGTGAGGCAACGGCGAGATACTCGGTGCGGAAAACGGCCAGCGACAGCACAAAAAGGGCGGCGACCGCCGCCAGGCCGATCAGGATGCCGGTGAACTGCCGCCGACTCTTCTCGTCGAATCTGGCACCCGGATAGGCGATCAGGAACAGAACCGGCAGGGCGACCAGCACCGCCTCTTTGCTCAACAAAGACAGCAGCGTCACGATCACCGCCAGCCCCAGCGCGATCCAGTGTTTTCGTTTTTTGTCGATGAACGCCTGCCGCCAGCGGTTCCATAGAAACGCCGCCCCGAACAGGCTCAACATGGTCAGCGGCTCGCGGAAATAAGTCTGGGTATAGGGCCATACAATCGTCGCGAGGCCGAACAGCAGCGCCGCGACGGTCGCCGTTCGCTCCCCGTAACCCAGGTCGAGCGCGTAGTAAAAGAGCAGAAGGGCCGTCAACACGGTGACAATCGGCGAGAACAGGAAAAGCGCGTGCACGTTGCCGATCCAGGGAATATGGTAGGCGGCCCAGTACAGCGGCACCGACAGCGCGGGCTGGGCCGGTTCGACATCGGTTGTTCGCACCTGGCTCAGGTAGCCGGTTTCGTTCAGCAGCAGGTTGCCGCGCACCGCCATACTGTCGACCGTGTCGATGATAAAGCGCTCGTCGTCGGTTTTGGGCGCGCCGGAAAAGGTCAGCAGATAGGCTAAGAACAAAAGGCCGCCAAGCATCAAAGCCAGCATCGCCCGCCGCCGGGATGTCGAAAGTTTTTCCATGAAGATTTTAACCGGATTGTCGATCTGATTCTGTAGTTTGCTGTTGGTCGTTGAATTTTATTTCCAGCCAGATCAGCAGACCCACAAAGGCCGCGGCCAGGCAGATCAGCACGATTCGCGCCTGGGGGACGGTCGCATCGCGCAGCATGATTGCGATCAGGCCCAGCCCGACCGACATCATGTACAGGGTCATCACCGCGCGTGAGTGGGTCATGCTCAAAATAGACACCAATCGATGCGAGGTGTGGTCTTTGCCACCCTCGTATATCGCTTTCCCGCGTACAAGCCTGGACACAACCACCATCGTCGTATCGAATATCGGCACACCCAACACGAGAATGGGGATCATCCAGGTTGCCCCCAGCGGGCTGGAAACGAATTCCAGCTTGATGCCCAGCACCGCCAGGATGAACCCCAGCAGTAAGCTCCCGGCGTCTCCCATGAACAGGCTGGCCGGGTTGAAGTTGTAATACAGGAACCCGACGCTCGCGCCGAGCGTCGCCGCCGCAATCTGTGCCACCGGTTCCAGGTTCTCGAACAGCGCCAGCACGAAGAAAAAGCCGCTGGCAACCATCGACAACCCTGCCGCCAGGCCGTCCATGTTGTCCTGGAAGTTGATCGCGTTGCAGATGCCGATCACCCAGAACAGAGTCACGGCGATGTTGAGCCACTGGTAATCGAAGATTTTTACCTGGATGCCGACCAGGATCAGCAGCCCGGTTGCGGCCACCTGCCCGATCATCTTGACCAGCGGCGACAGTCCAACCCGGTCGTCCCACAGGCCGAACAGAGTCATGATCGTCGCGCCGCCCAGTATCCCCAGCGTCTCGGTGAATGACCGTGTGATCGCAATCGCCAGCGGGATCATGAAGCCAAAGTAGATGGCGATCCCCCCCAGCATCGGCATGGGCGTACGGTGTACCTTGCGTGCCTGCGGATTGTCCACAAAGTTGACCGACCGCGCGAACCGCCGCACCAGTGGAGTCGCCAGGAAAGAAATGACCCCCGAAGCCAGGACAATCGATATGTACTTAGCCATTGTGTGTATTTGCCTGCCTTATCCTTACCGGCTGATCGACAGCTTTCCGGTCTAGCAGTTCTCGATACAGGGTTCGGATATCGTCTATCAACCGCGCTCCGCCGTACTGCTCATAAGCCCACTTTCGAGCCATATCGATACGATCATCTTTTCCAGAGCGGAGCGCCTTTCGTATGCCTTCTGCCAGCGCACCGGCATCTTCCGGCTCGACCAGCTCCCCGAATTTTCCCTCGCATAGCAAATCCGGCACGCCTCCCACCGCTGTCGAGACAACCGGCACACCGGCGGCCATCGCCTCAATGATCGAAACCGGCGTCCCCTCATTGCGTGAAGCGATCACCACCACGTCCAGGTCGGCGTAGATCACCGGGAGATCGGCCCGCCAGCCGGTAAACCGGACAGAGTCTGCTAATCCCAGAGCGGCGGCCATTTCTTCCAGTTCGGCCCGCCGCTCCCCATCGCCGACGATCAAAAACCTGGCCTGGGGATTCTCCGCAGTGATGATTCTGGCGGCTTCCAGGAACAGTTCGTGGCGCTTGATCGGCACCAGTCGACCGATCATACCGACCAGGGGAGTATCTGTCGAATAGCCCAGTTCGGAGCGCAGCGTACCGCGTTCGTCGTCGAGATCGGCAAACTGATCCAGCGGCAGGCCCAGCGGCACCACCCTGATCTTCTCTGCCGGTGCGATGCGATACCCGATCAACTCCTCGCGTAGGCGCTCGCTGATCGTCAATACCACGTCCGTCCGGCGTGCCGACAGCCGCTCAAGCGTCAGGAAAAGCTGCGTTTTGATCCGCCCAAAATACCCGTGAAATACGTGCCCGTGAAAAGTGTGGACCACCACCGGCGTCCGCGTCAGGCGGGCAGCGAGCCGCCCCACCAGTCCCGCTTTTGCCGTATGCGTATGGACGATCTGCGGTCGAACCTCGCGCATCAGCCGGATCAGCGCCCGCAGCGCCCTGAGATCGGCCAGGGGGGAAATCTCTCGCTGCAATGAGGGCACGACCACCGGCTCGACACCCATCTGCCGGGCCAGATAGCCCATGTCCCCTTCTGCCTCGCCGATCTGCCCGGCAACCAGCATACTCTGGAACTCAGCATCGTTCAGGCCAGCGGTAAGCAGCGACACATGCACCGCCGGGCCGCCGATATTCAATCGGGCGATGAT
>DAOUES010000149.1:0-18621 GCA_034430335.1 Anaerolineae bacterium | reverse complement strand
CATAGTCGGATGGAAGAACTGATTGGGCGGTTGAAAGAGATTCAGGAACGTATTAATGGCCTGCTGGAGCGTCTTTGACGTTGCCGGGAAACGGCAGGCTTTGTTAGAAATTGATGAGAAGGCATCCGCTCAGGATTTCTGGGATCATCGGCAGCAGGCCCAGGATTTGATGCGCCAGGCATCCCATTTACGTTCCGAAGTCGAACGGTATGATGAGATTTCCCAGCGGGTAGCCGATGCAATCGAGCTGGCCGAAATGGGTGACGAGAGCCTTGTCGATGAACTTGAAAGCGAGATGCAGCGTCTCTCGGAACTTGTCGACCGCCTGGAATTTGTCACCATGCTGTCGGGCGAGTTTGACAGGGAAGGTGCGATTCTGGCGATCCACGCCGGAACCGGCGGTGTCGATGCGATGGACTGGGCTGCAATGTTGGAGCGGATGTATCTCCGCTGGGCCGAGAATCGGGACTTCAAAGTCGATATCCTCGACCGCAGCGAAGGTGACGAGGCAGGCTTGAAGTCTGTGACGATGGCGATCTCCGGTAGCTGGACATATGGCTACCTGCGATCTGAGCGAGGCGTTCACCGCTTGGTCAGGCTGTCGCCGTTCGACTCTGCCCACCGCCGCCACACGTCTTTTGCATTGGTCGAGGTCTGGCCCGATGTGCAGGACGAGATCGAGATCGAGATCAATCCCAACGATCTGACTATCGAGACTTTCCGGGCTGGTGGGGCAGGGGGGCAGCATGTTCAGAAAAACGAGACGGCTGTCCGCATCACCCATAATCCAACCGGGTTGGTCGTCAGTTGCCAGAATGAGCGCTCGCTGACCCAGAACCGCGAATCGGCGCTGCGTGTGCTGCGGGCGCGCCTCGCGCAGATCGAGCAGGAGCGCCTCGCCGCCGAGAAAGCCGAGCTGAAAGGCGCATACGTTGATGCCAATTTCGGCAACCAGATCAGGTCCTACGTCTTACATCCCTACCAGATGGTCAAGGATCATCGCACCGATCATGAAACGGCGAACACTAATGCCGTCTTGGACGGTCAGCTTGACGAGTTTATGGAGGCGTTCCTGCGATCAGCAGGTTAGGTGCGTTGTTACTTGTAGGTTCTTTTTCCAGGCTTTAGGCCAAGGAGGGTGGTGAAATGCCGGTCGACCATAAGTCAAAGTATGAAAGAAATAAATCAGAGGGCGCGGTGAAGAAAAAACCGGTGCCGTCCACAGCTAGTAAAAGTCCTGTAAAGAAACCAACGTCGAAGCCGGGCGTATCGTCGAGCCTGAAGCCGAAACCGGCTCCCAGGCCAAACGTGGTAAGCTCCAAGCCGGAACCGGCTGCTTCTCGACCCCCGGCCCGTGCCTCGATGGGGCGTCCTGCCGCTGCCGCTACCGGTGCTGCTGCGGTCGGTGCTGCCGCTGCTGCTGGCGCGATGACCGCCGAGGAGATCGATTCCCAGCTTCACGAACTGGCCGAAGATGTGACCTTCACCGACGAGAAAACGGCGGTCGCCGATCTCGAAGGTGGCATTGCCGATCTTCAGGAGCAGGTCGCTCATGTTCGCAGCCGGGGCTACCGTTACAAGAACTATCTTGAGCGCAAACTCGAAACGCTCGAAAAGAAATGGCGTGAAGCCGAACCCACTGTCCGGCGCGAGCTGAACGTCGCGGAAACCGAACTCGCCCCGATGTATGACCGGGTCGCCCGGTCTCGCAATGCGCGCCAGGTTGCCGATCTGCGGGCGCGGGTCGATGCTGCCCGCTCGTCGATCAATGCTGCGTTTTCGAACGTCCGCCAGACTTTCTACCAGACCGGCCAGCAGATCAGGGAAGTGGTCTGGCTCCTCGAACAGGTCGACGAGGCGTCGTTTGATCTGGCCTCCGGCGAAAACCCGGTTCAGGCGGTTGAAGCCGATTGGGTCGATTATGGCTCTGAAGAGCCGGAAGGTGTGCTCTATCTCACCGATCAGCGGATGATTTTTGAGCAGAAGCAAAAAGTGGCGACCAAGAAGGTCTTGTTCGTCACCACCGAGTCGGAGATGGTTCAGGAACTGCTGCTCGAAACGCCTATCGACACCATTGGCGAGGTCAAGACGAGTAAAAAGGGCGTGCTTGGTGGCAAAAAGTTTCTTGATGTTACCTTCAGTGGTGGAAATGTCCTGGGGGCCAAGTTCCAGATCAAGGGGCAGGATAACGAGGCTTGGGCCACGCTTGTGAAGCGCGTCACCAGTGGCGACATCTCGCATGAGCGGTTTGTCTTTGATGGTGAAGACCTCGAGGCAGAACAGGCCGCTCTTGAAGAAGCCTTCTCCGAAGCGCCGACTGAGTGCTCCTCCTGTGGTGCGCCGGTCGAAGTCGAGATGGGAGCAGAACGTCAGGTAACCTGCGAGTACTGTGGGACCGTTATGCGCTGGTAGGGAACGATCTTCTACGTCAATCATTCTGGCCCGGCGAAACGAGTCTCCGGGCCAGTTTCGCTTGATTCTTGATAACTGCCGGGGACGGATACTTGGGTGTTTGTAATCTCCACTGCTTCTCGAAAGAGTTGTTTGCCAGGTCTGATGGTTCTAAAAGCGTTTTTGTGGCGTAGGGGCACAGCGTGCTGTGCCCGCAGGTCGCCTTTGGCGACCTGCCGATTTTAGCCCCGGGAATCATCGGTAATCTCGAAAACTGTCGTGTCATCAGCTTTGCTGAGAAAGCGGAACACAGTGTCGCACAGGGAGACGACCCGTGTTAAACGGTAAATTTCATCAGCGCCAGAAATATGGTAGCACTGCAAAATAACGTGGACAGCCGGGTTTGAGGAGTCAAAACAGGCTGTCCACGCTCAGACTTTAAGTCCCCTCGCCCTGAGGGAAAGGGGATTTAGGGGTGAGGGCAGAGAACCACGCTGTTCTATGGTGCTACCAGAAATATTGTTAAGGGTGCATTTCACTTCAGTGCGGATTTCGCTCAGTTCTATGATTTTTGTGCTGGTTCTTGAACCAGCTTGCACTAACTTGAAATGCGCCCTATTGTTAAAACTTTTTGGCAAAAGGATATATTCGGTAGTATAATAGTAGTTTGCGAATAATGAGGAATAGTCAAGTTAGCTCGTGACAACTGGGTGGGCAAACTGAGTTCCGGTATTTTCTCAATATGTGCCAACAGCAGCGCATGAAGGTGGTTTCGTGCGCTTTTGGTGGTTAGGCTTGCAAAAAATGGGCGTTATCTGAACGAGGAGGATGAGTCTCAGTGGTTTATAGTCGTATGCAGGAAGTCGGACTGGAAGCCAAGTATTTTCGGGCGCTGCGTATTAGTTTGGCATCGCCTGAGCAAATACGGTCGTGGTCATACGGTGAGGTAACCAAGCCTGAAACGATCAACTACCGTCGGCTGCGCCCCGAAAAGGATGGCCTGTTCTGTGAGGCGATTTTCGGCCCCACCCGTGACTGGCAGTGCTACTGTGGCAAGTATAAGAACGTCAGGTATAAAGGGTTGGTCTGTGACAAATGTGGCGTTGAGATAACGCGCTCGTCCGTCAGGCGTGAGCGTATGGGGCATATCGAACTGGCTGCCCCGGTTGCCCATGTCTGGTATACCCGGCGTGTTCCGAGTTACCTCGGCCTGCTCCTGGGAGTCTCCCGGCGCAATCTTGACCGGGTGCTCTATTTCGCGCAGTACGTCATCACCCACGTTGATGAAGATGGCCGCCAGAAGGCGCTTAAGCGTCTCGGCGAAGAGCGTGATGCGGAAATCGCTGCGTTTCAGCAGGAAGCCGATGCGCAGGTTGCGATCATTGAGGATGTCCGTGATAGTGCGCTCCATGATATTCAGGCCAAACGTGAGGAAATCAACACCCAGCTTGATGAAGAACTGGTAACGCGCACCGATGATTTGATGCACTCCGCCCAGGTTTTGCAGGAAAAGCTGGAACGCAAATCCGGGGTGAAAATCCGCAGGGAATTGGTTTTTGAGCCGACCGGCGACATCGTCGTTGATGTCGGTGAAACGGTAGGCCCGGAGCATATTGGCCGTGTTCAGGAAGTGGCCGGTGCTCTGCTCAACGATTTGCAGGCAGAGATCGAGGGTCGCCGTTCCGAAGTCCTCGACGCTGATTCGCAGCCTGCGGAACCGATTACTTCCGAGGCTCAGGAACGCATCGACAAATATGATGATGCTGTCACCGCCCGCAGCGCCGAAATCGAGCATCGCTACCAGGAACAGCGGGACGAACTCGAATCGCTGGCCCAGATGCAGTTTTTAGGCGAGGCGCGTTATCGTGAACTGAAACAGCGTTACGGGCAGGTATTCAAAGCCGGGATGGGTGCTGGTGCCTATTACGAGATTCTCAAAACGATGAATCTCGAAAAACTCAGCAAAGAACTCTGGCATGAAGTCAGGACTACCCGGTCTAAGCAGCGCCGCCGTAAAGCCACGAAGCGCCTTCGTGTAGTCGAGGCGCTGCGTAAAAGTGGCAACCGTCCTGAATGGATGATCCTGACCGTTCTGCCCGTTATCCCCCCCGATCTCCGTCCGATGGTTCAATTGGATGGTGGCCGCTTTGCCACCTCTGACCTGAACGATCTCTACCGCCGGGTGATCAACCGCAACAATCGCCTTAAGCGCCTGCTCGATCTCGGTGCGCCCGATGTGATCGTCCGCAACGAAAAGCGTATGCTCCAGGAGGCGGTCGACAGTCTGATCGACAACAGCCAGCGGGGTAGGGCGCTCAGTCGGCGCGGGCGTCGTGAACTGAAGTCACTTAGCGACATGTTGAAGGGCAAGAAGGGGCGTTTCCGCCGCAATCTGCTCGGCAAGCGTGTCGACTACTCCGGGCGCTCGGTGATCGTCATCGGCCCCAAGCTGAAACTCCACCAGTGCGGCCTGCCGAAGACGATGGCGCTCGAATTGTATCGCCCCTTTGTCATCAGCCGTCTGGTGAAATACAACTACGCGACGAACGTCAAGAGCGCCAAGCGCATCATCGAGCGTGAAAAACCGGAGGTCTGGGAGGTCCTTGAAGAAGTCATTCAGGAGCGCCCGGTCTTCCTGAACCGTGCGCCGACTCTCCACCGTCTGGGTATCCAGGCGTTTGAGCCGCTGCTTGTTGAGGGCAAGGCGATCCAGATTCACCCGTTGGTCTGCACCGCCTTCAATGCCGACTTTGACGGTGACCAGATGGCCGTCCATGTTCCGCTGTCGGAAAAAGCCGTCGCCGAGGCGCGCCGCCTGATGCTCAGTACAAGGAACCTGCTCAAGCCCGCCGACGGTGCTCCCATTGTCGGGCCGAGTAAGGATATGGTGCTGGGGATTTACTACCTGACGATGTACAGGCCGAATGGCAATCCCGAAGAACTCGATCCAGAGACGCTGCGCGCCTTCTATGACTTCGACGAAGTCGAACTGGCCTTTGCGTTAGGGCAGGTTCACCTGCATACCCCGATCCGTGTTCTCGACATCTATGATGAGCCGCGTGAATTGGGCGAGCCGGTTGCTACCACCGTTGGCCGGTGCATTTTTAACCGCATCCTCCCCGACGATCTCCGTTTGGTCAACCGCACTCTGGCGAAGAAATCGGTCAACGAGCTTGTCGCCCTGATTTATTCCCGCTTTGGTTCTGAAATAACCACCGAAGTGGTCGACCAGATCAAAAATCTTGGCTTCAAGTATTCGACCTATTCCGGTGCAACGATTGCCATCGGCGACCTGACCATCCCCGAAGAGCGCGCCGAAATCCTGGAGACCGCGTCGAATGCGGTGAACCAGATCGAGCGCGAATATCGTCGCGGGCTTCTGACCGAAGATGAGCGCTACCAGTCCACGATCAACGAGTGGACACAGGCGAAGTCGAACGTCGAGCGTTCGGTGAAAACCGCCCTTGATCCCTACAGCAGTGTGGCGATCATGGCGAACTCAGGCTCGACCAAAGGCGGTATGGGGCCAATCACCCAGTTGGCCGGTATGCGCGGCCTGATGGCCGACCCGTCCGGGCGAATCATCGACCTGCCCATTCGCAGTAATTTCCGCATGGGGCTTACCGCCCTTGAATATTTCATCAGCACGCATGGTGCGCGTAAAGGTCTGGCCGACACCGCCCTCCGTACCGCCGACGCCGGTTACCTGACCCGCCGTCTCGTCGATGTTGCCCAGGACATGGTGATCAATGCCCATGACTGCGGCACCGATGCCGGTATCTGGATCAAGAGCAGCGAGCCGATTGCCGGGCAGTCGATGAAAGAACGTATCGTGGGTCGCCTGGCCGCCGGGCCGATTGTCAACCCCGAAACCGGCGAGGTAATCACCGCCAAGAACGAAATGATCGACGATGTCGCTGGTGATCTGGTAGAACAGTACAACATCCCCGATATCTACGTTCGTTCACCCATGGCCTGTGAACTGCCGTTCGGTCTCTGCCAGATGTGCTATGGCCGTGACCTGGGGCGCGGCGAACTGGTCGAGATCGGTTCGGCGGTGGGTATTGTCGCTGCCCAGTCGATTGGTGAACCGGGTACGCAGCTTACCCTCCGTACTTTCCATACCGGTGGTACTGCTGAAACTCGCGGCGATATCACGCATGGTCTCCCGCGCGTTGAAGAGATTTTCGAGGCGCGCAAGAAGCCCAAAGGTGAGGCGGTTATTTCCGATATCGACGGGGTCGTTGAGATTTACCAGGCGGAAGGCGTGCGCTACGTCGGCGTTGTTGAAAGCCAGGTGCTGCGTGATCCCTATGACATCTCCGACTGGGAAATCATGGTTGAAGATGGCGATGAAGTCAAAGTCGGTGATAAGCTTGCCGAAAAAGATGGCGAGGTGTTTACCGCCGAACGTAAGGGACATGTGTCAATCGAGGGTGATATCCTGACCCTTGTTTACGAGCAGCGTGAAGAGCGCGAATACGAAATTCCCAGCGCTTCCCGGTTGGTCGAAGTTGAAGACGCTGATGGCAAGCATCGTCTGCGCAGCGGCGACCGCATCAAGGCGGGCAATACGCTAACCGAGGGTGCCAAGAACCCGCACCGTATCCTCCGCATTCTTGGTGTCGATGCCACCCAGCATTACCTGATGTCTGAAGTGCAGGATGTCTACCGCAAGCAGGGTGTGAACATCAACGACAAGCACTTCGAGGTCATCGTCCGCCGGATGCTCTCCAAGGTCCAGATCACGCGCAGTGGTGATACTGAACTGCTGCCCGGTGAGTTGATCGACCGCTTGCTGCTGCGTCTCATCAACGAAATGATCATCGAGCGGGGCGGTATCCCCGCCAGTGCGCAGAATATCCTGCTGGGTGTCACCAAAGCTGCCCTGAGCACCGATAGTTTCCTATCGGCCTCGTCGTTCCAGCATACGATCAAAGTCCTTGCTGGCGCGGCGATAGCCGGTAAAGAGGACCCGCTCATCGGCCTCAAGGAGAACGTCATCATTGGCCGCCTGATCCCGGCTGGTACAGGCTTCAATCACTACAAAGATGACCGCAGTTCGCTGCTCTCGCGGCATGCCGATGAGATCGCCAACGAGTATATCTCCCCTCATCTGCTCGGTAAGAAAGGTGAGCCTTCGGAGGTTACGGTGATCGATGAAATCGATGACTATGATGATGACGAAGGCGATTTTGACGACGACTGATAGGTTATCCCGCACCGGGTAAGAATATTGACAGACCCCATCACCTTCGATGGGGTCTGTTGGTTCTGGCACCCTGTAAACCTGGACATTCAACATTTTGCCTGCCCCCCCGATCCCATCTCGTAGGGGCGACCCTGGTGGTCGCCCAGGGTCGCTTTAGCCCGGTGCTTCAGCGTCGGGACAGATAAGCGAATCATCCGAAAACCGGCTTTACAAACCACTGGTGCAGTTTTCTTCTTGCAGTTCATCCCGCTTTTCACTACAATATCAGATGATAGAACATTTGAGCAACATTCCGCAAGCTGGGTTTTACTGTTGACAGGTGTACGCTTTCTCCCTATCATCCTTACGCATAAGATATGGCTTGATGATCAGGTTGGATGACCTGAATAAGTAGACTACTGATTTGAGGGGTCGACTCGATGGAAGTTGGAACTGTTCGCCTTGTTGATATTGACGATGAAATGCGGGCGGCTTATCTCGATTATGCGATGAGCGTTATCGTCAGCCGTGCTCTGCCCGATGCCCGCGACGGGTTGAAGCCGGTCCATCGCCGCATCTTGTACGCCATGTACGATATGGGCCTGCGGCCCGATACGCCTTATCGTAAAAGCGCGCGTATCGTTGGCGAGGTGCTGGGTAAGTATCACCCGCACGGTGATGCCGCTGTCTATGACGCGATGGTCCGTATGGCGCAGGGATTCTCGATGCGCTACCCGCTCGTCGATGGGCAGGGCAACTTTGGCTCGATTGACGGTGACGCGGCGGCGGCGATGCGTTATACCGAAGCCCGGATGTGCTCGGTCGGCACCGATATGCTCTACGACATTGATAAAGATACTATCGACTACACGGAGAATTTCGATGGTAGTCTCTACGAACCGGCTGTCCTTCCCGCATCGATTCCCAACCTCTTGGTGAATGGCTCTTCCGGTATCGCCGTCGGGATGAGCACCAGCGTGCCACCGCATAACCTGGGTGAAGTCTGTGATGCCCTGTGCTACATGCTCGATAACTGGGCAATACTGGATGAGATCGGCCTGCCGGAATTGATGAACTTCATCAAAGGCCCCGATTTCCCCACCGGTGGGTTGGTATTCCGTTACGGTGAAGATGGTGAGTCCGATAGCATCGCCCATTCCTATGCAACCGGGCGGGGGAAGGTCACCGTTCAGGCCAAGACTCACGTCGAGCAGTTGAGCCGCAACCGCAACCGGATCATCATCACCGAGCTTCCCTACCAGGTCAACAAGACCAATCTCATCGAGCGTATCGCCTCGCTTTCTCGTGATGAAAAAATCGAAGGATTGACCGACCTCCGCGATGAGAGCGACCGTCAGGGGATGCGCATCGTCATCGACCTGACCCGAACGGTCGAGCCGGATAAAATTCTCTCGCAGTTGTATAAACAAACCCCGATGCGCCAGACATTCAGCATTATTATGCTCGCGCTGGTCGATGACGAGCCGCGTTTGCTCACGCTCAAACAGGCGCTGCGTGTCTATCTGGAGCACCGCTTTGTCGTTGTCCATCGTCGCAGTGAATACGACCTGTCCCGCGCAAAGGAACGCGCCCACATCCTTGAAGGCTACCTGATCGCCCTCGACAATCTGGACGAGGTGATCGACACGATTCGCCGTTCCCGCACGGTCGATACGGCCCACAGCAATCTTCGTAAAGTCTTCAGTCTGAGTGATGAACAGGCCCAGGCCATTCTGAATATGCCGCTGCGCCGCCTGGCTGCGCTTGAGCGCAAGAAGATCGAAGATGAGTACAAAGAGAAGCAGCAGATCATTGAGTTCCTGGAGCGGCTGCTTCAATCCGAACAGATGATACGTGACCTGATCAAAGAAGAATTGATCGAGGTCAAAAACCGCTATGCCGATCCCCGCCGCACCTTGATCGTCGAGGGTTCGAAGGGCGACGCGGTGACGGTTAGCGAGCTTCTGCCTGATGAAGAAGTCTGGATCACCCTGACCGAGAGCGGTTTGCTCTCCCGCACCTTCAACGAGGAACAGCCGAAGGTGACTACGGCGGTCAAAGACCCTCCGCGCCTGATGATCTCCGCCGGTGTCAGTGAGACGCTCTACCTGTTTACATCCGACGGTAGCGCGGCGACCATACCGGTTCACCAGATCAGCCAGGTTCAGGATTTTCAGCAGGGGGTGCCGTTTGCGAGCATTGTCCCTCTGGAAGACGACCAGGAGATCGTCGCCGGTCTGACGCGCCCCCAGGGGGCCTACAACGGCTATCTGACGCTCACTACGGTCGGCGGCATGATCAAACGGATCACGCTCGAAGAGCTGCCCGGCTTGAGCGCTCGCCCGTTCACGGTGATCGGGCTTCCCGATGACGCGCTGGGATGGGCGGCCTGGACATCCGGTGCCGATGACATTATGCTGGTCACCCGCGAAGGTCAGGCCATCCGCTTTGACGAGGACGACGTTCGCCCGATGGGGCTGCCTGCCGCCGGGGTGAAGGGCATCAAGCTCGGTGGCCGTCACGATCAGGTTGTTGGCATGGAAATCTATGAGCCGAATAAGGTGTTGTGGGTGATCACCGAAGATGGAGTCTCCAAGTCGAGCGCCACCGAAGATTATCCGCGCCAGGGGCGCTACGGCCAGGGCGTGATCACCATCAAGTTCGCCGATAAACAGTCGATGCTCGCCGCCGCTGCCATCGGCAGGCTGGACGACACGCTGATCGCGGTCACCAGTAAGGGAAAGCCCAAGTACATGCGCTTCAGCCTCGCGCCGAAGGCTGGACGAAATACAAAGGGCGATTCGATCATCGCTCTTGGTGACAACGAGATCGTGAGCTACGTCGTCAATCCCAGGGGCCAGTCGGTGCCAGAAGAAGTCATTGAGGAGGAAGCGCCCTCATCCTGAATCGTTAGAATTTAATAGGGCGACCATGTTCAAACCCAACAAAACCAGCATTCTGCACCCTCCACCTTGAGGGAGGGTCGGGGTGGGGGTGAAAACATCGCGGTATGGCTCAACTGTGCAAAGTGTGAGTCTGCTCCCTCTCCCTGAAAGGGGGAGGGGCGGGGAGGGGGTTATGCTCACGCTTTCTGCACAAGAGCCTTGCGGTATATTAGCAAGAACCCTTAATTTGAGATCGTCCCGTCGACAACGGATTGAAACGCGCGGTCGTACTGGTTGATGATTGTCTGCCAGTCGTACCGCGCGTTGTATTTTGCGAGTGAGATAGCCCTCACCTTTTCGGGATTTTTGCACGCCCATTCCAGCCGCTCGATCAAACCTGCCCGGTTTTCGTACAGACACAAATCCTTGTAGTCGTCGGGGATAAAGGTCGGGTAGTTCAGCCGGTTCGGTAGGATCGGCAGGCAGCCGCAGGTGATCGCCTCGCAGGTGCTCGCCCCGAAGAAGTCCTGGATGGCCGTCCCGATCTGGACATCAGCCGCCCACAGGTGCCGGGCGTATGCCTCGAATGATTCGACGTACCCAAAGTGGACGATGTTTTTTGCAAGCCGTGTCTCGGCCTCCAGGAACTCCGCTGGGCGCTGTTTGAAGCTTTTCCCTAGACGGATACCTCAAAATCGAGATCGGCGTCCTGGAGGGCGTACAGCGCGTCAAACGCGCGCCCTGGTTTTTTGTCGTATTCCCAGCGATGGTTCCACACGAACCGGATCGGCCCCTCTCGTTTTTCCGGAGGCCGGTAGGCGGCGAATCGCCGCAGGTCAAGCCCCAGCGGTAGCACGCTGCTTTTCTCTTTGATCTGTTCTATTGTTTCCAGTTCTTTGTAGTCGGGGAGGTGCTTCAACAGCCGGGGCAGCGCGTCGATAAACGCTTCCCGGTGATACGTCGAATTGAAGAAGACCCAACCGGCGGTGAGCATACTTGCGTAGTTGATGAAACCATAGTGTAGATCGCGTTTTTCGTGCGGGGGTGGTGGATAGGTAAGCTGGTTCTCGTGGAAGTAGATCGCCGTCGGCGTTCTGGAGGTTTTCTCGCGTGTGAGCGCCAGAAAGGTCGTCATGTCGACCATGTCCGTCGCCAGGATCAGGTCGGCCTCGACGCCGCTTTCCATGAATTCCCGCGCCAGGCTGATCGCGCCGCCGTGCATCCGCCATTTCCAGAATCGCCCCGGCAGTGTGAACAACCTGACCTTATGCGTCGAATGCCGGGCCAGGCCGTCGGACCATTGGGCGTGTGAACCGGTGTAATACGGTGCCAGCAGCGCGATTTTCAGCATAGGAATACCATACTGAAAAAAGTGTAAACGCTCAACTGCCGAGCACTTCGTGTAGTCATTAGGGTGTGTTGTCCCCACCTGCGGATCAGGTTTCCTCGAATACGTCACCGATTTCTGCTTGAATCCCTGGTCTTGTTTCGGGTATGCTTGCAGGTAACTGGCCTTTGCCGGATGGAGATCACCCGTAGGGGCGAGGCTTGCCCTCGCCCAGAGGTATTACAGGTGGATATAAAGCCGTCACACTCGAAAACTTGTTGCCCCCTTTGCTGAGGGGGGTGATCTGCGCTAATTGGAAGATTTCATTAACCCGGAGACTTGGAGCATTTGATTGGAGAGTGAGCTTGCAGGGTAGGGGGATAATACAGGTCATTGGCGGTGGATTGGCGGGCGTGGAGGCTGCGTGGCAGGCCGCCGGGCGCGGCGTCGATGTCGTTCTCTGGGAGATGCGCCCCGGAAAATTGACCCCCGCCCATCAAACCGGTGACCTGGCCGAACTGGTATGCAGCAACTCCCTGGGTTCTGATCTCCCCGACCGGGCCAGCGGTGTCTTGAAGGCCGAACTTCGCTGCCTGGGATCGCTGATCGTGGCCTGTGCCGACGAGACGAGAGTCCCCGCCGGTGGTGCCCTTGCCGTCGACCGGGAGCGTTTTTCCCGGTTGGTAACCCAGCGTATTGAGAGCCATCCCCGCATCACGATCCACCGTGAGGAAGTGACCGCCATTCCCGGCGGCCCGGCAGTCATTGCCTCTGGGCCGTTGACCTCGACCGCGCTGTCGAAGTCCATCGCCGATCTGATCGGCGAGGAGTATCTCTATTTTTATGACGCGCTGGCCCCGGTCGTCAAAGCCGGATCGATTGATATGTCGATTGCCTTCCGTGCCTCTCGCTATGGGCGCGGTGACCAGGATCAGGGCGATTACATCAACTGCCCGTTGAATGAAGCCGAATACCGGCGGCTTGTCGGTGAACTCCTGTCGGCGGAGCGTATCGAACTGCGCGATTTCGAGAAAGAAGACCCCCACTTTTTCGATATGTGCCTTCCGGTCGAGCAGATCGCCGCGCGTGGTGAAGACGCCCTCGCCTTTGGCCCGATGCGCCCCGTCGGCCTGATCGATCCCCGTACCGGGCGGCGGCCCTATGCCGTCGTCCAGCTTCGCCAGGACAATGCTGCCGGGACGCTCTACAATCTCGTTGGCTTTCAGACCAATCTGCGCTGGCCTGAGCAGCGCCGCGTTTTGCGGCTGATCCCCGGTCTTGAGAATGCGGAGTTCGTCCGGCTCGGCCAGATGCACCGCAACACCTTTATCAATGCGCCCCGGCTGCTTGACGCGACCATGCAGTATCGCCGCCGGGCTGATCTGTTCTTTGCCGGTCAGATTACCGGCGTCGAAGGCTATATCGGTAACGCCGGGACGGGCCTGCTGGCCGGGATCAATGCCGTCCGGTCGATGAATGATCAGCCCCTCCAGGCGCTTCCCGTCGAGACGATGCTTGGCGCGTTGGCGAACTATATTTCCAGCGCCGAATCTGATCGTTTTCAGCCGATGAAAGCCAATTTTGGAATCATGCTGCCGCTTGAACCGCCTGTGCGGAACAAGCGCTGGCGCTATCAGGCTTATGCCAGCCGCGCGTTAGAAAGTCTGGCGCGGTTTCTTGAAGAAAGTTGATGGGGTGCGGTATGGGGAATAAAAATGTCGTACGTTTGACTGGGATTCTAACAATTGCAGTGGTGTTGTTTGCTGTCTGGCTGGTACTGTTCACCGGTGCCAACCCATCGATCATGACAACGGTTGTTCCGAGTAGCATCCCCATTCCCACCCCGACTCCCATTCCGGTTTTTTCCGGGGACGAGGCTTTCGCCCATGTCGTGCAGCAGATGTCGATTGGTCCCCGTATCGCCGGAACTGACGAGAGCCGGGAGGTTGAACAGTATATTCTGGGTGTTCTGGATTCATTCGGCTGGGATACCGAAATTCAGGTATTCACCTATATGGGAGCCGAATGCCACAATCTGATCGCAAAGTCGGGTGATGGCGCTTCGCCGATTCTGATCGGTGCCCATTATGATACACGGCGGTATGCGGATCATGACCAGGAAAACCCGGAACTGCCGATGCCCGGTGCGAACGATGGGGCGAGCGGTGTTGCCGTTCTTCTTGAACTGGCCCGTGTGGTCGATCTGAGTGCCCTTGACGGCGATCTCTGGCTCGTCTTTTTTGATGCGGAAGACAACGGCCATATCGATGAGTGGGAATACATCGCCGGGTCGAGTTATTTCGCCGACAACATGGAAGTGACCCCCTCCCAGGTGATCGTCGTAGACATGATCGGCGATGCTGATCAGCAGATATACATCGACAACAATTCCGATCCTGTCCTGTCTGCGTATCTGTGGGATATCGCCGCAAGGCTGGGATACGGGTCGCATTTTATCGCCAGCCCGAAATATAGTATGCTCGATGACCATACCCCGTTTGCCGTGATGGGTATACCGGCGGTCGATATCATTGATTTCGATTATCCCTACTGGCATACAACCCATGACACCGTCGACAAAATAAGCTCGGCCAGTCTGGAGAGGGTAGGGCGTGTTCTGGAGGAATACCTGGAAAGCGGCGGAGAGTATATAATCGGCCAGTAATGCGTCGCTTCGTGTAGTCACAAAGGTGATTTCCCTTTATAGTTAGGTCAGGTTCTCAGAAATGGTATCAATTGATCACGGTGTGCCAAAGGCTTTTTTGATCGGTGTCGACCTGGTTTCTTCCCCCGGTCTGCTTGATGTCGAATCCTCGCTCTACGAGTTGGGCATGCTGGCCGATACGGCTGGCCTGCATGTTGTGGGGCAGGCCGTCCAGAAGCTTAAGCACCCCGACCCGGCGACCTATATTCGCAGCGGGAAAGTCGAAGAGGTCAGGATGTGGGCCGAGGAACTGGCGGTTGATTACGTGATCGTCGACGACGAACTTTCGCCGCGTCACCAGCGCGAGTTGGAGAAGGCGCTGGGTGAACACATTCATGTAATGGATAGAACAGCCCTGATTCTCGATATATTCGCGGCGCATGCCCGGACACGCGAAGGTGCGTTGCAGGTAGAGCTGGCCCAATATGAATATCGCCTGCCCCGTTTGACGCGCCAATGGACCCACCTGGCACGTCAGGCGGGCGGTGGCGCTGCTCGTGGTGGAAGTGGAGGGGTTGGGCTGCGTGGCCCCGGTGAGACGCAGCTTGAAACCGACCGCCGGATTATTGGCCAGAAGATATCCCGGTTGAAAAAGCAGATTGAAGCCGTCCGGTCGCACCGTGAGCGTCACCGGGAGCAGCGGCGGCAGTCAGGGATTCCGGTCGTTGCGCTGGTCGGTTATACAAACGCCGGGAAATCGACGCTGCTTAACGCGCTGTCTGACGCCGATGTCTACGTGGCCGATCAATTGTTTGCCACTTTAGACCCGACCACGCGCCGCATCGTCCTTGAATCTGGTCGAGAAGTCCTTATCTCTGATACTGTTGGGTTTATTCAGAAACTTCCCCACAACCTGATAGCTGCTTTTCGTGCCACACTTGAGGAGATTGAAGAAGCGGCTGTTCTGCTGCATGTAGTCGATAGTTCTCATCCGAATGCCTATGAGCATATCCAGGTAGTCGAAAACATGCTGGACAACGATCTCTCTGTAGCCGATGTCCCGGTGATTCTTGTACTGAACAAAAGCGATCTGGCCCCGGAAGAAACATCTGAGCTGGCCGTCCAGTTGAAGGTCGACTATCCACTGGTGCAGGTTGTATCGGCGAAGGTGGGCGCTGGCCTCGAAGATTTGCTGGACGCTGTTGATGCGCTGCTGGCGGAGCAGGAAATCCTGGTGACCGTCCATATCCCGTATGCGCAGAGCCGTGCGATTGCGCGCTTTCATGAGGTATCAAACGTTCAAAGTACGGTGAATCACGACGCCTTTATCGAGATTACCGGCTATCTGGATCGCCGCTACTTGAGCGAATTTGAGGATTTCGTGGTCGATGATAAGTAGCACCGATCTCCTTTCGTGTAGCGATTGACGGTATCTCGACACAGTCATTGGGGTAGGGCGGGGAGGAGAGATTGGTAGATTGATGGACGATATGAACGCTTGGCGATGGTTAAATATGAGAGCGTACGACAGTTTGTGTCTACATGTTTAAAGAAGGGCGCTTCGTATTTCGTGTAGCAATCAAATTATCTCATATATTTCTGATTTTTTCTTCCTTTACCCAATAAAACTACACGAAATTTATGCTGTTTTTGCTTGATTTCTTTCCCATTTTGTCGATCTTTGCTATATTTCACCCATTACTCTTTGCATCCTGGATAATATTTATGTCCTTCGATATATCTGATTCCTATATTGATACCTATGTCTCATCGCCTCAACTCCACTCTGTTCCATCCGGTTTATCCCGCTCTGAATCCATCGTTATTCATCAATCTATTTTTAATTTCCTCTCATTTCTCCAATCTCGTTACTCCGTCCGGCTTCCCTTTGATGCCGCATTGATCAGGGAAGGGTGGTTTGAAGCCTACATCACCTATCTTCAACAAAACTACAGTGTCGAAACTGAGCATCAATACTCACGATATGTTCTGCGCTTTCTCTCTCATCTTTCCGGTGAAACCTCAGTAAACTTTGACGTAAACGCGCTCCAGACGTACCTCGATATTAACCGCCGCAAAAAATCCCATGATTTCTCACTGCCACCAAAAGCCATTATTGATACCATTCTCACTTATGCATCGTCATACATTGTCCCACCGCCAGACAGTGACTTTCCTGATCGCAGCCATCTCATCCAGTTGAGGAACAAGGCATTCATTCTCGTTCTTGCTGATACCGGATTCAAAGTCTCCGAACTCTCTTCTCTCCGAGCCTCCAATTTCTCCAATTCCGCAATCTCTTTTGACGATTGTATCTACAAGCTGTCCCCGGCAACTATCATCGCGATTCGCTCATACCTTTCTTATCGACATCCTCTCGATGCCGGTCAAACACTTGTCAAATCTTCTGACGTACCGCTGTTCTGCCGCCATGATAAACGTGCAGGTTCCAATCTCCTCGCACTGTCCCGCTGGACCTGTTCGGCGATCATAAATTTCTGGGTCAGGCTTTCCCTCACCACCGAGCAGCGTACAGGCCTCGCTAAGGACAACATCGAGATAACTCCCAGCACTTTCCGACATTTTTTTGTCATTGATGCTCTCAGCACTGCCGACAGTCTATCCGATGCACAAACGCTGGCCCGTCACTCCGATCCCTCCTCCACTCGCCGCTATCGTTCATTACTTTCAGACACAGACGACTGATCACTCTCGCCGACGGCAGTTGTCTCTATCTGGCCTTTATCCTATCTGCTCACATTGCTTGCCGCTTCCTTGCTTTCTCTCTTCTTGTTTTTCCCCCTCTCTCCCCCTTTGTCATCTATTCATTCCCTTCATCTATTCATTCCTTAATTTTTATTTCCATCTTATATCCCATTTTCTTTTGCTTAAACCTCTTTACTATATATATATCTTCCCTCTTCGTTCAGTCTTGAATAACTTTCTTTCACATGCCTGTCATCTATTCCAGCCAATCCCCCAACTTTTTTGTTTTACTTGCCTTTACTTGAATCAAAAAAGGACCATGTTTCTCAACATGCCCCTTTTTTATTTTTCTTTCCTGCTTGCCTTACTAACTCATTTCATCCAATCGTTTCTGCCACTTATCGACCAGTCTCTCATAGGCTTTTTCCGTAATTTCTCCATTTGCAAGCCTCATGTCGAGACTATCCAGCATCATCTGGACCTCTTCACGTGTCTTGGGCGACGCTGGCACTTCTTGCTGTTGAGGCTGCTGAGTCTGCTGAGTTTGCTGCTGCATTCCTGATACCATCATCTGGCCCAGCCCAAACCCGGCCCCCATCCCAACTCCGGCGCTTGCCATCCCCCCTGGATTCTGTGCCGCATCTCGAAGCGCATCGGCCTGCTGCAAACCTGTATAGGTTGCCAGGTCCAAAAGCCCCATGTTGCGAAGGTCTTCCGCCGAAGTCTTAGCAGCGGTCAGCGGCTTCATCTCGAATGCCTTGATCGTCAGGCCAACCGCTTCGACCTTCTCCCGCAGTTGCGCCAGCGTCACCGCTTCGACCTCATTGATCATCCGGTTCAGGCCCATCAGGTCACCCGGTGCATGAGTTGCGATGACATCCTGCATTTCACCCAGCACCATCGTCAGCAACCGCTCATGAACATCGCTGATCCTCACTATCGGCTTACCGATTGCGTACTGCTTGGCAAACCGCTGAGGCTCGCTGACGCTGATATCCATCACACCATGCCCCTGGAGCAGTAGCCAGCCCAGCCCCTTGCCAGGCGTTTCGAGCGCCAGTGGCTGCGATGTCCCCCAACCCAACTGCGGGAAATCCGCCATATTGATGAAATAGACTTCCGCCGTAAATGGCGTCTGGCCGCTGAATGCCTTGCCGACCAGATCGGCCAGCAGCGGGACATTCGCCGTCGTAATCGTATGCGTCCCGGCCCCGAACACGTCAAGCGCCTGGCCGCCTCGAACAAACAATGCAGCCTGGTTTTCTTGCACAATCAACTGCGAACCAATGCGGAAATCACCGCTGCCACGCTGCGGCTCTCGATAAGCCAACTCATCATTCGCTACATTCGGATGCTGTATAACATCAAATATCCGTTTTGCCATTTTATTTTCTCCTAATGCTATGTCTGTCTATTGTTTTCAGACGGCAGATGCAAGACCCCTCATTGCCTCGTCCCTGCTAAGGAATGTGCTGTT
>DAOUES010000148.1:0-3271 GCA_034430335.1 Anaerolineae bacterium | reverse complement strand
TTCCATCCAACCCGTGCTGCTCAACCCGCGCGAGCGTCAGCATCTGCTCGACCAAGTGCGTCATGCGGTCGACGTCGCCTTCCATGTCGGCCATCATCTTGAGCAGTTCCTCGACACTGCGCGGACGCGAGCGGGCCAGACTCAACTGGGTTTTGAGCATGCCCAGCGGTGTTCGCAGCTCGTGGGAGGCGTCGGCGGTGAACTGCCGCTCGCGCCGGAAGGCTTTGTCCAGGCGTTCGAGCATGGCATTGAACGTCCTGGCAAGCTGCCCGATCTCGTCGTCCGGCAGGCGATCATCCAGGCGCTGGCCGAGGTCTGCCGCGCTGATCTGCCGCGCCGTTTCGGTGATGGCCGCTACCGGCGACAGCGCTCGCCCGGCCAGGAACAACCCGCCGCTGGCCGATAACAGCAGGACGATCGGGATCGCAATGCTCAGGCTGATGAGGGCCTGGCGGGTGACGGTCTGCACCGGGGTCAGTGAGACGGCCAGAACCATTTCACCCAGGTACTGCTGCCCCTCGGTGAGGGGAGAGCGAAAGAGCCGCACCGGTGCGCCGCTGCTCAGATTCTCATCGATGTAATGGCCGGATTCCGGCAAATGGTCAGGAAGCTGAACGGCTTCCCCGCTGCTGACTGTCGCGGCGACCTCACCCTGGGTCGTCAGTATCCAGGCGGAGATGCCGCGTTCGCGCAGGGTGATGACATCCGTCTGCGGGATTTCGAAGCTGTCGCCATACACATCGACCACGGCGTTCAACTGCGCGGCGCTCAGGCGCAGCGTCTCGTCGATCTCGCGGTTCTGGATATTGCGCAGGCTGAACGTAAACAGACCGGCCAGAACCACCAGCAGCAGGGCTTCCAGCACGACCGTCCACAGCACCAGCCGGACACGCAGGCTATTCAGAAGTTTCATGATCGGCGATCCTGTAGCCCAGCCCGCGCACCGTCTGGATCAGTTTTACGTCGTGATCGGCGTCGATCTTCTTGCGCAGGGTATAGATATACACTTCGATCAGCTTGGATTCGGCGTTGAAATCCAGGTCCCAGACATGGTCGATGATCTGGTCACGCGACAGAACCTGGCCGGGATTCCGCATCAGGGTTTCGAGCAGGGCATACTCCTTAGCCGTCAGCTCGATGTTCTGGCTGCCACGATGAGCGCGTTTGGCTGCCGTATCCAGCACCAGATCGCCTACCTGCAATTGAGACGTTTTGACGGGGCTGTCACGCCGGGTCAGCGCCCGCAAGCGGGCGGTAAGCTCCTCAATCGCAAAGGGCTTGATCAGGTAATCGTCCGCGCCGCTGTCCAGCCCCTGAACCTTATCGGCGGTCGTGTCAAGTGCGGTCAGCATCAGGATCGGCATCGTATAGCCCTTTGCTCGAATCTGGTGGCAGACCTCTACCCCGTTCATTCCGGGCAGCATGATGTCCAGCAGCACCACGTCGTATTCTACGCTGCGCACCCAGTCGAGGACTTCGCTGCCGTTCCCCACGACATCGACAGCATAGGCATCTTCTTCCAGCCCCTGCCTGATGAGCGCCGCCATGCGGGTTTCATCTTCCACTACCAGCACACGCATATTGTTTTCCCTTACACAGCCGGTATTCCAGCAGGCCCGCTGACCTGCTGGAATACCATACTCGATTTATTTGATTATAGAACAGTTCTAATCGCCACCTGCCTCTGCGCTGGGATCGTCTTTCGCAACACTCGCCGTTTGCGGAGCGAAACCGTCCGCGTGGAGCACCACGTCAACGGTCAGAGCATGCTGGCCGGTATAGAACATGCTGTTCGGATCGGCCCGGAAGTGGCCGGAAGCGCCGCTGGTATCGAAGTGCAGGTGGGCGGTCTCGTTCGCAGGCAGCACCAGGTCTGGCAGCGGCTGGTAGAAACTCTGGACGTCATTCGTTACCGCGTCGGTCAGCGTATAGTAAATCTCAAGCCCGCTGATGTCGTTCCCGGTGGGATTGGATACGGTCAGCTCAAGATGATCGGGGACATCGCCCCCGCTGGCATCGACATTGTTCTCGACCGCGATGGCATCGATTGTAAACCCTGCGGTCGGGCTATTTTCCTGGATCGGGTTATCTGCACTCAGCGGGGCGGCATCCTCCAGGTCGTTCTGCCCGTCGCCGTCGGTGTCGGGATTCAGAGGGTCGGTTCCCAGCAGCGGTTCGGCGCTGTCCGGGATACCATCACCATCTGCATCCGGGCCGGAAGCCGCTGAAGTGCTCCCGGTATCGACCGGTGAAGAAGTTCCCGCCCCGGCGCTGCCACAGGCAGCCAGCAGAACCGACGAGAGGATCAACACAGCCAGAAAAAGCATTCGTTTAGACATTTCAATTCCTTTCAGATAATCACTCAGATACCGTTAAGATTCCTGCCGCAGGAACACCATATACGAGGCTCCCAGGAGCAGGATGTTCGGAAGAAGCAGCCCTACCACATTGATAGTCTTAAGCTGGAGCACCTCGCTCCAGGTGTTAGCGGCGAACTGGGTCTTGATCCCCAGCAGTGCAAAGCCGACCCGTTCGTAGTGCTTGGTGGGCGACAGTTCTTCCACGCCGTCGCGGATCGTTTCGTACCATTTGAACTGCTGTAGCGCAGCCTGTTCCTGCGTACTATCCATGCCCATCGAGGCGAAGAAGCCGCCGGGAAGCTGGTTGTCCAGGTCCATCGTGTCGCCGATCTGCGGGAAGATGAAGGCAAACACCAGCCAGACGATGACCGTCAGCAGCAGCGCCTGATTGCCATTGGGCAGCCACAGAGTCAGGAACATAGCCAGCAGGAAATAGACCAGCATATAGAGCCACGACATGACCATCGTCAGCCCCAGCTTGATGATCTGGTCGGCGGTCAGACTGACCCCGCCGATCACGCCCAGCGCCAGTAGGGTGACCGCGCCCACCGCCGCCATCAGGACGAGCAGCAGCGCCGCATTGCCGAGCACTTTACCGGTCAGAAGCTGGTCGCGGTAAACTGGCCGGGAGAGCACCAGTCGGAGTGTTCCTCCCTGCCGCTCTTTCTGAATGGTGGTAAAGCCCAGGATCATCGAAAGCAGGGCACCGACCATCGCCAGGTAATTGATGAAATTCTTCGATACGGCGATCGGGTTCAGGGCTGGCATGGGCGGGATGTTGGTCCGGCCCAGGTCGCGCAGAATCTGCACCGACTGGTTATACTCCGCCATCCGGTTGTGGACGGTGACTGCTCCAAGGCCGATAGCCGTGAGCGAAAGGGCCAGCAGCAGGGCCAGGGCAACCAGAAACA
>DAOUES010000147.1:0-8097 GCA_034430335.1 Anaerolineae bacterium | reverse complement strand
CCGAGCTTGACGCAGAAGCCGCCCGCGACCTGCTCCGCCATCACACGGGGAAGGAAACCGGCGATCTGATCGACGATACCCTCGCCGACGAGATTACAAAGGCGTTCGGCTGCCACCCGCTGGCGCTCCAACTGGCCGGTGAATACCTGCGCCGCTACTACCCCGCCGACCCGGAGCAGATACTCGACCGGCTGGCGAATGCCCACGAACTGATCAAAGACCTCCGACGCGGGAAAGGTGCAAGCAAAGACGACAATGTTTACCTGTCGCTGGCGCTGACCTGGGACAGGCTGGACGAGAAGCAAGCGAAAGTCCTCTCGACGCTCGCCGCCTTCTTTGCGCCGACAACCGGCCTGGAGCTGCTGCGCACCGCCTGCGGATTGGACGAGGGCGGCTGCCGCACCGTGCTGGGCGATTTGAACGCCCTGTCGCTCCTGCGGCAGGCCGGGGGACGCTGCTCGCTCCATGCGCTGGTCGCCGCCTTTGTGCGGGCACGGGCGGAGGAGGACGACAAATGGCAGGCGGCAAAGAAAGCGGCGCTGGCTGGCTGCGTGACTTACGCCCACACCCACAGCGGCACCGACCGGGCCAGCCACGACCTGCTCGACGCCGAGCGCGAGAACCTGCTGGAAGCCGCACAGTGGGCGGCGCAGGCGGGGGAGCACGCGGCAGTCAACCGGCTGGCGTGGGATGTCGAAGATTTGCTGGATATTCGCGGATATTCGCACGAACGTGTGCAACTGCTGGAGGCGGGCGCGGCGGCAGCGCGGGCGCTGGGTGAAAAACGGGATGAGGGCGCGCACCGAAATAACCTAGGGCAGGTCTACGCTGACCTGGGGCAGGTCGAGAAAGCAATTGAAACCTACAAGCAGGTGCTGACGATCGCACAAGAGATCGGCAACAAGCAAGGAGAGGGAGCTACCCTGAGCAACCTGGGGATCGCCTACGCCGCCCTGGGGCAGGTCGAGAAGGCGGTTGAGTATTACGAGCAGCAGTTGATCATTGTCAGGGAGATCGGCGACCGGCGCGGCGAGGGCAATGCCCTGGGCAGCCTGGGGAACGCCTACGCCGACCTGGGGCAGGTCGAGAAGGCGGTTGAGTATTACGAGCAGGCGCTGGTCATCGCGCGGGAGATCGGCGACCGACGCAACGAAGGAAACTGGCTGTTCAATATAGGCTTGCTGCTTGAGGGTCAAGGCAAATTTGCAGAGGCCATTGACCTCGTCGAGCAGGCGCGGGAAATCTACGCGGCGATCAAAGCGCCGGATGTCCCGGATTGTGACCGGCTGCTGGCCCGGCTCAGGGAGAAACGCGGGTAGCGCCTGGTATGCGTTATTTGCCCTCACCCTAAATCCCTCTCCCTCATGGAGAGGGACTTTGATTTGCCTGTTCTCCCTTCTCCCTGAGGGAGAAGGGCCGGGGATGAGGGCCTGTCCTCTCCCCAAACTGGCAAAACGGCGCGATCTGATCAAGAATTGATGTAGGCCGCCAATGGCCGGACGTCCGGCGGCCCGATTACCAACACCGAGGAACAGGCATGGCATCAACCACGCAGCCGGTTGGCGAAAACGACATGGTCACCGCTTCCGCCATCCACAAGGGGCGGGGCGAACTCGACAAGAACCAGGAAGACGCCTGCGCTGCATCGACGATCACCCTCGCCGACGATCACACCCTGCACGTGGCGATGGTCGCCGACGGCATGGGCGGCATCGAAGGCGGCGAGATCGCCAGCCAGATCGCGCTCGACGCCGCGCTCGATCACCTGCGCAGGGGCCGCGCCGACCAGCTTCCCGGCCTGATCGAGCAGGCGCTGCTCGCCGCGCACGAGAAAGTCGTCGAGAAGCGCCTTGAACTCGGCTTCGACCGGATGGGGACGACCGCCACGCTCGCCGCCATCACCGCCGAAAACTGCCTCTACCTCGGCCATGCCGGTGACAGCCGCGCCTATTTGATCCGCGACAGGAAGCTCTACCAGCTCACGCGCGATCACTCGTGGGGCAACCAGCAGTTCTGGGCCGGGGCAATGTCGCTCGCCGAAATCCAGGCCCACGACCGGCGCGACGCGCTGGTTCGCTACCTGGGCCGCCCGGAAGGACTCGGCATCGACCTGGGGCTGCGCCTCGACCCCTACCAGGGCGACGAAGACGCCGCCAGGAACCAGGGGCTGCTGCTCCTGCCCGGCGATGCGGTGCTGGTGTGCAGCGACGGCCTGATCAAGACCCGGCCAAACGGCAGCGGCCATTTCGTCGAACGCGACGAGATCATCGCCGCCCTGACCGATTTTCCCCCGGCGGAAGCGGTCGAGAAGCTGCTCGAGATCGCGCTCTACCGCGAGGCCGACGACAACATCTCGCTGGCGGTGATGGCCCTCCCGGCCAGCGCCCCCTACCCCGACGAGCACTCGATGCCCTCCGAACTGGTCGAGACGCGCCCGTCGTTTGCCACACTCAGCGAGTCGTTCACCCACGACCGGATGGAAACGGTGCTCGCCCGGCCAATCGGCGATATGCCCCTGCCCGATATTCGAAGCGGTGCCAGAGACAAACCCGAACCCAGAATCCCCAACCGGCTGCTGCTGACCATCGCCGCCGGACTGCTGCTGACCGCCGCGCTGGTGATCGGCGGGGCGCTGATCATCAGCGCCCGGGAGCCGACCCCCAATCAGCCGGTAGTGGTCGCCGCCATCAGCGGTGAGGCGACGGTCAAATCGCGCGATCAGGAATCGATTCCCCTGAAACCCGGCATCGACCTCCCCGCGCTCGACTCGCACCTGGCAGTCGAAACCGCCGACGGCGCGAGCGCCCGCCTGCAAGTCCCGGAGATCGGCCTGGCGCTGACGCTCGGCAGCGGTTCCATCCTCTGGCTCGATCCACCGGCAGAAGAAAGCGACGAGCAGGCGGTCAAGATCACGCTCGCCCAGGGCAGCCTGCTGGTGCAGCGCGGGGCCGCCGCCGCCGGCCCGGTGCCGGTCTATACCGCGATGCCGCGCGTCCGGGCGGTGCTTTCTGGCAGTCTGCTGGGCGTGCAGTTCGACGAAACGCGCCAGGCGTTCACCGCCGACTGCCTGCAAGGGCCGTGCGAAGTCTACGGCAGGGCCGGTTCGCAGCCAATGGGCCGCTGCCAGCGCAGCGTATTGGACGAAGGCGGCATGATGGCCGCCCCATTCGACACCCGGGGCACCAACTGGCAGCCGATATCCGGGTCAGGCATCTCGAACGCCGACCTCTGCCTCGATGTCGCCCCGACGCCCATCGCCATGATCGACCGCTTCGAGGTCGATGCCCGCCGGGTCACCTATCACCGGCAGGGCGATCTCGAATTCACCTGGGCCGCATCGAATGCCGTCAGCGGGGTCATCCGGGACGGCCTATCCATCGAAATCGAGCCGACCGATCTGGACGAAGGATCGGCTTCCCTCCCGATCTCCTCGCTGGGAGTCGGGCTGCACAGCTTCACGCTCACCGTCGAGGATTCGTTCGGCGCGGCGCGAACCAGCGCCCCGCTCGAAGTCGAGGTGACGGCAGCCCGCTGCACCCTGCTCGAAGAGGCCGCCCTGTTGACCCTCCCCCCGGAGCCGGGCCAGGAACTCAACCCGGACGCCGCCCCGGTCGATCCGCCCGAATCCGCCGCTGTCATCCTGTTGGGGCGCGCCCCCGGCAGCGTCCCCTGGGCACAGGTCGCCTACGACGATCTCGACACCCTCGCCCTGACCGGCTGGCTCCCCGTCGATCAACTCGACTGCCCGGCGGATATTTCCATCACCGGATTCATCGTCGTCGAGCCGTAGGCGAAGCCGACCGGCGCTGCATGACCAAAATACCCCTCTCCCCCACTGGCCCCGGATCGGCGCTTTGCCTATACTGGATAATAAGAGGCAGGCGCACACAACATTGTTGAGCTGTCGATCGTTGTCTGTCAAGCAGTAAGGAGGAGATGCCCATGTATAGGAAAAACCATTCCGCACGGATCGGACTGATTATCGCGATTATCCTGGCGCTGGCCGCGGTTGCCTGCAACATGGCCTCGTGCGGTGCTACGGCTACCCCCCCCACCGCCACCGAAGAGACCCCATCCCAGGGCGGCGAGCCGCCCGGCGACACGCCGACCGCGACCAACACGCCTGAAACCAGCGCCGATACAGGCGATACCGGCGGCGACACGGGCGGTGACACCGGAGGCGACGTCGAGGCCGGGCCGGAACCCGAAGACACCAGCGCGTGCAACTGGGACGCCGATTTTGTATCCGACGTGACGATCCCTGACAACACCGAGACCGCACCGGGGGCAACTTTCGTCAAGACGTGGCGCATCAAGAACAGCGGCTGCCAGAACTGGCCGGGCACCGCGATCATGGTTTTCGATCACGGCCAGCGGATGGGATCACCGGACTGGGTGGCGATCCCGGCGGCCAATGTCGGCGCGAACGCCGACGTTTCGGTGACGCTCACCGCACCGACCTCACCGGGGACGTACCAGGCTTACTTCCAGTGCCAGTCACCTGATGGCATCCGCTTCTGTCAGGTCTACGTCCAGATCGTCGTTCCCCAGCCGACGCCCACACCCACACCCACCAACACCCCGGAGCCGACCGAGGAAGCAACCGCCGAGCCGGATAGCATGACCATCCCGGTGACTTTCAACAACCGCACCGGCGATATCAGCTCCGGCGGCTGCGACCACTCGCGGATACGGGCGGGGATCGCCCCGGCGGGCAACGCCATTCGCGGCCTGGCTGCCTTCGATCTCGATGACCTGGAAGACATGGAGGTCGTCGAGGCGCATCTTCTGCTCAATGACTACGACGACGATGACGATCCCTTCGGCAAGATCGCCCCACTGCGCATCGAGCAGGTGAATGTCAGCAATACCTGCGGGTCTGATGCGTTTTCCAGCGGCGATGTAGGCGACATCACCGACATCGCCGCCGAAAGCGGGCTGTCTTCAGCAGTCGATGTCACCGACGAGGTCGCCGACTGGGTCGACGACGGCGAACGCTGGTTCCAGATTCGCCTGAGCTGGCGCGAGGATGACGAGGGTGCCGGTTCCGCGAGTATGATCGAGTGGGATTCGATCTCGCTGGTGGTGGAGTATTTCGAGTAGATCAATTGTAGAGTCGAGCACCCCCTTCGCCCGACCTCCGGTCGGCCACTTCCCCCAGGGGGGCAGGTGGGATACGAATTGTAAGATTCGGATCAAAGAACAGGCCAACCCTGCTCGCCCCCGGTGGGGGAGATGTCTCCGCAGGAGACAGAGGGGGTGCTCTGTCACGCTCAAAGTCGAGAGGTGTTTGAGACACCCCCTATCCGGGGGGAATATCTCGTAGGGACAAAAGGGGTGATCGTCCTCCCCTGCAAACCTACGCTCTGCTAACGGTCCCCTAACAACCCCCAGCACACATAGACGCCTTCCACCCACCGGACTATAATGGTGAGCGCATAATAACCATATCCAGGAGTAGCACTGTGACATCACAATCTCAAACCGACCGCACCCCCTATCTGCCGGAAATGGAACAAAAATCCTGGCTGATCACCGGCGGGGCGGGTTTCCTGGGCGGCAACCTGATCGAATACCTGCTGGCACGCGGGCAGAAAGTCGCCTCGATTGATTTCGCCCCCTTCGAATACGGCCATCTCCGCGATCAGGTCACCGTGATCGACGGCGACATCCGCGACAAGCCGCTCGTCGACGAGATCACCCAGGGTGTCGATATCGTCGTCCACTGCGCTGCCGCGCTGCCACTCTACACCCCCGAAGAAATCTACACCACCGATATCGACGGCACGCGCAACGTTTTCGAAGCCGCGCAGAAAGCGGGAGTCGAACGCGCCATCCACATCTCGACCACCGCCGTCTACGGCATCCCCGATCACCACCCGCTGTTCGAAGACGACCCGATGCAGGGAGTCGGCCCATACGGTGAGGCGAAGGTCGCCGCCGAGGGAGTTGTACTCGGTTTCCGCAAGCAGGGGTTGATCACCCCCATCGTCCGCCCCAAGTCGTTCATCGGCAAGTACCGGCTGGGCATCTTCGCCATGCTCTGCGAATGGGCGCTCGACGGCCACAACTGGCCGCTGCTCGGCAAGGGCGACAACCCTTACCAGTATCTCGATGTCGAAGACCTGTGCGATGCGATCTGGCTGTGCGCCACCCTCCCCGATGAAAACGTCAACGACACATTCAACATCGGCGCGAAGGAATACGGCACGCCCCGCACCGATTTCCAGGCGGTGCTCGACGCTGCCGGATTCGGCAAGAAGGTGATCCCGATCCCGGCGGCCCCGGCGATCTGGACGCTGCGGGCGCTGGAGGCGGTTGGATTGTCGCCGCTGTACAAGTGGATTTACGAGACGATTGTCGAAGAATCCTTCGTCTCGATAGAACGCGCCGAGCAGAAGCTCGGCTTCAAGCCGAAATACTCGAACGTCGATGCGCTGCTGCGCACCCTCGAATGGTATAAGGCCAACCGCGAGGAGATCGAGAGCAGGCAGGGCGGTGTCTCGCACCGCGTCGCCTGGAAGCAGGGCGCGTTGAGCCTGGCGAAGCTGTTCTTCTAAACCCGTGATGCTTTGAATAGCAGCCCCACCTGCCCCCTGAAAGGGGGAAGTGGCGAACCGCAGGTTCGTCGAAGGGGGTTAAACAGGGCGACCTGTGCGACCCAAGCGACTCAAAAGGTCGCCGGTCGCCGGTCGCCCTGACTGATTCTACTCTGCGAGGATCGCCTCTATCGCCTGAAGCTCATCATCGCTGAAATCCAGCTTCTCGATGGTCGCCGCGTTCTCCTCGACCTGCTGCACGCTGCTCGCCCCGATCAGCGCCGAGGTCGCCGCCGGGTGACGCAGCACCCAGGCCAGCGCCATCTGTGCCAATGACTGCCCCCGGTTCAGCGCGATCTCGTTCAGCCGACGCGCTTTGGATACATTCTCCTCGGTCACCTGATCCTCGCGCAGGAAGCCGCTTGGCTTGGCCGCCCGTGAATCCTCCGGGATGCCTTCCAGGTAGCGGTCGGTGAGCATGCCCTGGGCCAGCGGCGAGAAGAAGATCAGCCCGACGCCAAGTTCACCGGCGGTATCGAGCAGCGCGTCCTCCGGCCAGCGGACGAACATGCTGTACTTCACCTGGTTGATCAGGCAGGGCGTGCCGAGATCATTCAGGATGCGGGCGGCCTCGCGGGTCTGCGCCGCGTCGTAGTTCGAGATGCCCGCGTAGAGCGCCTTGCCCTGCCGCACCACGTGATCGAGTGCCCCCATCGTCTCTTCGAGCGGCGTCTCCGGGTCGGGGCGGTGGTGGTAGAAGATGTCGACGTAGTCCAACCCCATCCGCCTGAGGCTCTGATCGAGGCTGCTGACCAGGTACTTGCGCGATCCCCACTCGCCGTAGGGGCCGTTCCACATCCAGTAGCCCGCCTTGGTCGAGATGACCAGTTCATCGCGGTGCGCCCGGAAGTCTTTCTGCATGATCGCGCCGAAGGTCTCCTCCGCCGATCCGGGCGGCGGGCCGTAGTTGTTCGCTAAATCGAAATGCGTGATGCCTAAATCGAACGCCCGGCGAAGCATCGCCCGGCCATTCTCAAGCGGATCGATCCCGCCGAAGTTGTGCCACAGCCCCAGCGAAATCGCCGGGAGTTTCAACCCGCTCCGCCCGCAGCGAACATAGGGCATCGTCTCGTAGCGATCCTCGGCGGGCAGGTAATTGGGATCAACCGGTTGGGTCATTTCTTGCTCTCCTGGGAGTATCTATCCCTGTGTGGCCTGATTACCTCTCAATTCGAGTAAATGCTGATACTGCCAGCCGCGTTCTCCGGCGGCGGCAGCATCCACATCTGGATCACCGGTGGCTCTACAAACAGCCTGTACAGCGTAATTCGCAGCGCCAATGGAATGCGTGGCGACATGGGCCGTTGCCACCGCCTGTCCCGCTGATCGGGCAGCAGAGCGGGCAGCGTTGTCCTCGCCGACTTCGCGGGCGGCGGCATGGGAGTCTAGCGAGGCTTTGCGTATGTCGGCCATCCTGAACACCCCTGTTTTGATCCACTCCCGCAAGGCTTCGACTGCCTCTCTGGGCCGCCTGTCTTCCGGGTATTCATCCTCGAAA
>DAOUES010000146.1:0-2249 GCA_034430335.1 Anaerolineae bacterium | reverse complement strand
CAGTTGGTGTTCTTGCAGCCGGGGCAGACTCCCCGGAGGATCATCACCAGGGCCAATGCCATCAGCACCCCGTAAATCGCCATCAGCAGCCAGTTTTGCCACAGCCAGAACAGGGGGAGGATCAGCGCCCCGCCGAGTGGAATCGACATCGCCAGCAGTTCGGCAGGCCGGTACGCCCTCGGCTCTTTGTCGGTCAATTTCGATGCCAGCCAGCCGAGGATGACGTGTGGGCAGCATTCCTGGCAGGGGCAGCGGGCGCAGAAGAGAAAGATTGCCGCGCCGAACCCGGCCAACGATGCGGCCACGAAGACAAATCCCCACAGCAGCGACGCGCGAAAGATGGCAAAGCCGCCGATCAGCATCGCGACCATGACCATAAGAATACTCACAACCCCAAGAAATCTTGTTTTCACCGGTGTATCCTTTGCAAGGCCAAATATGTAGACCGGTCAGTCTAGACTGGACAGTCTATAATGGATTGACGGAAGTTTACTTCGCTTTTTCATAGTTGTCAATCGGCGGTTTTTGCCCAGAGAACCCTGCCTTTTGTGTTGGACTTCCGATATTTCATTAATATTGATACGATATAATCCAGGGTGTTTGTCCATTTTCAATCGAACCGAGGAGACTTATGGAAGGCTCAATAAGCATCGAATCACAGATCATCGGTTTGATGATCGTCGCGGTATTCGTGGCGGCGACGGCGCAGCGCTTCCGTGTGCCTTATACCATCGCCATGGTGCTGACGGGGCTGGGGGTCGGTTTCCTCAAACTTGGCCCGCAGTCTGATGCCCTGCGGCTGGGTCCGCATCTGGTCCTGGTGACGCTGCTCCCCGCGCTGATATTCGAAGCCGCCTATCATATCGATCTGCAAGAACTGCGCGAGAATCTCCGCACGATCCTGCTGCTGGCGATTCCCGGCGTGATCCTTTCAACCGGGATCATCGGGTTTTTGCTCCACCGGTTTCTTGGTCTTTCGCTGATCGATGCGCTGCTGTTCGGCAGTCTGATCTCGGCCACCGACCCGGTTTCGGTCGTTGCCCTGTTCAAAGAGATGGGAGTCGACAAGCGGTTGAATATCATACTTGAAGGAGAAAGCCTGTTCAACGACGGTGTGGCGATTGTCCTCTACAGTATTCTGCTCGGCGTCGCCACCGGCGACCAGGCTTTCAGCGTTTCCCAGAGCCTCGCCAGCTTCTTCGTGACGGTTGCCGGGGGTGCTGCCCTGGGCCTGGCGGTGGGCGCGGTCATCGGCGAACTGATGAAGCGCACGGATGTCCACCTGCTCGATATCACCCTGACGATCATCCTGGCTTACGGCACCTACCTGCTCGCGGAAGAAGTTTTTCACGGCGCGGTTTCCCCGGTGATCGCGGTGGTCGTCGCCGCGATTTACGTGGGCAACTACGCGTCGAGCGGGGCCTATACCGCGACCTCTCACGTCACGATTATCACCTTCTGGGAAGTGATCGTCTTCCTGGTCAACTCGGCGATCTTCCTGTTGATCGGCCTGCAAGTGAAACCGATGTCGCTGGTCGACAATATTGTCCCGGTGCTGATTGCCATCGGGGTGACGCTGCTGGCCCGGCTTGTCGTGGTCTACCCACTGCGTTTCCTTGTCAACCGCTTCGTGCGTCCGCTCCCCATGCGCTGGACGCATGTGATCGCCTGGGGCGGCCTGCGTGGAGCAGTGGCAATGGCGCTGGCCTTGAGCCTGCCGGAAACCCTTGCTTCCCGTGAACTGCTGGAAGTGATGGCCTTTGGGTATGTGCTGTTTTCGCTGGTCGTCCAGGGCCTGACCATCCAACCGCTGCTGAATGCGCTGGGTATGACGCGTATCAGTGGAAAACGTCATGATTACGAGCAGCATCGGGGGCGAATCGCGATGGGGCAGGCAGCGATCGATGCCCTGGAGTGCATGAACGACGAACAGGCGCTCTCTGGGCCGGTCTGCGAGCAGATCCGGGAAGTCTACACTTCCGAGATTGATAATGAGTGGGAAAAACTTCGTGCGTTAATTGTCGAGGAACCGTCGCTGGTCAACGACAGTGTCCGCCTGGTTCAACGCGAGATCATCAATCGGCAGAAACAGGCGCTGCTGCGCCTCGTTCGACGGGGGATCATCTCTGAGCATATCTACTCCCATCTCGCTGCCGAGATCGACGAGCGTGAAGCGCGCATGTCGAGTGAATGGTCGGAGGGCGTAGAGCTTACCGAAGACGGCTCATTTGTAGCGCATGGTCGCGATC
>DAOUES010000145.1:0-29477 GCA_034430335.1 Anaerolineae bacterium | reverse complement strand
ATAAATCCATTAAACAGGCTGAAACCATCCCAGGTTTCACCGATTTGAAGATTGGTGACGACAAACTGCTCGACGGCCTGATCGATAGCAATCACGAGGAGGATCACGCCGACGTACAGGCCCCAGCGTTTGAGTGTTTTTGACATGCGAAGTTCCAAGAATTACAGGCAAAATGGTCAAATCAGGTGAATAGAATAGCGTGCCTTGCTTTATAATACTAGTGAAATTGAGAGCAGGGGTTCCTGTTTCTATATCTAAGCAACCATCTCAAAACGGAGAAATGCAATGGGAAATGAAGCCAAAACCCGGTGGATCGAAGAAGAGATTTCCTTATTAAAGGAACAGGGACTGTTCACCCATATTCGCACGATTGAAAGCCCGATGGATGGCTGGGTGACAATCGACGGGCGGCGGGTGCTGAATTTCTGCGCGAATAACTATCTGGGATTAGCCAACCATCCCCGGCTGCGTGAAGCGGCAAAAAACGCGATTGATGCCTATGGCGTCGGGCCGGGGGCGGTGCGAACCATTGCCGGGACGATGTCCCTGCATGTCGAACTGGAACGGCGGCTGGCGGCCTTCAAGGGCGTCGAAGCGGCGATCACCTTCCAGAGCGGGTTCAACGCCAACCTTGCGACCATCCCGGTACTGGTTGGTAAAGGCGACGTGATATTTTCGGATGAACTGAACCACGCCAGCATCATCGACGGGTGCCGTCTGTCACGGGCGTCGACCGTGCGCTACGCGCACAACGACCCGGACGACCTGCGCCGGGTGATCGAGGAAACGGAGGGCGGGGGGCGGGCGCTGATCGTCAGCGATGGGGTGTTCAGCATGGATGGGGATATCGCGCCGCTGCCGGGGTTGTACGAAGTGGCAAAGGATTATGGCTATCTGTTGATGGTCGACGACGCGCACGGCGAAGGCGTGTTAGGAAAGGGTGGACGCGGGATCGTCGATCACTTTGGGCTGCACGGAAAGGTCGACATCGAAGTGGGGACGATGTCAAAGGCATTTGGCGTGATGGGCGGCATGGTGGCCGGGAAACGGGTGATTGTCGACTGGCTGCGCCAGCGTGGGCGTCCGTTCCTGTTCTCGTCGGCGATGACCGTGCCCGACGCGGCGGCGTGCCTGGCAGCGGTCGATTTACTGGAGGAAAGCACCGAACAGGTCACCCGGTTGTGGGCAAACGCCGGGGCATTCAAGGAGCAAATGAAGGCAATGGGCTTCGATACGGGGGGCACACAGACGCCCATCGTGCCGGTGATGCTGGGCGAGGCGACGCTGGCTCAACAGTTCAGCAGGCGGCTGTTCGAAGAAGGAATATTCGCGATGGCAATCGGCTATCCGACCGTGCCGGAGGGTAAAGCGCGTATCCGGGTGATGAACACGGCGGCCCACACAGAGGATGATCTATCAATCGGGTTGGCGGCATTCGAGAAGGTGGGGAAGGAACTGGGAGTCATCGCCTGATGCCCTCAAGCGATGAACTTTATATCTGATACACAGCCTCACCTGCCTTCGATCATCAATGAGGTGTCAGTGAAGGGCTTGACAACGTGGGGTATAATGTAATTCAGTAGGATTTGAGCAAAGAGATAATCAATGTACTGTAGGCACGTATTGATGGGCATGCGCAGCCTGTCGTGGCGGCGAAGGGGCGGAACCCTTCGCGGCGATGGCCGTCCGCGCACGCTCAACTAGCGCGACGCCCACGACAGTAAAGGCCCGGTAATCACAGGCCGCCAGTTCCGCACTGGCGGCTTTTTTGTTTGCCCCGCTTCGCGGGTAAAATCGTGACGAAGACGGAGGAGAAAAGGACCAATGACCGAAACAATACACGTATCCGTCGCCTGGCCGTATGCCAACGGCGACCTGCACGTCGGGCACCTGGCGGGAGCCTATCTACCGGCTGATATCTTTGCCCGTTACCAGCGGTTAAAGGGCCGCCGCGTGCTGATGGTTTCCGGGTCGGATGCGCACGGCACGCCGATCACGGTGACGGCTGAAAAGCTGGGCATCTCACCGCGCGAGGTTTTCGAGACGAATCACCGGCGTTTCCTCGAAACCCAGCAGAAGATCGGCATCAGCTACGACCTGTTCACCCACACCGACACGGAAAATCACTACCGGGTGTCACAGGATTTCTTCCTGGGGCTGGAAAAGGCCGGGGCGCTTTACGAGGAGACGCAGGAGCTGCTCTACGACGAGGAGGCAGGGCGCTTCCTGCCCGACCGGATGGTCGAGGGAACCTGCCCGCACTGCGGCTATGACAGCGCACGCGGCGATCAATGCGACAACTGCGGGCACCTGATCGACGCGGTGCAGTTGATCAATCCGCGCAGCAAGCAAACCGGCAACAAGCCCGTCATTCGAAAGACCACTCACTACTTCCTCGACCTGGCAAAGTTCAAGGATCGGCTGCACGACTACCTGAGCGACAAAGATTACTGGCGTCCGAATGTCATCAAGTTCGCCCGGAACATGGTCGACGATCTGCGCGGCAGGCCGATCACGCGGGACATCAGTTGGGGCATCCCGGTGCCGCTCGAAGGCTGGGAGGAAAAATGCCTCTACGTGTGGTTTGAGGCGGTGATCGGCTATTTCAGCGCGTCGGTCGAGTGGGCGAAGAACAACGATCAGCCGGAGGCGTGGAAGGACTGGTGGTACAACCCCGGCTGCAAGATGTACTGCTTCATCGGCAAAGACAACATCCCGTTCCATACGGTGGTCTGGCAGGCTGAATTGATGGGCGTCTCCGGGATTTATAACAATGACTCTGGATCGCTGGTGCTGCCCTACGACGTCCCGGCGAACGAGTATATGAACGTGCAGGGCGCGCAGTTTTCGAAGAGCCGCAACTGGGCAATCTGGCTGCCGGATATCCTGGAACGCTACGACCCGGACGCGATCCGCTATTACGTCGGGGCGGTGCTGCCGGAAACCCGCGACAGTGACTTCACCTGGGAGGACTTCGTCGCGCGGAACAATAATGAACTGGTCGCCTGGTGGGGCAATCTGGTCAACCGGGTGCTGAAGTTCGCCTACAAGAACTGGGACGGCGTCGTGCCCGATCCGGGCATACTGAGGCCGGATGATCTGGCCCTGTTGGAAAAGATCGAGGCCAGATTCGAGACAGTCGGAGAACTCTTGAACGGTGTCAAGCTGCGCCGCGCCTTAGAAGAAGCGATGGCGCTGGCGCGGGAGGTCAACGTCTACCTTGACGGCGCGCCCTGGTTTGGGGTGGTGAAAGAGGATAAGCAGGCGGCGGCCACGACGGTCTACACCGCTTTGCAGGCGATTACCTACTTAAAGACTCTACTTGCACCGTTTTTGCCGTTCACGGCGCAGCAGCTCCACGAGATGCTGGGCTTCGATGGGCAGTTGTTCGGCGAGCAGGTGATCGAGGAGATCGAGGAATCGAGCCGCGCACACGGTGTGCTCACCTATGATGGCAGCGCTGCCACCGGCACCTGGGAGCCGGTGACGCTTCCGCCGGGGCAGGCGCTCCAGAAACCGGTGGCCCTGTTCAAGAAACTGGATGAGAAAACCGTCGTCGAAACCGAGACTGCCCGGCTGGGCAGCTAAGTTATTCCAAAACTGCAATCAGGAGGACAGTGTATGAAGGTCGAGCATTATACAGGAACCGTTGCCGAGAAATACGGCGATCTGAAAGGCGTCAGCCTGCGCTGGGTGATCGACAAAGACGACGGCGCGCCGAACTTCGCCATGCGGGTAATCGATGTCGAGCCGGGCTGCAACACGCCTTACCACACGCACGACTATGAACACGAGGTTTTCGTGCTTCAAGGCGATGGAGTGGTGCGAGACAAAGACGGCGATCATGCCGTTTCGCATGGAACCATCGTGTATGTTGCCCCGAACGAGGAACACGGGTTCTTCAACCGGGGGGACGAGGTTCTCCGCTTTATCTGCCTGATCCCGCACCAGGGCTGAGGCTGTTACTGTTCGGCGAGCAGCGGGGTGACCTGTTCGTCGAGCACGGCGCGGGTGATCAACCCGGTGTGGCGATAAGTGATGGCCCCGTCGGTATCGAGCACAATCGTCACCGGCAGCCCGGTTACTCCGAACTGGCTGCTTATCGACCCGTCACGGTCGAGGCCAACCGGAAACGTAAAGCCGCTCGCTTCGATGAATGTGCGGGCGGCTGCCGGGGCCTCCCCCGCGTTGACCGCCAGCAGCACAAGGCCATCGGCCTGGTGATCCCGGTAATAGGCGTCGAGTTCGGGCATCTCGGCGCGGCAGGGTGGGCACCATGTCGTCCAGAAGTTGACCAGCACGATCTGGCCGCGATAATCGGCCAGGTTGACCGTTTCCCCGTCAAGCAGGGTGATGGCGGCATCTTCTGGCTGACCCGCCTGGTCGCCGCCTTTCGATAAGACCAAAAACACCAGGATGATCAGCAAGGCAGCAATGCCGCCGACGATCAAAAGGGGAATGTTCTGGGGCCGCCTTCGGCTCCTGGACTGGCTCATAATCGATTCCTTTGTGTCTTGAAGTCACTCTGTTTTGATGAGAATACGCTAAAAACGGTTCGACGATCAAGGAATTTCACATTCCCCTAACAATCTCTTGACCGGATCATCGGGTGAATTCTTACCGGCCAACCGGGTTTTTGTATCCAGATAAGAAAAATAGAAATGAGCCACCCGATGGTCAGGATGGCTCATATTTTGTGGTCCTGGTCGTTCGAAAACTGCTGCTGTCTACGGGACGCAGAAGAAGGACATATCCTGCATGACCGGAATCTCGCAGTAAAGGTCCTTACTGTCGATATAGATCGCTGCCACGAGTAAAACGCAGCAAAAGACCACCAACATGGCTACACAGCCAATCACGATCCAGCGGCTCATATCCGATTCGGTTTCTTCTTCCATTGGCGGCGCGTATGGGGAGGGCGGCGCTGACGGCGAAATCGGCTGGACCGGTGGGGGCATCGTCGATGGGACGGTCTGAGCCTGGGCGGGTATCGTCTGTTCGCCGGGAACCTGACCGGGAATGCCGAGTGTTTCGTATGACAGGGTGACCGTCTCGCCCATGCCAACCAGATCGCCGTTCGACAATGGGTGAGGCGTCGATATCCGTTGGCGGTTGACGAAAGTCCCGTTGGTGCTTCTCAGGTCTTCAAGCGTGTAACCGGCGGCGGTGCGAACCAGCCGGGCGTGATGACGCGAAACCTCTGGATCGTTGATAACAATATCGTTGGTGATATCCCGACCAATAGTAACTGTGTCACGATTCAATTCATATTGCTGATTGGGCTGCGGTCCACGGCGGACAACAAGCCTAAAACGAGCGCCCGGTTGCATGGCTTACGCCTCCTAGTGCAATACATCAATGCATAACATAATGCCGTCGTTATGATAGGGGCTTTTGGCTAATGTGTCAAACCCGGCGGACGTTGATTATTCGAATGTTACGCCGGAGCAAAGATGGCGGCAAGCACTTTCTGGGTGTCGCTCAGGTCGTCGAACAGGAAGTCGGGATCGGACAGCGTCAACTCGACACGATTATGATAGCCGGTGAGCACTGCGATACTGCGCGCCCCCAGTTCCAGCCCGCAGGTCACGTCAGCCGGTGTATCGCCGATCATGACGATCTGCTTGCCCTGGAATCGATATCCGGTGAGGTCATAGGCCCGCTCTACAGCTAACTTAAGCAGCTCGGCCCTGACTGCCGACTCGTCTCCGTAAGCCCCTACCTGAAACAATCCAACGTTGTACCCGGCTGCCTCGAGTTTGACGGCGGCAGTGCTGCCGATGTTGCCTGTCAACAATCCGATCAAAACGTTCTCGCAACTGGCCGAAGCCTGAACCAGTTCGGGTGCTCCGGGGCAGGGCCTGACGCGGTACTTGCCTTGAGCGATGCATTCGATCAACTCGGTTTCAAGAACAAGACGGAGTTCGTCAAAACGCTCCCAGATGATGTTGTCGTCTATGCCTTCGGCGTTCAACAGGTCCCGCACCGCTTCACAGTCGGTATGCCCGCCGAAGTAATAATCCTCAATCGGCCCGGCGGTGCCGTAAACCCGTTTGAGCGCGGTCTCCATTGCTGCCCGGCCTGAGCCGTCTGACCAGAGCAGTGTGCCGTCGATATCAAAGAGTACCAGTCGTGGTTCGTCCATGCCGCTCACAGGCTGCTGTTCCTGAAAAGAGTACATCTCAATTATACTCAAGTCGACAGGGCCGCGCCGCGATCACGATCAAAGCACTTGCTCGTGATCGGCAACGTGATATACTGGCGTTAGATAGAACCTGACAAGTTTTAACAAGATTGTCTCCATGCTATACTGCGATTATGGGTGAGGATAAACAATCAAGCAGCAGCCGGTCGAATACGGGCTGGGAGGAAAGACTGGATCAGTCCGGCCTGGGGGGACTCGTACTCTCGATCATTCATGCGATGCGCCCGGCGGCACCAATCGCGGCCAATCTCTTGTGGATTGCGCAGCCAGCTTTCGCCATGTTTGGCCGGGCCGAGGAGATCGAAGCGTTGGCGAACCGGTTGAGCGATCCGCCGGAAGAAGATGGGATGGATCAGCCGCCGCCTGGAAGTGAGTGAAACTATGCTGGGAATGCCTGAGAATTCTCTGGGCCTGATACTTGCCGTAGGGGGAGCCGTACTCTTCTTTGTTTTTCGTTTTCTGGTAAGGTCCGGGTTCAAGCCCACTTTACGCCCTATTCGTGGCTATGAAACGCTGTCCAAACAGGTCGGGGAGGCCGTCGAGAGCGGTGGGCGGATGCATGTCTCACTTGGCCCTAACCGCATCATCGACGAGGGAACCGGCGTTACGCTGGCCGGATTAGCCGTGCTGGATATCGTCTCAGAGGCATCGGCGATCAGCGACCAGACCCCGATCGTCACGACGAGTGATGCGGCCACCCTCCCGGTGGCGGCGGACACAATCCGCCATTCCTACCGGCGGCAGGGGGTCATCGACAAATTTGAGACCAAGTCCTCCCGGCTGGTTGGGCTGGACCCGATTACGCTGGCCGGTGGGGCAACCAGCATCATAGCCGACGACGATGTACGGGCCAATATCATGATCGGTTCGTTCGGGCCGGAAATCGCTTTGATGGCCGAAGCCGGACTCCGGCAGGAAATTCCGCAGACCGTCGGCAGCGACCGGCTGGAAGCCCAGGCAGTGGCTTTCACGATGGCCGATCATCTCTTGATAGGCGAAGAAATTTTCGTAGGGCGGGCCTACCTTTCCGATGATCCTTCCGCGATGGCCAGCCTTGCGACACAGGACGTGCTCCGCTGGATACTCATTGGTGTTATTGTCTTTGGCATTATCTTGCAGTCTCTGGGACTGCTTGGCTGATCATACCGTCAGATGATAGTGGTCTGAGCTTGAGAGTGTCACGATGAAATACGTCATTCCGGCAGCAATAGCAATTGGCGTGGGGCTGGTCGTACTGGCAAGCTATCTGATCCCGTCTCCACTGCTGATGTCTGTCCGGCTTGTTTTTACCGATTGGGCGGTCGTGCTGGCCGGATTGGCCGTTTTGATTGGAATATTGAACCTGATCATTGTGCATAGTCGACGTATTCAGTCCGGGGATCGACGCTGGGTATACAGCCTGGTTACCATCCTGGCCGTCCTGTTTACACTGCTGGTCGGTGTTACCGAGGGTGGCCGGGAGACGACACCAGCGCTCTATCGCACCGACAGTATATCCGGTATGTTGTTCCAGGGAGTGATCGTATCATCGCTGGCCGCGCTGTCCAGCCTGGTGTTGTTCTTTATGGTCATCGCCGCCGTAAAGCTGCTAAAGACGAAACCCGACGCCTGGTCGATACTCTTTCTGGCAGTAGTGATTGTCTCGTTAGTTGGCTGGATTCCGCTGGCGGTTATGGCCCCCACCAACCGCCTGCGCAACTGGTTGATCGGTGTGCCTGCCGCTGCCGGGGCGCGCGGCATCTTATTGGGCGTGGCTCTTGGCACAGTGGTCATCGGCATTCGGGTCTTGACGGGTGTAGAACGCCCTTATAAAGATTAGTTGTAGGAAAATGTGATGTCTATTCCTCCTGATGATGATCTCGGAACGGAAATCCCCGAAGACGATCCGCTTGGGGCTTTGCGTGAACAATTTGGCGAGGACGATATCAGCAAGCAGCCGACGGGTCCGCTTCAGGAACCTGAGACGGACTTTATGTTTGGTGACCTACCCGACAGGCCAGAGCCTCCGAAGCGGGCAGAAGCTCCCCCACAGGCATCATCTGAAGATGATTCGCTGCCTTCAAAACCATCAGCCAGTGCACCCGATTGGTTGTCACATGCTGCCGAACCCAAAGGAGCCGCTTCTCCAACCATTTCGTCTCCGGGCTGGTTGGGACATGTCGGTGCTCCCCAGCCGCCTTCGCCGCCGCCCGCCGCCGATGTGCCCGACTGGTTGAGTCCACGACCTCGCTCGTCGCCGGGCGAGGTTCCCGAAAAGCTCGTTGAACCTTCTATCGATGAGGCTTTGGACTGGCTGACCGATTCTCAAATACGGGCGGCTGCTCAACCGGAATCGGCTGGGGAAGAAATTAATCAGAGCGAGGAACGATCCGGTGTGCCGGTCAGTTCGGGGGAGGATTTTTCCGATCTGGCCGGTGACGGCAGCCTCGAAGACAAACCCGATGCAGAAGATGACGTTCTGGATTGGCTCAGGGAGCCGGTCGCCGAGATCGACGAATCCGATGAACTGGAAGATACGCGGGAGTGGCTGGGTCAACTGCCCGGCGCAGGCGACCTGTTCAAGGATGCTGAATCGCCGGGTGAGCCTGGGGACGATGATCAGGAACCGGAAGAGGTGCCTGGTGACCTGCCCCCGGGTGCAGTCGAGGATCAGCCTTTTGGTGAAGAAACCCCTGCATTGGACTGGCTCCGGGCGCTCGACAAGCCTGGGAAAGCCGCCCCGCCGCCGGAAGCGGAGCAGCCTGCGGGAACAGGAGAAACCCCCGACTGGATGCGGGCATTGGATGACCTCGACGACAATCTTCAACCGGAGGGCCAATCTGCCGACGACGAAAAAGTCCCTGACTGGTTGAGCAAACTGGACGAGCAGCAGGACAGGAAACGCGCCGGGGCTGCTGCGCCGGGAGAGCCGCCGGACGAGACTGTCGAAACCCCGGCGGTGCCCTCACCGTTGATTGCAAGCGGTATACCCGACTGGTTGAAAGCGGCTGAGGAAGACGAACCGGAGTCGGCTCCCGAACCGCTGCCAACTGCCGGGGAAGAGCAGCCGGTCGAACCGGCAGAATCTGCCCCAGACTGGTTGGCTGAATTAGATGTATCGTCTCCGCCTGTTGGTGATCAGGCAGGGGTGAGCGGGGAAGCGGCCCCGGCTCCCGATTGGCTGCTGGAATTGAGCGGTGACGAATCCAAGCAGCCGCCGTCGGAAGAAAAGCCGGTCGAGGAGAAAGAGGCGGCGGGCGTGGAAGAAGCCGCACCCGTCCCTGATTGGATGGCTGGGTTGGGTGAGGCTGAACCGGATATCGCGCCTGCGGATAAAGAGAAGCCGGTCGAAGATGAAACGCCGGAAAAGGTGGCAGAACCTGATTGGCTGGCTTCACCGGGTGAACCTGAACCTGAAGCGCCGCCCCCGGTCGGCGGCGAAAAGAAGGATGTCTTTGATCTGGATTGGTTGTCCGAGTTGAGCGCCGCCGAAAGCCGCCCGCCAGGAGGTAAAGAGACTATCCCGGCTGTAGTTGATCGAGATGTGGCAGTCCCCGACCTCCTGGGTATTGAACCGGCACCGGAGCCTGTAAAGGAAGCTGAACCGGATGACTGGCTCAAGGCTTTCGACCAGGCGCTCGGTGACCTGGGGCCTGCCGCCATCGAAGGTGAGGACCTGCTTGGGCTGGCCGGTGGACTGCTGCCGGAAGAACCTGCCAGAAAGGAAGAAGAGATCGTCCCGGCCCTTGATATGGGCGAGATTCCGGAGTGGCTCAGTGGTTTCGGGGCGGTTGCTGCTTCGCCGGTAGCCGATCAACCCTCGGTAGAATCCGGTGAGTTAGCTAGGCAGATTCAGGACCTGCGCTTCGAGGCAATTACGGAGAAATCCGACCTTGAGGAACCGGTCGGCCCTGAGAAAGTCGGGGCGCTCAAAGATATGGCCGGTGTGATCCAACCCGAGTTGATCTTTGATGGTACAACCCTTTCCACAACCGAACCACTGGACAGGCTGGTCATTACCGAAGAGCAGGTCGCCCAGATAGAGATTGTCAAAAAGCTGCTTGGTGATGAAAAGGGAGAAGCCGCACCTGATAAGCGCCGCCGAAGAGCACCGGTGCTCCGCTGGAGCGTGGCGCTGGTCTTGTTTGCGGTCATCGGCGCGGTGCTCTTTTTAGGGATATCCATTCTTCCCGAACCGGCACCGGCGGATAATGTCGTGACTGCCTATGATATCGTCGACGAAATCGGCAGTTCTTCAGGGACGGTGCTGGTGGCCTTTGAATATGGGCCGGATACCGCCGGGGAACTCCAGCCGCTGGCCGAAGCGATCCTGACCCATCTGGCCGGATACGACGATGTGGTGGTCTATAGCATCAGTACGCAGCCGGTTGGCCCTGCCCAGGCTCAGGAGGCATTCGCAACTGCTGGCGGCAATGATGGCTGGATCAACCTGGGGTACATCTCCGGGCGCGCGAGCGGCGTCAGCGGGCTGACGATTGGAACCGGGCCGGGTATGGTATCGCCCATGTCGTTTGATTATCTTGGCGAACCCACTTCGATTGCGTCCACCCGCCTGCTCGGTGGGGATGTCGATCTGATCGTCGTCATCTCCGGTGAGATCGAAGATGTGCGAACGTGGATCGAACAGGCCGGGACGCCGACCGGAATCCCCGTTCTGGCGGCAGTCAGCCTCCGAGTCGAACCCCTGGCAAAGCCCTATCGGGCGAGTGATCAATTGGTTTCGGTGATCAGTGGGATTGGCGATGCGGTTGCATATAATCGACAGGCTGGAGACGCACCGGGTGAAGCTTTACTATCAATCTGGAATGCCCAGGCCGTTGGCGGTGTGGCGATTGCCGCCATCATCGTCATCGGAGGAGTGGTAAGCGGCCTGTCGGCTATGGGTAGTCACCGGGAGCAAGATTGATGGACATATCACTGTCGCCTGACCAGGTGAATCTGTTAACCGGGATTTTGAGCTTCTTCTTTACGGTGGCGCTGTTCAGCTACCTGATCGGCGACAATCCCTTCTACCGGCTGGCCCTGCATATTTTCATCGGCGTGTCGGTTGGCTATGCCGCGCTGATCGTGATCTACCAGGTGCTTCAGCCGCGCCTGATCACGCCGCTAAAAAGCGGCGACCTCACCATCGTCACATTGACGAGTGTTCCATTGATGTTGTTTCTCTTCCTGGTGATGAAGATCAACCCCCGCACAGCAGCGCTGGGGAATTCCAGTATCGCTTACCTGATTGGCGTCGGGACGGCGGTTGCCATCGGCGGTGCGATAACCGGTACGCTGCTGCCGCAGATACAGTCGACCTGGGTGTCGTTGCTGCCGGATTCCTCTCCGGGGTTTGTCGATAACGCTGTCATTGCGCTGGGAACGGTGACGACATTGCTGGCCTTCCAATATTGGCTGCGTGGTCGGACCTCCGGTGGGGAAGTCAAGCGCGTGGCGATATTACGATTTCTCTCGACGACCGGGCAGATTTTTGTGGTCATCACACTTGGTGTAGTCTATGGTGGCATCATCCTGTCCGGGATAGCGATATTCAGCCAGCGATTGATGGCGCTGTATGATTGGGCTGTTGTACTGGGGCAGTAACTCTACCTATCTGTGAATATTTCGGATAGGTACAAAAACGAACCTGTCGAAATGATTTCTGGATAGATTGTAAGGGACAATCGAAAAGCTATCATGTCATTATTTGATGATTTCTTAGACCCGGAAGAAACACCCGGACACAAGAAGACGGAGCCACAGAGTATAAGTGGGCCAATTCTCGCCGTCGATATCGGTACGGTAAATACTCGCGCCGTACTCTTGGATGTCGTGGAGGGAATGTATCGCTTCGTCGCACGCGGGGAATCGCCTTCGACGGTCGACGAACCCTGGAACGATGCTCTGGAAGGCGTTTTCAAGGTCATTGAACAGATCGCTGCTGCTACAGGGCGTCAGTTCATTGACGGAAGCGGCGATCTGATCATCCCCGAAGCTGAAGAGTACGTTGGCGTCGACATGTTTGTGGCGACGGCGAGCGCGGGACCGCCGATAAAAACCGTACTGGTTGGCTTGATGCCCGATGTCAGTATTCGCACCGGCAGGCGCATCGCCGACAGCACGTTGATCTCGCTGGTCGAAACGATCAGCCTGGCCGATCAGCGCTCGACAGAGGAACAGATCGATGCTTTGTTGAAAGCGGATGCCGACCTGGTTCTGGTGGTAGGCGGAACAGACGGCGGCGCTGCCGACTCACTGCGCAAACATATCGACATGGTCTCTCTGGCCTACTCACTGATGGGACCTCAGGGCCGCCCACCGCTGGTGTATGCCGGGAACAAAGAACTGACCAAGCTGGTCAACCGGCGTTCGGAAGATATCGGGATACGAGTGATCACTGCCAACAATCCGCACCCGACATTAGATCGTGACGAACTGGGTGATATCCGGTTCCAACTGGCCTCTTTGTTCCACAAGCAAAAGGCACAGGGTATCCCCGGGTTTGGTGAAGTTGGAAGCTGGACGGAATACGGCGTTTTCCCAAACACTCTCGGATTTGCCCGGCTTGTTCATATCCTGGGTGCAATTAACAACCACAACGTGCTGGGGATCGACCTGGGCAGCCGGGCGACGACGGTAGCGGCGCATATCGGCCATCAATCTTATCTTGATGTCATGGGCGATCTCGGCATGGGGCAGTCGGCCAATCATATTCTTTCCCGGGTTCAAGCGGAACACCTGGAAAGGTGGTTGACGTTCGAACTGGCCGAGCCGGACGACCTGTCGGACTATGTATGGAACAAGTCGGTATTTCCTTACCGAATCCCGGTGGATCGCAATGAAGTGGAGTTCGATTTTGCGATAGTCCGCGAGATCATTCGCCGGGCGGTGCAGGAGAGTCTCCAAAATTGGGATGATCGCCGATCAACTCGTGCCTTGCCGCTTTTCGGTACGATATTACTCAGCGGGGCGACGTTAGCTTATACCCCCCATTTTGGATGGACGGCCCTGGCGGTTCTCGATGCCGTTCGACCGGTTGGCATCTCCCGGCTGCTGCTCGATCCGTATGGAATGGCCTCGGCGCTGGGAACGATTGCGCCGGGTGCGCCAACCCCGGTCGTACAGGTTCTGAAGACAGGCGCTTTCCTGGATTTGGGGCTGGTTGTTTCACTATCCGGAAGGGCGCGGCGGGGAGAAGTTGTTTTGCGCGGGAGCATTCAGCCCGAAGGATCAAAAGAAGCCGAGCCTTTCGAGGTGAAATCGGGAACGATAGCCCGTATCCCGATCCCCTATGGGGTGCGCAGCGAAGTCGTTTTGCAGGCACTCCGGATGGATATTCCAGGCGTCAGGCGCAGATGGCGGGCGGATATCGAAGGGGGTGAATTAGGATTGGTGATCGATGCACGCGGGCGTCCTTTGCGGTTCCCACGTACGGAGGAACAGCGGCTAACGGCGATGAAAGACTGGCAGGCGTTCATATTACAGGAGGCGCAGGTGTGACTGCGATATATGCCCACGCTCAAATAACGGCCCTGGCTACTATCAAACGCGCACATAAGCTTCCGCGCGGCAGCATGCCCCATGTATTGGTCGGCCAGAACGTGAAGGCTAACGAAGTCCTTGCCGTTGCCGAAGTTGCTCATGAGCATCGAATCCTCAATATTGCTAAAACACTGGGCGTTGAACCTCGCCGGATCATTTCGTTCCTGGTCAAGCGTGAAGGCGATGCCGTATCGGCAGGCGACCTGATTGCCGCCAGGCGCAAATTCTTGAGGAAGATTCGCGTCGCATCTCCCATTGACGGTTCGATCATTTACATTGAAGAAGGCCAGATGCTCATCGAGGGCAAACGAACCCGGCTTGAAGTCGAGGCAACTATTCCCGGCAAGGTGGTCGATATCGAACCAGAGAAGTATATCGAGATCGAGACCTCTGGCGCGCTGCTCCAGATTGCCTGGGGCTATGGTGATTTTGTCTGGGGAACGCTGAAAGTAATGGACGACAATCCCTCGTTGAATACGAATGCGGATCGCTTCAATATCGATCACCGGGGAGCGATTGTCGCCATTGGCTCCCCCCTGACGGAAGAGTTTCTCGAAAATGCGATTGAGACCCGTGTCAAGGGGGTGATTGCTTCCAGCATGCGCGCCAGTCTGATACCGAAACTGGCGGAGATCGATTTTCCGGTTGGCCTTACGCAGGGTTTTGGTCAACTGCCGATGAGCGACCGGATTATGAATCTACTCAAAACATATAACGGACGTGAGATCGCTCTGGATATAGGAGATCATGACGACTGGCGCAATAAGCGACCTGAGATTATTATTCCTTTAGTATCATCTCAGGAGCAAATCGCTTTGGAAGAGCATCCTGGGAAACCGCAATTAGCCAGGGGACAAAAAGTGCGGATCATGCAAACTCCATACTGGGGCGAAATCGGGACGATTACCGAGATAATTGGAGAGCCGCGCCAACTGGTCAGTGGGTTGTGGTCAAAGGGTGTAGACGTCGAGACTACGGACGGCGCAACCGTGTTTGTTCCTTTTGCCAATTTGGAGCATCTGGGTTAGCCTGAAGACAGCACTGCGTGCAGCAACATAGGAGAACGAAGATGGACGATTATGATGATCTGTACCCCGATTTTGGTGAAGAAGACGAAGAGGCCGAAGCAGGAGTGGTCGAAGCCGAAGAATCAAGTAATCGAACGTTCCTGGTTGGCGCGATCATTTTAGGAGCGGTCTTTGTTCTGGGCATTGCTGTCGTTGCGATCCTGATGATCATGGGGCGTGGTAAGGAGCCTGAAGTTTCGGCGAATGAACTGACCAACGAGGCTGTCGAGCAGTTGTTCTCGGCAACCGAGACGGCGCAGTATCTGACGCAGTCAGCGCCGACCAAGATTCCGCCAACCGAAACGCCGATCCCACCGACGCTGACGCCGACGACGATGATCGAGGTGCTGCCCGAAGGAGAAACGTCTGAAGGAGGCGAAGAAGGCGAGGGTGAAGGCGGCCCGCTTTCGCCTACTCCGCGGGAGGGTGAAGAACCCGGAACCACTTCAGGGCTGATCGAGGTTACACCGTTGGGCGGTGGAAGCGATGATGAAGGCGAATCTGCTGTCGAAGGAGACGGTATAGGCGGCCCGATCTCACCTTCAGATGGTTCGACGCTGCCCGATACGGGCTTCACCGGCAGCGCCGGGCTGCTTGGCGCAGGGTTGTTGGCCCTGGTGCTGGCCGTCGCTGTTGTCTTTGCCCGCCGGATGCGCCAGTCTTAGCCCAGATAGGTTCACTGCCATTCAGACGGATGGCCGCCGCGCGGCGGCCATCCGTTTTTCGGTAAACTCGATTTTCCCCCGATAAGGCCCGGAAGAATCATGGCTTCCGGATCGAGACTTTCAACTGCGCAATGCGCATGCCATCAGTCTGTTCGACTTTGAACTGTATATTATCGACCTCGACCTCATCGCCGCGCTGTGGCACACGTTCGAGCTGGCCCATCACGTAGCCGCCGATGGTGTCGTAGTTATCGTCGGTCAACGATAACGCCAGCGCCTCGTTGACCTCTTCGATCAGGGTGAGACCGTTGATTTTCCAGGTGCCGTCGCTTTGGCGGATGATGTTCGGCCTGTCGGACTCAAACTGATCGGGCATTTCCCCGGCGATCTCTTCCAGTATATCTTCCAGGGTGAGCAGCCCTGCCGTTCCCCCGTATTCGTCGAGTACGATGGCAATGTGCTGGCGGCTCTCCTGGAACATATTCAACGCGACGTTGATCCGCGCCGTTTCGGGAATGTAGATCACCGGTCTTACGAAATCTCGAATTGTGATGTTGAGGTTCCCGCCGGCCAGCTCTTCCATCACGTCACGGACATAGACGACGCCGATGATATTGTCGGGGTTATGCTCATGAACCGGGATTTTCGCATAGGGATGCTCCTTTTGCAGCAGCATCAAATCGCGCAGGGTTGCATCGGTAGGGATGGTTGCCATTTCCGTGCGCGGGATCATCACCTGCCGGACGAGGATCAACCTGAGATCGAAAATCGCGTCGAGCATATTGTGTTCGTCTGCGTCGAGCAGACCGCGCGTGGCGCTGGCAGCGAGCAGCATCCTGATCTCGTCAAGAGAATGGGCGAGTTCATGCCCTGCGGCGGGATCAAACCCCAGGATGCGGAGGATCAGGTTGCCGATGCCGTTCAATACCCAGACTGCGGGGCGAAAGATTGCTTCCACCCACAGCGTGGGCTGCGCAACGATTATCGCGGTTTGTTCGGGCTTTTGCAGCGCAATCGACTTGGGAGCAAGTTCGCCGATGGCGACATGGAGCAGCGTAATGACGGCGAAAGCCAGCGCCGCCGATAAGCTGTGCGAGGTAAAATTCGTCCAGCTTTCCGGGATGGGGATGATGTCGATCACGGGTTCCAGCAGATGGGATAAAGCCGGTTCGCCGATCCAGCCCAGGCCCAGGCTCGCCAGCGTGATGCCGAGCTGGATGGCGGCGATCATCTGATCCATGTCTTCGACGGCTTTGCGAACCATTTTCGCGGCGCGGTTCCCCTGGGCAATCAATTGATCGATCCGGGTGCGGCGTATGCTGACCAGCGCAAACTCGGCGGCGACGAAAAAACCATTGAGGAGGATCAACACGGCGACGGCTGCCAGACCAAGCAGGTTACTGATTAGGGGATTCAAGTGGTTTACCTGTTTCCTAGAAAGATTTGTATAGAGCGGCTGATACATACCCTACCACAGACTGGGTATCTCCAGAGGTGTCAGCCGACGTTGCGTAGTCGATGATCTCGACCCGGTTCGCGCCGAGTTTTCCGGCGGCGATGAGTATGGCAGCGATAGCCCCCCGGCCACAGGCGAAGGCGCGTTTTTCTTCTTCCACGCGGATCACGCCTTTGGGATCGTTATTGCTGATTTGTTTGACCATCACCTGGTCGATCTGCCTTGCCTGTTTATCGCTGTAAAAATGCGACAGGTCGCTGCTGGCGACCAGCAGGGTGTTGGCGGTCTTTTCTAGGATATCTCCCAGCGCTTCCCCCAGCTTTTCGGCTGTATCGAAGGTCTGATCACGCAGCATCAGCGGGATCAGTTTGAAGGGACCGTCGAGAACCCGCTGGAGGAACGGCAGCTCGATTTCCAGGGAGTGTTCAGGATCACGCCGGATGGAGACAACCGGCAGATAGGCGGTAAGCGCGTCGAGTGTTTCTCTATCGACCGGGATCGCGCCCAGGGGGGTCTGGTAGGCATCATGGGCGGTCGTCAGAACCGGTTCCCGGTACAGGTGATGCATCGGCGAGACGACGGCGACCCGGTCGTAGTGCTTTCCTTGAACCTGCCTGAAGGCCCGGGCTGCGGTTGGACCGGAATAAATGTAGCCAGCATGAGGGACGATCAAGGCTTTGATCTCACCGGGTATTTCGACCGGTGCAGCAGCCTCGATCATCTCGTCAATATTCTTCGCCAGGTGAGAAGGGTCGCCGGGATACCACTGGCCCGCAATGGGTGAGGGGCGGATGTCTTTGTGTTCCAGCTTGGTCATTGTCATCCCTGTTTGTCAGCCACGTAATCGTTCTACACCCATTCTATCATAGACGACCACCGCCGGATCATCGGCGCAGCAGGATTGCACCGAAGATAGCGACGCATAACCCAAGCGCGAATAATACGATCCCCGGCAGCATGTTCACAGGCTCACGTTGATCGACGAGTACGGCTTCGCCCGGCACAGATACTCGCACCTTATAGCGCGGCGTGGTCAACCAGCCCAGGATCAACCCGCCGACCAGCCCGCCGAGGTGTCCCCAGTTGTCGATGCCGGGGGAAAGGCCAATCAGGAGATTGATTCCGATCACCATGAGGATGCTGCGGAGATGCCGGTTGGTATCGGCCAGCAGTTTTCGATTCTGGTAGAGCAGCGCTACCCAGGCCCCCATCAGGCCAAAGAGCGCACCGCTGGCACCGATCGAGTTTTGCTGGCTGAAAAGGAAGCTGAACAGCGTGCCGGTTATTCCGGAAAGGAGATAGATGATCAAAAAGCGGGTGCCGCCGAACAACCTCTCGACCTGGCGGCCAAAAATATAAAGAAAGTAGCTGTTAAATCCCAGGTGCAGCAGCCCGCCGTGAAGGAAAAGGGGTGTTAGAAAACGCCAGAGCTGGCCCTGAATGATCGCCTGGTTGTTTTTCATCCCGATCAGCGTCAGGTAGCCGGTACCCTGGTAGCCAACGCCGATCCACCCCAGGGCCGAATCGACGAGGAAAACGAGGATATTCGTCCCAAACAGGATGTAGGTGAATATCACGGGCGTATCCGGGAAGGTAACTTTGATCAATTGCCTGCCTGCCGGGGGCTGCTGCTGCGGAGGAGGTGGAGCAGGTGTTCGATCCAGCGGGTGGACAGGCTTTTCGTATACTATTTCATGTTCGACGGAGGATGTTTCATCTGATTGATTGTTCATTCGTGTTATGCTTTACCTGTTATTGTCGACGGTCTGCCACAGGATTATACTCGTCGAATGGAGTGTTTGTATGCCGTCTTATGATTTTCGCTGCAAGAACTGCCGCCGGGATTTTACCGTAGTCTATGCCAGTATTGCCGAAGCCGGGCGGGACGATCCGCGCTGCCCATACTGCCGGTCGGCGGAACTGACTCGATTGATCCGGCGCGTGGCCGTCGTATCCAGCGAAGAAAGCCGGATTGAACGCCTGGCCGATCCCTCCCGGTTGGCCGGGCTGGATGAGAACGATCCCCGCGCAATGGGGCGGCTGATGCGCGACATGGCTGACGAGCTTGGCGAGGATGCCGGTCCCGAGATGGACGAAGTCATCGACCGGTTGGAGAGCGGCGAGGACCCCGAAACGATAGACCGGGGCCTGTCATTTGGCGATGACATGGCCTGACTCTACCGGTTCAGCCGCTCGATCACGATCTGCCGAATCTCGGATTGAATGACTTCAACCGGGCGGGCGGCATCGACCTTAACCCAGCGTTCCGGTTCGGTTTCCATCAGCCGGTGGTAACCGTCGTGAACGCGCCGGTGAAAATCGAGTTCCAGGGCATCCAACCGGTTCCATTCCGCCGCCTGATCGATCTGCCTGCGGCGCAAGCCTGCCTCCGGGTCGATATCCAGGTACAGCGTCAGGTCGGGTTTCAGCCCCTGGGTGGCAAACCCGGTGATCAGGCGGAGCGTTTCGAGATCGAGCTGCCGACCGTAGCCCTGGTAAGCCAGGGTGCTGTCGTAATAGCGATCACACAGGACGGTTGTCCCTTCGGCCAACGCCGGGATGATCTTCTCGGCGACCAACTGGGCACGGGAGGCGGAGTAGAGCAGAATCTCTGCCTGGGAAACCATCTCCTGGTTATCCTGGCTGTGAAGAATCTTGCGTACCTGCTCCCCGATTGACGTGCCGCCGGGTTCCCTGGTGTGGCAGACCGGGTATCCCTGCCCCGCCAGATATTCGGCCAGCAGGGTGATCTGGGTGGTCTTTCCACAGCCGTCAGGCCCTTCGAAGGTGATGAACATAGCTGGATCACTCGCGGTAGACACGCAGATGGCGGACCGGTTCCTTGCCATAGCTGTGTGAGAGTAAGTTGGCCTGCCGCACCAGTTCGTGCTGCTGGCGGCGAATACTGGCCTTCTGCGGGGCCAGGTCGATAGAGGCCGCCCCGTTCAGAATGGTCCGGATCGCTTCTTCGGTTTCCCGTATGGCGCGTTCAAGAGGATTGTCGTTCTGGGTCGTTTCAATTTCGAAGAAATCGATCAAAAAATCCTCGATCTGGGTGACGGTGTTGGAACGCAGTACATAGATCGGGATGCCGGTCTGCTCCGCGTCTTCGATCAGGCGTGGACGGTGCCGGTAAAAGTTCTTCAGGGTGAGCAGCACGTCCGCCTCGTTCAGGTTATCGACCACCTGGATTTGCAGCCCGAACTGGTGGGCAGCTTCGATCAGGCGGTTGCGGGCAATGCCGTACGGGTAAACGCGAATATTACGGCGAGTTCCGGACGCGCTTTGCTTCTTTACGCTGACCTCCGCAGGCGCGGGATGAGGCTGCTCCGGACTGGCTGCCGGTGTCCCGTTGTTGCCCCGCCTGGGCCGGTAGTCGGTTGATTGGCTGGCCTGGCGATTATTGCCCTTGCCTTTCCGCTGCGGCGTAATCGTCGCTTCTTCGATAATGATCTCGCCATTACCGCCGCGCCGCCGGATTTCGGGTTTGAGTTCGACTCCCCGGAGCAGCAGGTCAACCGACTGCATGATATCCGGGTGAATGTGCAGCGTGTTGCGATCTTGCAATTCGATCAGCACCTCGAAGGTCGACGGCGCGCGCCGTTCGAGGACGGTTTTCTGCGTACCACGCCGACGGGCTTCTTCATCGGAGAGAGTCACGCTTTCGATCCCGCCGACGAGATCGGACAGGGTGGGATTCAGCAAGAGATTGTCGAGCGTAACGCCGTGCGCCGTACCGATCAGTTGAACACCGCGTTCGGCGATGGTGCGGGCGGCCTGGGTTTCAAGTTCGCGCCCAATCTCGTCGATGACGATGACTTCAGGATTGTGGTTTTCCACCGCCTCGATCATCACTTCGTGCTGGAGGCTGGGGGTCGGCACCTGCATCCGCCGCGCCTTGCCAATGGCCGGATGGGCGACATCGCCATCACCGCCGATCTCGTTCGAGGTATCGACGATCACCACGCGTTTCGACTCGGCGAGCACGCGGGCGGCTTCACGCAGCATGGTGGTCTTGCCGACGCCGGGCTTGCCGAGGATCAGGATGCCTTTGCCCGAATCGACTAGGTCTTTAATAATGTCGATTGTTCCAAAGACCGCTCGCCCCACCCGGCAGGTCAAACCGACGACATCGCCGCGCCGGTTTCTGATCCCGGAAATGCGATGCAGGGTTCGTTCGATCCCGGCCCGGTTGTCGGCGTCGAATTCTCCGATCTGGAGAACGACCAGTTCGATATCCTCTTCCGTAACTTCCTGATCGCGGAGCACGTATTCGCCATCGATAAAACGGGCGGTAGGCACGCGCCCCAGGTCTAGAATGACTTCGAGGAACTCGTCGTCACGGTCAAAGTTTTTGATGACTTCCGCAATATCCGGTGGAAGGATGTCCAGCAGGCTTGGTAAATCGTCGGTGATGTTTTGTCGTCCCATACTATCTCAACCAGCATTCTCTTTTAGAAGGTTAATGGCGAAGGGTTATCTTCGTGATTACCGGTGATCGACGTTGGCAGCGCTACTCTCCCTTCGGCCTGCTCGACCAACTTGTATGTCTGGAGAGACGCTCTCACGGTCGTATGTCTGAACATGGCTACCTGGCTTGAAAAATGTTCAAAACCATGATCGCGCATTGCCCCGGTAGGGATTCCCATGTAATCCCTTAAACGGCAGTAAATGGTTCTCCTGTCTGCCCGGACTGTCTTTAATACGGCGGACAAAAAGTCGCGCGGTTCGACCGACTTATTCGCGTTCAGATATGGCTCGACAAGTACAACCTGCCCGGTCTTGTAAATCGCTGCCAGGCCACAAACCCCGTGATCGCTCGATAAGACGTGGCATCGACTGGCAAGTGTTGGCGGCGGCTCGATCTGCTTTATCAATCCGGGAGAGAGCGTGTTGTATAAGCTCAAAACGGATGAAATGTCAGGCTTGACATCGATCCTGGGAGGATTCGGCGGGGAAGTAACCGGCAGTGGCCGACGCACCCACAAATCCTGGCGGGTATAAGCCGCAAATCCGACCTGCCGGAATGCTTCGAACTCGACCGCGCTCTTGGCGACTTCCGCAATGATATTGATCGCCCCTCGTTTCCCGGCCATGATGGTAAGTCCGTCGAGCATGGCTAACCAAAACTGCTCACTTGCGCCATCTTGCATGGAGGGCGTAACAAATGCCAGCCTCGCCTGCTGCGTGCCAGACACGAAATGAAGCTGTCCCAGCCCGCCCCCGCTACTGCGGCGCAGGACAAAAACCGGCATACGGCCTGCATAGGTCAGGTATGCGTGATGCAGCCCTTCGTGACCGCTTGTCAAATTAACCTGGGTATCGAAACAGATACCGTGTTTTGCCATACGAATGGCAAACGGCAGGTCGTATAAACGCAGGGGGCGAATTTCAGTCACTCAGAAGTGCCTTATCCGCGTCCTGATCAAAGGAATACTCACACTCTCAAACACTCAACAAACTTACACCGGGGACGCCGAGGGAGATGACCCTCGGCGCTGTGTTCCCTCTATGCCATGATTGTAACACAGCGGGGCGAAGTCGCAACCAGACAGGGAGTGTAGGATACGCCGAGTTTTGATATTGTCCCCCGGCATGATAAGCTATGGGCGCTATGGACGCACCAACACGCTGGACTGTCGGCGAAATCACGCGCTACGTGCGCAGGCTGTTCGAACTGGATTATCGCCTGCAAGAGCTTGAAGTCGAGGGCGAGATATCCGACCTGCGTATACCCGGTTCCGGGCATGCGTATTTCACGTTGAAGGACACCGACGCGCAGCTTCGCTGTGTGATGTGGCGTACGGCGGTGCAGGCCCAGGTCAGGATGCCGGAACACGGCGAAAAGGTGATCGCACGCGGTCGGATGGGAGTCTACGAGGCCAGCGGACAGTATCAACTCTACTGTGATCAACTCTACCCTGCCGGGCAGGGTGATCTGCATGCCCGGTTCGAGGCGTTGAAAGCGAAGCTCGAAGCGGAAGGGCTGTTCGATCAGGATCGCAAGCGGCCCATCCCCGAACTGCCGCACGTGATCGGCGTGGTGACCTCGCCCAGCACGGCGGCCTTGCAGGATGTTTTGAACGTTCTCAAACGCCGCTATCCACTGGCGCGGGTGGTGCTGTCGCCGACGACGGTTCAGGGCGACGGCGCGCCGCCGCAGATCGTGGCTGCGCTGGAAGCGATCAACACCCAGACCGATGTTGACGTGGTGCTGCTGGTTCGCGGCGGCGGGTCGCTCGAAGACCTGTGGTGCTTCAACGATGAACGGGTGGCGCGGGCAGTTACCGCCAGCCGCATCCCGGTGATATCGGGCGTGGGGCACGAGATCGATTTTACGCTGGCCGATTTCGCCGCCGACCTGCGCGCCCCGACTCCCTCGGCGGCGGCAGAACTGGCGACGCCGGTCACCATTGACGATCTGGCTGAGGCTGTGCTTGAAAATCGCCGGTTGTTAGGAGAATATTTATCGGGCGCTGTTTCGGAGAACCGACGCAGGCTCGATCAACTTGCCTATACACTGCAATATCTCTCGCCAAGAGGGAAAATCGACAGCGCCCGCCAGTCCATCGACCAGTTGTCGGTGCGGGCCGATAGTGCAATGCACCGTTTGTTAGAACTGCGGCGGGCAAAGTTGGCCGGTACCCGGCGCGCCCTGGACGCGATCAGCCCATTGAGCACGTTATCCAGGGGCTACGCGATTGTATCCGACCAGGCCGGGCAGGTGATCGGCAACGCCGGGAATGTATCACCCGGCAATCTGATCAACGTCCAGCTGCACCGTGGCCGTTTGACGGCGGAAGTGATCAAACAGGAAGTTGACAATGAATGAGTCAAATGTAACCTTTGAAGAAACGTTAGCTGAATTAGAACAGGCCGTCGCCCGCCTGGAAGCCGGCGGGCTGACGCTGGAAGAATCGCTCGCGCTGTTCGAGCGCGGGCAGGCGCTGGCCGCGCAGTGCGAAAAAACGCTGGAGGAAGTTCAACTCCGGCTGGAAACGCTCCAGCCGGGTGAAGCGGGATTCGAATCGGTACCTATAGACGAGAGTGGAGAATAGGTCGGTATGCAAAGTCAGGTATGGCACGAGTTGATTTCGAACGACGTTCTGTGGATCGGTGTGGCTGCCAGCTTGCTGGCCCAACTGGTCAAACCTTTTACCTACTGGCTCTCCTCGCGCAAGCTCGACTGGCGGAAGATGCTCTCGACCGGCGGGATGCCCTCCTCGCATTCGGCGCTGATCTGCGCGATTGCGACCGGCGTGGGAATCGATCACGGGTTCGACTCGGCCTATTTTGCAATCGCCACTGCGGTGGCGATGATCGTCACCTACGACGCGGCCAACGTCCGCCGCCAGGCCGGTTTTCATGCCAGGGTCCTGAACAAATTAACCGCCGGGGCAAGCGACGAATCGAAACCGCTCAAAGAGGAACTGGGCCATACCTGGGGCGAGGTGACGGTTGGGATTCTGTTCGGTATGGCGCTGGCGATTGTGTGGAAAGTGGCTTTTTAGCGCCGGGAGCGTTTCAGGCGGCTCACCGTCAGGTTTGTGAACATCCGTACTTCTTCGCTGCGCAGCAGCCAGGCCAGCCCGTAGAACACCGCTCCACCGATGGCAATGGCTGCCAGCGGGCCTAAATACTGCCCCCATGAAGTGATCAGCGGCATCAGCGCCCAGAGCGCCAGCCCCATCCCCGCGCTGGCTGCTCCCGCTTTCAGCAGGCTGGAAAGCGTTCGCTTACCCCCCAACCCTCCAACACGTGGGCGGATCAGCAGCAGCAGGGCGACTCCTTCGAGGGTGGTCGCCAGGGTGTTGGCAAGCGCCAACCCCGCGAAAGCGCCCCTGGTAATCGACTGCGGATCGCCCATGACGCGGATCAAAATCAGGCTGAGGGCAATATTGAGCGCCATCGCCGCCGCGCCGACCCCAACCGGGGTGCGCGTATCGTGCATGGCGTAGAACGCGCGGGTAATGATCTCGACCAGCGAATGGGCAACCAGCCCCAGCCCGTAGAAGAGCAGCGCCCAGGCCACCGCCTGGCTGTCGGCGGGGGTGAACGCGCCTCGTTCGTACATCAGGCGGACGATGGGCAGACGCAGCACCACCAACCCGACCGTCGCCGGGATCGAGAGGAAAAGCACGGCCCGGAGAACCTGTCCCAGCGTCTCTTTGAGGTCTTCGGTTTTGCCCTGCGCGACCTGCGCCGAGAAGGTCGGGAAGACGGCGGTCGCCACCGATTGGGCGATCACGCCCTGGGGGAGCAGCAGCAGGTACCAGGCGCGTTGGATGGCGGCGACGCTGCCTTCGAGCATATTAGAGGCCAGCGACTTGTTGACCCAGAAATTGACCTGCACGACGGCCTGCCCCAGGACTCGCGGAGCCATCAGGCGTGTGATCTCCCGCACCCCCGTATGCTTGATATCGAAGATCAACCGGTAGGGCATCTGGATGATCTTCAGACCCGGCCACTGGACAATCATATGCAGGGCGGCTCCCAACACCACCCACCAGGCGAGGCCGAAGACGCCGATGCCAAAGACCGGGGCGAGGACGACCGCGCCCAGGATGATGCCGATATTGTACATCGACGGGGCGAGCGCAGGCAGCAGAAAACGCTGGTGGGCGTTGAGCATCCCCATCTGTAAACCACTGGTTCCAAAAATGACCGGCGAGAGAAGCATGATACGCATCAGGCGGATGGTGAGGTCCTGCACTTCAGGGGCAAAGCCGGGGGCAAGCAGCGTCGTGACGATGGGACGGGCCAGCACAGCACTCAGCGCTGCGACCAGCGCGAGGATCACGAAGAAGAGATTGGTCACCGCGTTGGCGATCTGCCATGCCTCGCCCTTCTTCCCCTTCGACAGGTATTCGGTGAAAACCGGGATGAACGCCGAGCCAATCGCTCCCCCGGCGATGACGAAGTAGATCGTGTCGGGAACCTGGAGGGCGACGGCATAGGCTTCGTAATCGCTGGCTGCCCCGAATATCCCGCCGATCAGCGCCTCGCGGATCAATCCGAGCAGGCGGCTCAATACAAAGCCGAGCACGACGAGTCCGGCAGCGTGGGCGATCTGTTTGCCGGAAAGTGCGTCGACGTTGGGACGATCTTCTGAATGGCCGTTCTCCGGTGATTGTTCCATTCGGGAAGTATAGCCGCCTCGCCGACCGGGGCCAAATCGCTTGACCACAGGGCAGGCAGTATCTACAATCGAGTAGTTTCGTTTTTCTGAATACGACAAAGGAGTTGGACATGAAACATGAGTGTATACATACCGAGGACGCACCGGCAGCGGTTGGCCCTTACTCGCAGGGAATCGATGCTGGCAGTTTTGTCTATACTGCCGGGCAGCTTGGCATCGACCCGGATACGGGGAAGTTCGCCTCTGAGGACGACGTACAGATTCAGACGCGCCGGGCGTTGGAAAACGTGAAAGCAGTTCTCGAAGCGGCAGGCATCGGCCTGGGAGATGTGGTCAAGATGACCGTGTATCTCTCCGATATGGGAAACTACAAACTGATGAACGAAGTCTACGCCGAGTTCTTCAGCGAACCGTACCCGGCCCGTTCGACGGTGGCGGTCAAAAAACTGCCGCTGGGTGGGCTGGTCGAGATCGACGCGGTGGCGATCAAATCGTAGCCGGGCAAAGGGGATCGATGGTGACTGGCGAGCCGCTGCGTTCTGTTATCGAGGAAATACATCGCTGCGACATGCAGGCAGTCTTGAATGTCACCGGGGCGGGCAGCCAGGCAGTTGCGTGGCTGTTGGGCGTGCCGGGCGCTTCGAATACGGTGTTGGATGCCGCGATTCCCTATGGATACCCGGCGCTCGTCAACCGGTTGGGCTACCAACCCGACCAGGCCGTTTCGGTCGAGACGGCGGCGGCGCTCGCTGCCGCCGCCTATGCGCGGGCGGTTCGCCTGCGTAACGGTGATACGCCGGTTGTCGGCGTGGGCTGTACTGGAACCATCGCTACCAACCGGCCCAAGCGCGGCGATCACCGTGCCCATGTCTGTGTGTGGGACGGGCGTAGCGCCGTTACCTGTTCGCTGACATTGGAGAAGGGCCGCCGTGATCGACCCGGCGAAGAGCGGGTCGTCAGCCAGTTGGTGCTGTATGCTCTGGCGAAACACTGTGAGATCAAGGGCTGCCCGGTCGATCTGGTTCCGGGTGAGGAGATACAGGAATCGTCGTTCGATACTGGCGGCTCTTTAGATCGTTTACTCACTGGCCGGGCCGATAGTTTGCTGGTTTACGGGCCGGGCGCGATGATCGCCGGTGCACGGCCACGCGCGGTGATCCTCAGCGGATCGTTCAACCCGCTCCACAGCGGCCACCTGCGATTGGCGGCGGTCGCCAGCAGGCAGATGGGGCTGTCCGCGTTGTTCGAGTTGTCGATAGGGAACGTCGACAAGCCTTTTCTCAAAAAAGAAGAGATCGAACGACGCCTGTACCAGTTTTACGAGTTCGATCTGAGGGTGGTCTTGAGCCGGGAGCCGCTGTTCAGGGATAAGGCGAGGCTTTATCCAGGCAGCGTGTTCGTGATCGGCTATGATACCGCCACGCGGCTGGTCGACCCGGTGTACTATCGTGATGACCGCAAGTTGATGCTTGAAGCATTTGAGACGATCCGCGAAGAGGGCTGCCGCTTTCTGGTGGCAGGGCGGACAATCGAGGGGCGGTTTCACACGCTGGCCGATCTGCCCATCCCGGAAAGCGCACGGGACCTGGTCGACTGCATCCCGGAAAACGTGTTCCGGCTCGATCTATCATCGACGGAACTGCGCCTGCGGCAGAACAGCAGCTAATCAAGTTCTGGCGGCAGGCGGAATGTGCCATCGGGCCGGGGCGGGAAGTCCAGCACGGCGGTGACGGCCTCCCCATTGATCGGGCCGTAGACGTGTGGAAACAGTGCGGAATCAATATCGACATGTGACCCGGTCGGCGATTCATAACGCAGCGGCGATCCCAGCCTGTCGGGTTCGATGCAGAGCAGCACCAGCCCGGCCTGCCCCCGGTAGTAATCATTGGCGACGGGCACAACCTGTTCGAGCGTCGAGCAGTGGATGAATCCTTCCGTATCTAAGGACTCGGCTTTGTAACTGCCTGACACTTCGGATTCTTCCCATTGTTCCTGGGTGGTGATGTGAAAAATCATCCGGTTGGTTACCCCATCTGCCTGTCGGTATTGACCCGCCATTCCAACTCGGCCCGCAAATCCTCAAGCGTATCGACGGCGACGGAGTCGATTTTCACTATCCCGTCTATTTCCTTGAGCCGTGCCTCGACCTGGTCAACCGTGTCGCTGTTGGCAAGAACGGTCACCGCGACCGTCTGCCCGGCGGCAAGCTGATCGGCCATCTCCCAGTCGGGCAGCACCACCGGGCGGAACTTTTGCCAGTAGCGAACGCCAGCATCGAAGAACCATTCCTGATTGAACCCCGGCGCGATCAGCAGCCAATACTGCGATATTTCTGCCACCGGAGCGGATGGTTCGGCAGGTGCTTCTTCTTCTGTTTCTTCTTCTGTCACCACCTCGGGTTCCGGCTCGACCTGCCACGCGGGGATTCTGTCCGTTTCCGGCGGCGAAAGATAAGGGGCAATCTGCATTTCCGGCTCGATGGGAGGCTCCGCTTCTAGCTGATCGGGTGTTTCATCTTCATCGGCTTTGGCAAAACTGGGAATGTATTCGGGTTTAGGTTCTGTGTATTCTGGCTCTTCTCCTGGTTCCGGCGGCGCTTCGGGGAGTTCCTGTTCTTCAGCCTCGATTCCTTCGCCGGTGAACACTTCGGATTCATCCAACCAGTCCGGCACTTCGAGCACTTCGACCTCGAAATCTTCTTCCTTTACTTCTTCGGCGGGAAGTTCTGCTGGCTGCGCCTCGACGACCTCCTCGCCCGGCGTTACTTCCGGTGGTTCGGGCTGAGGCGCTTCTTCCTCTACCTGCGGGGCCTGGCTGTCTGTCGAAATCGCCAGCACCGCCTCGACAATGCCGCGATCAAACTCCTCCACCCATTCGGGGAGTTCTTCGCCCGGTTCTCCTATCTCTTCCACTTCTTCAGGCACTTCATCTGGTTCGGGTTCCGGTTCAGGCTCTTCGGCAGGTGTCGGTTCGGCGGCTGAAAGCGGGGCACCGCTCTCCACCGCCACCAGGTCTAGCCCCTCGACCCAGGCAGGCCGCCCGCCTGCGACTTCCGGCTCGCCGGTTTCGAGTTCTTCGATCCAGGTGGGAACCGGTTCTTCCAACGCCTCGACTGCGGGGGCCTGTTCGATCTTTTCTTCGACGCTCGCTGCCTCTACAGGCGGTTCGACCGCCGGTTCTTCGTCAGCCCGTTCATGAACCTCGACTTTTTCGCCTGCTGCTTCGCCGGGAGGCGTCAGGAGTTCGAGAATATCTACCTCGACCGGCGGACTCGCCGCGTCTTCGGCGGCTGGTTCACTGTCGGGTTCTGCTCCGACTTCATCTTCGACGATTACCGGCAGCGCGGTTTCCGGTTCGACGGCCTGATCTTCTTCATCCCAACCGATAGAGGGCATCTGCTCGTCGACTTTTTCATCTTCGG
>DAOUES010000144.1:0-19226 GCA_034430335.1 Anaerolineae bacterium | reverse complement strand
GGCGCTTTCGAAACTGGGCAGCGCCGAATGGACTCGCATCCGCCAGCGAACCCGCGAAGCAGTGGAGATCGTGGCAAAGGACCTGCTCGATCTCTACGCCACGCGCGAGACGGCGACCGGCCACGCCTTCAGCCCGGATTCGCCCTGGCAGCACGAACTGGAAGCCTCTTTCCCTTATGTCGAAACCGACGACCAGCGCCACGCGCTGCACGAAGTCAAGGCCGACATGGAGCAGCCGCGCCCGATGGACAGGCTGATCTGCGGTGACGTGGGCTATGGCAAAACCGAGGTCGCGCTGCGGGCAGCGTTCAAAGCGGTGATGGACGGCAGACAGGTGGCGATGCTGGTACCGACGACGATCCTGGCGCAGCAGCATTTCGACACCTTCAACCGGAGGCTCGCCGCTTTCCCGGTCAAGGTCGAGATGCTGTCCCGGTTCCGCACACAGGCCGAACAGGAAGCGATCATCGCCGATCTGACATCCGGGCAGGTCGACATCGTAATCGGCACGCACCGGCTCCTCAGCGGTGATGTCGAGTTCAAGAACCTCGGCCTGCTGATCATTGACGAGGAACAGCGATTCGGCGTCACGCATAAAGAGCAGTTCAAGCAGATGCGCACCGAAGTCGACGTGCTGACGCTCACTGCTACCCCAATCCCGCGAACGCTGTGGATGAGTCTCAGCGGTGTGCGCGACATCAGCCTGATCAACACCGCGCCACAGGAACGCCTCCCGGTTCGCACCGCTGTCGGCAGGCGGGATGACAATCAAATCCGGCAGGCCATCCTGCGCGAACTCGACCGGGGCGGGCAGGTCTTCTATGTCCACAACCGGGTCCAGACGATCTACGCCGAGGAAGCAAAACTGAAACAGCTTGTGCCCGAAGCCGAGTTCGCCGTCGCGCATGGGCAGATGAACGAGAACGAACTCGAAAGGGTGATGAACCGGTTCGCGTCCGGGGAAATCGACGTGCTGATCTCGACGAGCATCATTGAGGCCGGGTTGGACTTCCCGAACGCCAACACGCTGATCGTCGACCGGGCCGACTGGTTCGGCCTGTCACAGCTTTATCAACTGCGCGGTCGGGTAGGCCGGAGCGCGAACCGGGCCTATGCCTACTTCTTCCACCCGGCTACCAGCCGCCTGACGCCCGAAGCGCGGGTACGGTTGGAGACCATCAACGAGCATACCGACCTCGGCTCCGGGATCAATATCGCCATGCGCGACCTGGAAATTCGAGGGACGGGGGACATTCTCGGAGTCAGGCAGAGCGGCCATATTTCGGCAATCGGGTTCCATCTGTATACCCGGATGCTCTCGCAGGCCGTCCGGCGGCTCCGGGAGCAGCATGACGGCGAATTTCCGGAACCGGACGAGGCAGACCTGCCGCGCGAGGTGGTCACCATCGACCTGCCGATCCCGACCTACATCCCGACCGACTATGTTCCTGATACGTCGCTGAGAATCCAGCTTTACCGCCGGATGGCAGCCCTGCGAACCGACGAGGCAATCGCCGACCTGGGCAGCGAACTGAACGACCGCTTCGGGCCGCTGCCGCCGCCGGTCGAGAACCTGCTCAACCAGCTCCGGGTGAAGAACCTCGCGCTGCGGGCCAATATCGAGGGGGTATTCAGCGAAGGAGAACAGATCAGCATCCGAATGGGTGGGCTGGCAACCATCGACCGGCGGGCTTTGCAGCAGCGGTTGGGGCACGATGTGCGGGTCAGCCGGACGGCGATCTGGCTCCCCTCGCAAGACGACCATTGGCTGGACGCACTGGCCGAAATCCTGCTCTACCTTGAGAAAAACCCGATCGGTATCGACCAGCCAGAGGCTGTTTGACGACCTTTCTTCAGCGCCGCGCGTGCCAGCAGGGGCCGATCCGGCACGTTAAAACCCGGTTAAAACAGGATTCTTCAACGAAAGGGGCGATTGCGAGAGCGGCGGCCACTTGGTAAAATGGCACGGGTGTGCTGGTATGGATGAGTGCGAAAACCCGCCATACCGCACATTGGAGGCTATTGTGAACGATCCAGTATTAGTCTTGAACGCCAATTTCGAGCCATTAAACATCTGCACGACACGCCGGGCCGTCGGATTAATGATGACAGGCAAGGCTGAGATGCTGGTTAATGGACGAGGCGTTATCAAAAGCGCCTCGTCTGTTTTTCCGCGCCCCTCGATTGTGCGGTTGTCGTACATGGTTCACCGCCCGCGCCCCCGGGTAAAGCTCACCAAACGCGAGATTTTCCGGCGGGATAATTTCACCTGCCAGTACTGCGGGAAGAGAACGGGCAACCTGACTATCGACCACGTGCTGCCGCGTCATAGAGGCGGGCAGCATTCGTGGACGAACCTGGTGGCGGCCTGCCCTGCCTGCAATCGGCAAAAAGGTGGCCGCACACCGATGGAAGCACAAATGCCTCTACGCAAACAACCGAAAGAGCCAACCGCATCGGCGGAGTATCTGTACGGGCACCTCGCCGAGGCCCATATCGAATGGGATGATTACATCAACGGTTGGTAGGGATATAAGAAGGGGTTGGCAGCCAGGCTACCAGCCCCTTTTCTGTATCGCGAATTTGTGCCGCTACTCGACATCCGGCTCCAGAATCCCGTAGTTTCCATCGCGGCGGCAATAGATGACATTCACCCTATTAGTCATCGCGTTGACGAACACATAGAAATCATGGCCTAACAATTCCATCTGTTCGACGGCTTCTTCTTCGTGCATTGGGACAACTGAAAAGCGCTTCCGGCGCACCACGCCGCCGGTGTCGATTTCCTGTTCTTCCAACTCGATTGCCGTTTCATACCCGACGAAATTGTCCTGTGCGCTGCTGCGACGCTTACGTTTCCCTTTGTAGCGTTCAATCTGGCGGTACATTTTATCGACGACGGCATCAACTGCCGCAAAGAGATCGACAGTGCGTTCTTCGGCCCGCAGAATAGTTCCTCTATCGTTGCGAAGGGTAATCTGTGCAACCTGTCGATCTCCGGTCCGGCTCGACTTCTCCTCAGCGAGATCAACATGGACTTCAATTATATTCGGCATGTACCGGTCGAGCCGCTCGACCTTTCTTTCAACATATGATTGGAGACGGGGTGTAATATCAACGTTCCGCCCGTGGATAATGATATCCATGTTTTGCTCCTTTTAGTCAAACCTTCTTGATTTACCGTTAAGTGAAACAGGTTGCATGAACTCAAAGTGATTCAAATGGCCGCCAGACAACCATCAGATCGTGCGGGCAAGTGTAATCCCGATCACAGCTTCTGCATCGGCAGATAAAAGGATTCCGGCAATGGCATCCAGGGTTGCCCCGGTCGTACAGACATCGTCTATCAACAGGATGGTATGGCCGCTTACTTCACGCGAATCGGCGTAAAATGCACCTTTTACGTTCTCGACACGATCCGTGTACTTCAAGCCAACCTGAGTTTTCGTATTGATGGTGCGCCGGAGCGCGTGAGATGACAGTAAAGGAATACCCCACTGTTCCGACAGTTCTGCCGCCAGCAAAACGGCGTGATTATACCCTCGCTGCGCCTGCCGATCTACATGCATCGGGACGGCGGCAATCAGAGCATTCCCGGCGGCTGGTAATGGAACCCGCCTTGTAAGCGAAAGGGCCAAAGGTTTGCTCAGGGACTTCCGCCGCCGGTACTTAAGCGCCTGAACAGCCTGTTGAACCGCACCTTCATAACAATAGGCGCTGTAGACTCTTGAATACGCCGGTCGATTCTGCCGACACCGGTCACATAATCCCGGCGTCGATACCGGCTCACTGCAAACCTCGCAGACCGGTTCTGGAACCGGCATGAAGGTTTGCAAACAGGTCGAGCAGATATCTGCCCCAGGCTGCTTGCAGACAACACATCGGGGCGGAAAGAGCAGGTCCAACACTGAAGCACTCCAGTGTTGTGCCTGCTCTTTGATCGAACGGCCAGGTGCCTTTTCCGAAGGCATTGTATTCGCCCCCTTACCGGTGCACCATTAATACCTGTCAACTTGTGGGATTGGCTAAAAGCCCATGCCACCTCCCGAAAGGAACATCTTTGCAATCTGGACCGTCGCCGGGCCAAGCAGCACGATATAGATCGCCGGGAAGATGAAAACCGCCAGCGGGATCATCATCTTGACGGGGGCAGCCTGGGCCTTCTGCTCGGCGCGCTGCCGCCGCTTCATGCGCATCTGGTCGGCCTGGATGTTAAGTATCTTGGAGATACTCACACCAAGCTGGTCTGCCTGAATAATCGCACCTATAAAAGTGGTAACATCCGAGACGCCCATACTCTCATCCATCGAGCGGAGCGCCTGACGGCGCGTCTTACCCAGTTGAATCTCCTGGATCACCCGGCCAAAAGACAGCGCCAGCTCGTTATCCCATTTTTCGTAAACCTTGCCCATTGCCTGGTCGAACCCAAGACCGGCATTGACACAAATCGACATCAGGTCGAGCGCGTCGGGAAGGGCCTTGAGAATCTCGTCCTGGCGGCGCTTGATTTTACTTCCCAACCACATCTGGGGCAGGAAAAAGCCCAAAGCCGCCCCACCTACTCCACCCAGGATGATGAACAGCGTTTTCTGTTTTGTCACGACGAACAAGATTAGCAGTACAATACCCAGGACAACCATCGCCACGAAGCGCATGACCCAGAAAACGGGCGGAGTGATATTGCTTGGATTACCGGCCAGCACAAGCTGCTTCTGGGTTTTTTCCAGTGTTTCCTGCGGCGTAAACTGGGTGGTAAAACTTGCCATAGCTGTGGCAATTGGGATCAGCACACGCTCGCTGAATGGCACCGACATCTCGATGTCTTCGAGATTCTTCGTCAGTTCTTCGGTTCCACCGTACTCAGCAAGACGCTCTTGAAGTGGGTCGACTTCTTCCCTGTTTCGAAAACCCACAATCAACAAGGCGAGGACGACAATAACGATGACCACACCACCCAGGATCAGAACAATATTCATCCTGGAACCCCTTTCTTGACCAAACCGGACACGCTAAACCTCGATGTCGACAATACGGTTGATCACCGCGATGCCGATTGACATCGAGATCAGGCCAGCCGCGATCAACGGCCAACCACAGGGAATGCCAATGACCGGGATACTAGCACCGATCGGAGGGCCATAGAAAAGCTGGCCCATGTATGCGGGATTAACAAGCAGCAGAAACAGCGACAGAAGAACCGGCAGCAAGCCGATCACCATGCCGGTGGTGCGCCCGGATGTCGTCAGCGTCCGGATTTCACCCTTGATACGCACACGCTCACGAATGGTTCCACTGATGGTTTCCAGAATCTCGGCGAGGTTGCCGCCAACCTCGCGCTGAATGTTGACCGCCGTGAAAACCAGGTCAAGGTCTTCACTCTCGATCCTGGAGAGCATATTGTTGAGCGCCACATCCATCGGGATGCCGATGGAAATCTCGGCGACAACGCGCTTGAACTCGATATTCGCCGGGGGAGGTGCTTCTTTGGCGACTGCTTCCATCGCCTGCGGGACACTATAACCAGCCCGGAGAGCGTTGACCCACAGGTTCAAAATGTCGGCAAGCTGGTCGTTGAACTGTTTGAGGCGCCGGTTCTGCCTGATGGTGACATACACACGGGGGACAAACAACCCACCGACGAATCCCACACCGGCGGCAAACGGCCCACGCAGCACAAACCCCACAAATCCAATCAAGGCCCCAACCACAACATGCATTGCCAGATACTCGCTGACGGTCAGCTTCAGGTCTGCTTTACGAAGCTGGGAGCGCATCGATCCGGCGACTCCTCGCCGGTCGAGCATGTTGTCCAGGCGCTGGGACATCTGCTCACGCATGGAGGCCGTATCGACAACCTGTTTGGTCTGCTGTTCGGCAGCCGGTTTCCAGTCGCTATCGATAAATGTATCGAGTTCTTCAAGACGTTCGGTAGTTTTATCGCGACCGAATAAACCCATCGCGTTCTCCTCAGTTCTCCAACCGGTACCAGTCTGCTACCGGTCGAAGAATACACTCATCGGACACTATCGACGCGCGCCACCAATACCAAACACCGACGGAGGCAGTTGAATACCGGCATCAATGATCCGGTCCATGTTCTTTGGCCGAAGGCCGGTCGGTTTGATTCGACCGACGATCCGGTCGCCATCCATCCCTGTTTGTTCGTAGGTGAAAATATCCGACATGGTCACCACGTCGCCTTCCATGCCCTGCACTTCGGTAACACGGGTGATCTTTCGCGACCCATCGCGCATGCGGTCCTGGTGGCAGATCAGGTGCACGGCGGAAGCGATCTGCTCACGAATGGCACGTATGGGAAGGTCCATACCGGCCATCAGGCACATCGTTTCAAGACGGGAGATCGTGTCACGCGGGCTATTGGAGTGGGCGGTGCCCATCGACCCGTCATGGCCGGTGTTCATCGCCTGGATCAGGTCGAGCGCCTCACCACCACGCACCTCCCCGACGACGATCCGGTCGGGGCGCATACGGAGGGAGTTGATCACCAGATCACGGATCGTAATTTCACCGCGCCCTTCAATATTCGGCGGGCGGCTCTCAAGACGCACAACATGGTCCTGCCGGAGCTGAAGCTCGGCGGCGTTCTCAATCGTGACGATGCGCTCGTCGGCGGGAATGAAGCCAGAAAGGATGTTGAGCAGGGTCGTTTTTCCCGAACCGGTGCCGCCGGAAATGATGATATTGAACCCGGAGATCACGGTGGCACGCATGAACTCCATCTGTTCAACGGTGGTTGTTCCGAAGTTGATGATGTCCTGCACCGTCAGCGGCACCTTGGAGAACTTACGGATCGTCAGCGCCGAACCGTCAATGGCAATCGGCGGGATGACGGCGTTAACACGCGAACCATCGGGAAGACGCGCGTCAACCAGCGGGGAGCTTTCGTCAATACGACGGCCAAGCGGCGCAACAATGCGGTCGATGATGCGGCGAAGATGCTCTTCACTCTCGAAGTGCACCGGCGCGACCTCGATCTTGCCTTTGCGCTCGATATAGACTTTATCATGGCCAACGGTCATGATTTCAGTAATCTCGGCATCGGCCAAGAGCGACTCCAGCGGGCCGTATCCCAGCAGTTCAGCCACAATCTGCTCATGCAGGCGACGCCTTTCATGGCGAGCAAGGACGATATTTTCCTGCATCAGAATCTGGTTGAACAGCTCGTCAATACGAGCGCGGAGTTCTTCAGACTTGGTCAGATCGAAGGTTTCACCTGGGCCAAGGTCTTCAAGCAGCCGCCGCTGAACCAGGTCTTTTACGTCAACCCCGCTGACCTGGCCGACGACACCGGCCATCGCCTCACGGCGCTGCCGCATCTGCGCCGCTCCGGGTTGCCCGGCCTGGCCGGGTTCATCGCCGTCGGGTGTTTGCCCACGCTCAATCCTCTTTAGTAATGACACGGTACTACACTCCTCTCATTCCACAGCCTGATTAGCCTGTTACGCTATGGCCGCCGAAATAACCCGCTTCTTCCACGCTGATCATAACCGCTCTCATAGTCTTCCGTTTCTGACACTTCGAAACTCTCTTGTATTTTTTGAACAAGTTCTGCGAGAGCGCCAACCGCCGGTGATCTTCTTGCATCCAACGTAATTAATGGCACTCCGCGATTGACCGCCTCATCAGCATTTGGATCTAATGGGATCTCTACCGAAATCTGATGATTGAGGAAGTTCGCTATCTGTTCACCTGTTATTCGCTGGTTCTTCTGCACCTGGTTTAGCACAAGAAGAACATGCTCCATGTTGTATTCAGCGCCCGCCAGTTCGCCAAACATAACCCTGACATCTTTAAGCGAGGGCATCGTGGCAGTGGTGAGAAGTACCAACCGGTCAGAATTCTGGATGGTGCTGACAAGAATATCATCGAAAGTTGTGGCCGTATCAATTATCACATAATCATATTGCGTTTTGAAATGGCTGATTACGTTCGACATCATCTGTACGGAAATGGGGGTTATCTCGCTCGGATTAGGCGGAGAGACAAGTAGTTTGACACCGCTTTCATGGGGAACAACAATTGCATCAACCGACTGGTTATCGATCTCTTCGGGGTCTTGAGCCATAACTGCCATGTCAATCAGGCTGTATTGCCCGCGCGTGTTGAGAAATACCCCGATATCGCCAAAGTAGACATTCCCATCGATAATAACGACCCGTTTACCGGGTTCGGCTTTGATGAGGCCAATGCCTACGTTAATCGCCAGGGTAGTTTTGCCAACGCCGCCTTTCGGCCCAATAATCGCGATGACCCTCCCGTTGGTAGAAGGCATTCCATATTCGTAACCAGGCATTGACGGGGCATGCGCAGGAACAGAACCGGGAGGAGGAGCAACCGGTGTAGCCGGGATTTTCTGGTACGCCCGGCGGATCGACTCGGCCATCTCGTCAGAACTGATTGGCTTGGCGACAAAGTCGACCGCCCCGGCGCGGATTGCCTTACGCATATAACTCGCGTCATCCTGGACAGAGACGATAATCACCTGGGTGCGGGGGAATTCTGTCGTCAGGCGCTGGGTCGCCGTGAGACCATCCATCACCGGCATGTTGATATCCATCAGCACGACATCAGGTTTATGCTCTTTGACCTTTTCCAGAGCGACCAACCCGTTCTCGGCAAAATCGACGATTTCGATATCGTCCTCGTATTCCAGCAGACGACGTGTACCATCCCGCGTATCATCGTTATCGTCGACAATCAGGACTTTGATTTTATCCATGATATATCCTCACCACGGATGAGCAGTCGAGGGCACTTTCGCGCCAGAACATCACTGAGCCAATAGTTAACAATTGACAATCACAAACTGACGAAATGTATGATCATTATATCAATAAATGCAGGTTGTCTGGTACTGTCCAGAGCTTGACCATACTATACTCAATTCGATTAACGTGTCAAGCACTGACATTGTCGTGAACGGCACAACTCCTGTATGTTCACATCCCGTATTATGCCATAAGCAGCGCCGGGAAGCAGGGGATTTATTTCCTATTTTACGGCGTGAACAATCAAGCAGGCCGGTATAAAAAAGTGGAACCTCGTCATAACGAGGTTCCACAGTCTAGGGTATTTCCAACAGTGCAGGTTAGATCTGCATCACAATATTGGAGAAGACATTTCCGATTATTGGGCCAAGCAGCGCCAGGATGACGATCACGACAACCGCCACCAGGACCAAAATGAGCGCATATTCGACCAAACCCTGACCTTCTTCACGCGGAACGAACAACATGATTGCTCTCCTTATGGAATGTACCGAACAAAAGTGATAACTCATCCTACAACCTTCATTCTACAATAATCATGGATCTATGGAAATACCCCTTAGACCGAATTTACTATTTCTTAAGGTATTTGTAATGTCCACTATCGAAGCCCTGCTCAGGCATTGTTTTGAGTCACATCAGGGCCTGCCGGGATATTGATCTCGATTTTCGCCCCCTGCCCCGCCATGCTGTCCACAGAGACGGTGCCGTCAACCAGATTCACCCGTTCCTGCAAGGCACCTAATCCAAGCGCCTGGCTGTTCTTGGCATCCAGGCTTAATTTGCCGGTGCCAAATCCGCGGCCATTGTCTTCGACCACTGCCCTGATCCGGTCTTCACCCATTTCGATGGTAGCTTTGACATAGGTGGCTCCGCTTTGATCGCGCGCATTCTGCATCAAAGCCTGAATCCCCCGGAACATCAACACTTCCCGGTAATGCTCAATCCGCCGTTCACGGCCCAAGAATTCGAATTCCGTCTCGATGCCGGTTTTATCGGCAAAGGCTTCCCGGTAGCGCTTCAACGTCGGGATCAGGCCGAGATCGGTGAGCATCATCGGGCGCAGATCGAAGATAAATCCACGCACCTTCTGAAAAGCGACCCCAGCCGCCTCTTTTAGATTCGCCAGTTCCTCGCGCGCCTTTTCCGGATCGCGATCGAACAGTTTATTGCAGATTTCAGCCTGCAAGATGAAGTTGGTCAGCGAATGCGCCGGGCCATCGTGCATCATGCGCGACAGGCGTTCACTCTGCTCTTCCTGGGCATCGATCACGCGGATGATCATCTCCCGCGCATTGAACCTCTCGTCACCTTCTTCCGCCTCGTCGGTTCGCATGAGCGTTTCGATAGCTTCGGTCAGTATCTCGGCCATGCGCCGCGCGGCGGCTTCCTGCGATTGCAGCCGCTCCATCTGCCCGCGAATGGTCAATAAACGCTGCTGGATATCGAGCGCCTCGGCGTAGGTCTCGCGGATGGTCATGCGTGGCGTATGCTCAAGCGCCGATTCGATCCGCCTGACCTCGCCAATCACCATCGCGTTCCGCTGGGCAAGCTCTTCAACCTGTGTGCGTGACTGGTTGATCTTCGCACTGACATCACGCAGTTCGGCGCTTGCTGCTTGCAGCTCACCTTCGAGCATATCGAGGGCTTCTTCTTTGCTGCTTCGCTGTTCTACCTGTTGTTCGACCATAGTATCTCCCCGATTCCCATCGATCAACGATCGTCCAGGTCAAAGTCTTGCTCTGATCTGGACATCGTATCTTCAATACGAACCCATCCCCGCCGGATGGCGAACACGGCTGCCTGAGTACGATCTTCTACCGCCAATTTGCGCAAGATGGAAGTCATATGGTTCTTTACGGTCTGATGGCTGATGTTCAGGTGCTGCGCGATCTCTCGATTGCTCATACCCTGGGTCACAAATTGCAGGATTTCCATTTCACGCGGTGACAATGGCGTGAAAGTATCGGCTTGATCGGCATAATACAGACCGGCAATATCTTCGACCCGATCGTGCAGCCAGCCATCAATTCCCTGGGCATCAAAGACCCGATCGTGAACCACGTACTGTCCACCGACGACCAACCGGATGATCTCCACCAGCCGGTCAGGTTCTACCTCTTTCGCGCAGTAGGCCGACGCACCGGCTTTCATCGCGTGCAGCATCTGTTCAGGATCGTCATAGGCGGTGACCATCACAACATGCACCGGCAGCCGCTCTGCCACTATCTGGCGGGTAACCTGGATACCGTTCATCAGGGGCAAGTTGATATCCATGATGGCGATATCCGGCTTCTGGCTGCGGATCACGTCCAGGGCCTGTTCACCGTTCCAGCCATGTCCCACGACTTGAAGATCGTCATGGAGGTTCAGGTTAGACTCGATCCCCTGGCGAAAGATGCGGTGATCGTCAACGATGACTATCGATATCTGTCTCTTTGATTCTGGTATTGACCCCTGGCTCATCGACGGCCTCAAGATGCTCTACAGCAGGCGACCGACCTTCAACGATCACACTCCTGCCAATTGATGACAGTCTACCACAGGCCCTATTGAGCAGCAAGCAAACCGCTGTTCAGCGATCCGCCCGGCAGGTTACCTCGTAGACCGTCATCGGCCCAAGCGGTGACGGCTCGATGATCCCGGCGGATTCGTCGGCAGCCCAGACGGGCGAGAAACAGGAATCAGCGACTAACTGCTCATAGCCCCTGCTCCAGGCGGGAAAGACGACCAGGTAATCGGCATCCTTCTCGACGATATAGTCGCCCAACCGCTCACCGTCGGTCATGAACGGGATCACTTCCGGCGAAACCAGCCCGGCCAGATCGATCAGTGGACGGGAAGCGAAGTATCCCAGTGCGCCGATGTCGTGGGCAGCGATCACGCTGCCCGGTTCGGTATGCCCGTCGAGCCACCTGGCGGCGGCGACCATCTGGTCTTCGATGAAGACCACGTCCTGCGCATAGGCCGGAGCGCCGATCAGGGCCATCATGACGAAGAACGTCAGCGCCGTGCTGATCATCCACACCAGGCTGGCCGACCGAACCCACATCCGCTGCGACCGGGGCCTGATCACACTCACCATACCCCAAACGCCGTAGATCACGAGGATCGCCGCCGTCGGGATGGCATAGCGGCCATGCTGGTAGGTCACGGGCAGGCGGGCCGCATATAATGCCCAGTGTAAAACAACCCAGATGATCGGCAGCACATCGACCCATTCAACCGGGCGTTTCTTCGCCCACTGCCAGAGATAGGCCAGCAGTCCCGGCAGCAGCAGCGCCTGCCCCCCTACCCACATGACCTTCGCCTGCTCGAACAAACGCAGCAGGTAGGGCCTCGACCAGAGCGCCGCGTACTCGGTTTGCTTGGCGAAAAACGTGTTCGGCCAGGGCGCACCGCCGATCAGCGTGTTGAACCCGAAGAAGGGGGCGATCAACAAGAGGAAGCCCAGCCCCGCCGCCGCCGACCAGATCAGCCGTTTGCGGAGATCGCCCCGGCTGAACAGGCCATACAACCCGGTGACGGCCAGCACGAGCACCCCCTCCGGCCTGACCCACATCAACAGGCCACCCCACACCCCCAGCAGCAGTCCCCACCGCCATTGGTGCTGGCACTGCGCCGGGTCGTTCCGGCTGAACCACACCCAGAACCAGACGATCAGTGCGGCGAAAAGGATCGTCTCCATCCCCGACGAAGCCGCCCAAACCAGGTGCCACTCGACGGCGACCGCCAGCCCAACGAACAGCGAAACCCAGGGCTTTTCCTCGTCAACGAGCCGGGCCGCTCCCAGCGACGCCGCGATCAGCGACGCCAATCCCAGGGCATGCGTCCAGATGCGGGGGTCGATATGGATCAGATGGGCGGGGGTGACCAGGAACGTCCACAGGATCGAGGTCGAGCCGGTGCTGGCGACTCCCGGAACAAACGCCCACTGGCCCGACTGCGCCAGGTTATGGGCGTAGGTCTGGTGAATCCAGGCATCGTCAAGCGGGAAGCCAAAGCGGTGATAGCCGAACCGGGCAACGGCCAGGTAGATCACCTGACCGAGCAGGCAGGCCAGCGCGATCAATCCATCGCGAAGCCCGGGGGATGGCGGCTGCTTCGATACCCTGGATAACATAGACTGTGCTCCTCCGCTTGAAAAAGCGTACAACAATCGAACCCGAAACGCCAGATCGAAAATGCCCCTCGGTCGGAGGGGCATTGCTCGTATCAGTTTGTCGCCCGGTTCTACCGGTTGATATTGATCGACCCGGAGCCTGCCGAGTCGATGGTGATCACTACCCGGTTATCGGCGTGGCCGAAGCCTTCCGACTCCCAGATGCCGGTATCCTCGTCGTCGTAGCTCTCGACCAGCACCAACCCGTTCGGGACGTCTAGCGATCCCGATCCGTCGTCCCAGGCTTCGATCCGAAGGCCGACATCGGAGGGCACATCGACATTTACCGACCCGCTCCCGGTATCGAGTTCCAGAGTAACATCCGAAGACTGCCCGATGACAATATCCGAGCTACCCGAAGCCATGTTAGCATACAAGGTAATTGATGAACCAGAACCAATTTCCAGGTCGAACGAACCCGACCCGCCGGAGACATATAAATCGGCGGCGGACTGCTCTGGAATAACCATGTCGAAACTGCCGGAGTGGATATCAAGATCGGCGTCGAATTCGCCCTGTGTCTGCGGCAAATACAGATCAATCGACCCCGATCCGCCGTCGACTTCCAACCCGGTCAGCGTGAGATCGCTCAGGTTCAGGTCGGCGCTGCCCGACCGGGCAGAGACATAGAGCGACATCGGCACATCAGGATTGAGGCCAATGTCCCATTTCGCATCGCTCAAAAACCGCTGAGGCTCCACCAGGAGGCCCACTTCGGCCCGCCGGTAAAGCGATACATTCGAGCCGCTCCTATCGAGCGCCATCTCGCCGCTGTGTACCATGTCGGCTTCCAGCAGTTGATCCGAACCGGACGAAAGCGCATAAACCGAAACCGGCTCCCAGCCTAATTCCAGGTTGACATCAGCCGAATCGACGCCATCCACGCCGGTCGACAGGTGGGTTTCGTGCAATCCACCCGCACCAGCAGACAGCGGCATTCCGAACAGCCGCGCGTCGTCGTCCAGGCCGAGCGATGGGCCGACAATCACCAATCCCAGCGCGGCGGCGACAACCGCCGCACCGATCAAACCACCCAGAACCGGCGACCGCCGGGCGAAGATGACATCAATCCCCACTGCGATCAACAGCAGCGGCCAGAAGCGGATCAGGGCAACGTATCCGGTTGCGGGAAGCAGGCCGATATTCCCCAGGAGCCAGACCACACCGACGCCGACCAGAACGACCGGCCAGAACAACGACCGGTACAAGCGAGGAGGGCGTTCACCGACCGGTTTTGTTACAATTTCTTCCGTGCGAGTCGAAGCCCTGGTTTCCGCTTCGGCATCTGAAACTTCCTGTTCAGCTATTTTTTCGCTCATCGAATCCATCTCCTTGATAATAAGTCCGTATTAACCAATACGACATCCACCAGTGGTTTGTAAAGTAAGCCTGCGGGCGACCCCGGAGGGCACCCACAAGGGGTGTCCCTACGAGATGGGATCAGGTAAGTGGTACACCGTGTTGAAATCCGGGTTAACAGAGCGCTAATTTTCGATTGTTACATTTCCGTAGCCGAGATCGTCGACAGTGATCACGATGGCATGATCGCCGCGCGAATACTCCGGCGATTCCCATGCCCCGATAGAGTCGGCAAAGGGGAAGAAACTTTCTTCGTCAGCCTCTTCGACATGGGTATAATCCTGCGGGACGGTCAGTTCACCGCCGCTGGTCGACTCCGTCTCGACGCGCACGGCGGCATCGTCCGGCACAATGATAGTGATACTGCTGATTTCCGGGTCGATTTCCAGTTCGAGATCGACGTCCCTGCCCACCTCGATTGACACGTCTCCGATCCCGCCAGACAACCACATGTTGACCTCTGCCCCATCGTCGATTTCGAGGACAGTCTCACCAAATGAGGAGTCGATAGTGGCGTCATAACGGTGACCGGCTGCCGGGAGGGCCAGATTGACATCGCCAAAGGCACCGGTAAAGTCGAGGTTTTTTAGATCGATCCCCCGCAGATCGAAATCGCCGTCGTTGACCCCCATTTGAATGGTCAGATCGACTTCCGGCTGTGTGCTGATCCCGATATTCCACTCATAGTCGTTGACATCAAAACTAAACCTGTTCGGGTTGAAATCGCGTTCGCTGAGAGAGACATGCCGGTCACTGCCGCCATACGTATTGAATTCGATTTCCCCCGCGTAATCGAGATCGGCATCTACCAGATTCTCTGAATCCTCAAGGGGATAGATCGCTGCACGCTGCCAGCCCAATTCAAGGTCAACAGCCGCCGTCTCTGCACCATTCATGGATTCAACAAACTGACCCGACCGGACTCCTTCTGAACGGGCAGCGATTTCCGGTTCGAACTGCGGGATTTCGGTGGTCAGGCCAAGCGCCGGGCCATTGATTACCAGGTAAATGACGGCACCGACGGTCAGCAGCCCGATCAACCCTCCGACAGCGGGCAATCGACGTCCGAACAGCAGTTCCAGCCCCAACAGGATCAGAAGCAGCGGCCACAACTTGATCAGCACGGTAAGGTTTTCTGTTGTAATAATGTCCAGATTGATCAGGAGCCACAAAACCCCCACGCCAACCAGAACAATCGGCCAGAACAGCGAGCGGCGGCGGCGAGGTCGCTCCAACCGGCGGCGTCCTGAATACTGTGGGCCGGGCGGAGCAGGATCACGCCGCTGTTGATCGGTAGGCATGCTTTCTCCAGTCGTTTCGTTTTCACGGGTTGTTTCATTCATGGTGGTTTTTCCTCAGTGCAGTTTCCGCTGCCTGTTTCTATCGCAATATACGCAGCAGGGGATCAATTAGTTGCGTGGGAGTGCCCGGCGGGGATGTCAATCGCTTTCGGGGAGAATCCGGTACAGGTAGGTCGGCGCTTCGGGATCGCCGTATGCTTCGATCCGTTCAAATCGCCCCGACTGCGGCCCCTCCCAGTATAGAGACAACAATCCCTCGGTCACGTTATGGTCGATGACCAGGAAAGTCACCCCATAGTCATCCGCCGCAGCGAGGAGATTCTGCTCGTCACCGTTGATCAGGGGAATGCCGCCCCGACCGGTACGGGTATAGAAGCCGGGTGGATTGTTGCTGATCACCAGCGCATCGACCGGTGCGCCAATCTCGTCGAGCGTCGCGCCGATCTCATCGTAGACCGCATTGGTTTGATTCCAGGCGATGGTCGACAGATCATCGAAGCCGACCACCCGGTTCAGCACAAACCCGGCGGTGACCAGCGCCGCAATCACAACGCCCGCCGTGCTGAACACGCGCCAGGCCGAACGGGGATTCCACCCGGCGCGTCGGCGGGCGATGGCACGCAGGGCTTCGTCCAATCCAATCGACGCGGCGGCCATCACAAAGGGGACGAGCACCGCCGCCGAATGCAGCCATCCGCCCCGCGCACCGGGCAGCGCAAAGGCGAAGGTCATCGCCGCGAAAAGCAGCAGACCATAAATGAAAGACAGTACGAATTCGTCTTTCCGGCGCAGCCGCCACCAGCCGATCAGCGTAAAGGGCAGCAAAAAGACGAGATTGTGGCCGATGAAAAAGGTCAGCAGGTTGACTCCCAGCGCCCACCAGCGATCCTTCAAGATCGACGGCCAGCCCGCCGCGAAAAATCGCTGCGGCGTCAGGTTCGAGGGATAGTTGAACAGGTCATTGTACCCGGTGATCCACAGGGCTGAAATTCCCCCCGGTGCCTGGATCGCGCCGAAGGCGTGAAGGTTGCGAACCCACCAGGGCGCGGCGATCAGAACGAAGCCCGCCGCAGCCAACCCCAGCCCTGCGACCTTATCGAGCAGCCGGTAGGGTTCTTTCTCCTCGAACGAAGGCAGCAGCGCCGCCAGCCCGACGACGGCGATCAGCAGCAAGCCGTCGGCACGGCACAGGTAGCCCAATCCGGCACAAACACCGGCCAGCACCCATCGCCACCACCCACCGGATCGGCGGCCCTGAGAGGCCAGCAGCAGCGCCCCCGCGCCGCTCAACGCAAACGGGGTGAACGTCTCCGGCAGCGACCAGTAAACGACGTAAACCCCGCTGAAAACGGTCAGCAGCCCGGCCAACCACGCATGGCGGCGTTCCCCGAATTTGAGCGCGATCCGGTAGGCGATCAGCGGTAGGGCAGACGCGGCGATGACGAAGATCGCCTGGGCGCTACCAAAGGCCGATGCCTTACCGAACAGCAAAATCCCCAGCGCCGCCAGGAAAGAGGGAAGCGGCTGCCAGTATCCAAACGCTGGCGCGGGCAGCGATCCGGGCGCGCCGATGGTATTCCAGAAATACGGCTCGACGAATCCGTGCCCTTCGGCCAGCGCCAGCCCACCGTTGAAATAGTAGAAGGCGTCGACGTAATTCGGATCGGAAACGAGCAGGGCGACGGTGCCGTTGACCAGCAGGCTCAAAACGACAAGTATGATCAGATCGCGCCGGGTGTGTTTACTGTCCATATAATCCCTGATAACCTCGGCGGGCGCAGCGCGCTGCGCCCGTACTATCTGGATTCTTTAGAATTCGGACATCATTAATCCGCCAGCCGATACAGGGTATACGAATCCAGTTCATCCCAGATGGGGATCAGCGCCGTGCCACGCAGCGTGTCGAGCGCCTGCCAGTCTTCCTCTGTCAGCGGGGTGAGCGGGTCTTCTTCGATTAGAAAACGCCCCCCGGTTTCATAAACTAACACATGGGTAAATCCCCGCTGCCGCCAGTTCTCGGCGATGGCCACCGGATCGCCGTATTTGCGCTCATCGTGCCACCACTGGTCGATCAGCGAATCAGGCGTGCAGCGATCCTCGCAGTACATCACGCGAGGCTCCCATAGAAACAGCACGCTGGCGTCTTCGGGTAGATCGTTGATCTGCTGCATCGTAAAGTAGTACGCCTGGAGTTTTTCCAGCAGATAGTCTTCTTCACTCTGGTAACCAACCAAAACGCCAAGCGGCTGCATCCTGATGAAGATCAGGCTGGCGACGAGCAGACCAAACGCCAGCATGCCCAGGATGATCACCCGGCAGATGTTGTAGAGATCGGAAAGCAATTTGGGACTGCCGAGGCCATCGAACCCCAACGCGCCGATCACCGCCAGCGCGGGCAGCATCGGGAAGATATAGCGCAGGTGCCCGACCAGGAACTCCGAGATCACTCCCCCACCCAACCAGGTGATGAAGCCGGGGAGAACGGCAATGAACAGGCCCGTTATCAGGCGGCGGGACTCCGCATCCCGCCTGCGCCAGCCGATCAGCGCCAGGGGCGGCAGCCCGAAAAGAAGCGCCCCGGTCGAACCCTGGAATACGCCGCCCTCGGTGCCGAAAATCGCCAGTTGGACAGGCAGAAGCAGTAAATTACCGATCTTCAACCCGGTCTGCGGCCTGAGATAATGGTATTGGTCGATCTCGTCGTAGCCGCTCGTCCCCCAGATGAAGGGCGATACCGGGTTGCCATCGACGATCAGGTTCTTGAGCAGCCAGGGCGCAAAAGCCAGCACAGCGATCAAAACGACGAGGCCCGTCGCGGTGAAAGCCTTCTTCCACCCGCTGCGATAGGTCAGCCAGATGACCAGCGCCCCGATCCCAACGGTAAACGGCGCAGCCAGATACTTGACGCCCATCATGCAGCCGGTCATCACCCCGGAGAGGATCAGCAGGCGGTTGTTTTCCTGCCCGGCATCGCGGCCCCAGGCGAGGGCCAAAATGATTGCGGCGAAAGTGTAGGCCATATACGCGAGGTCGTTGTATGCCCAGGTGAACTGCCCCCAGACCGAATCGGAGGCCAGCAGGATCGCCACTGCAACCCAGCCGACCGCCGGTTTGTCGTGTCGATGGAGCAGTCCTAACAGCATCGCGAGGAGCAGCAGGCCAAACATTCCATTGATCAGGGCGGCGGCGTTCGGCCCGGAGAGGACCATCACCCACAGGAACAGCATCTCGGCAAGCTGCGGGAATCCGAAGAAATGATTCTCCGGGTAGCTGAAAATCCGGCCTGCCTTCAGATACCGGTCGGGGGCCACGAGGTGATAGGTCAGCGCGTCCCACTTCGTCTCCGGCAGCAGGGCGAGGATCACCGCCATCACGATCAGAACCAGCACGGCAATCTGGATCAGGCGAATATGCCATTCATCTTGAGGTGTAATGACCGCCCGCAGCCCATTCCAGATCGACCGCGCCCAGACGATCACCTGTTTGTGCAGGCCGCCAAGCGCCGCCGCAAGCACCAGCCATGCCAACCAGCGCGGCGGGAACAAACCCAATAGCCCCGACACAACGGCCAGCACACTGATCGATGCCAGCCCCAATAAAGCCTGCACCGATGCA
>DAOUES010000143.1:0-13403 GCA_034430335.1 Anaerolineae bacterium | reverse complement strand
CCAAGAGCTTAAAAGGCTCCTGCTCTACCACTGAGCTACGCCCCCGATTGGTTTTTCGCTGCGGTAGTATACCGCAGGCGGCGGGCCTGCGGCAAACTCAGGGCCTATCCGAAATCCGCTTTGCGAACTTCGGATAGGTAAGAAAGACATGGCTACAATTATTGTGCGAATATCCGATCAGCCGTACTGCGGCGGCGGCGGATTTTTCGGCCCGGTGCTTATACCGAGCTGCTTTTTCAGTATATCGTCGAGAATATTGAAGTAGAACCACAGCCCCGCCGTCAGCCCGACCAATACGAGCAGGATCACCCACATGAAGCGCACATTGGCGACCATGAACGAATCGAGGAAGCCGCTGCGCGGGTTGAGCAGCGTGTGATTGAACATGAACGTCACCGGCAGGAAGAACAGCGCCCACACGATCTTGCTCCACTGGAAGATCGAGCGACCGGTGCTGTGACTCAGGGGCACCAACTCAAAAAAGGCCGTTTCGATGGATACCATGAACAGCACCAGGCTGGCATTTTGAACGGTAGTCAGCACGGTTGCCATCACGCTGACAACCCGGTCGTCGAACTGCACATCCGGCAGATACAGCGACAGCGCGCTCAACGACCAGCCAAAAGCGCCGATAAGGATCAGAATGGCAATGGTGAGTATCCCCACGACCGCCTCTCGTTTTTCAAGCTGGCTCTCCGGGAGGTCTAAATCGACGCCGCCGGGGGTGCCAAAGGCGATGCCGGGGGACAGCTTCAGGGTGCGGGAGAGAATCACCGAAGCGGCGGCGAGCAGCAAATTGGCCGGGTAAAAATTGAATTTCGATTTTGCTTTCCATAAGCGGCTGGCAATGCGGCGGGCGAAGTCACCGGAAAAGCTGACCAGGCCAACAGTTCCGGCCATCAGCAGGGCCAGAAGCGCGCCCTCAAGGGAAAAGATGGAAGTTCCCTCTTCCAGGAAGGCGAAGATGGCTCCGTAAAGCGCCAGGATCAGGACGACCAGGGGCAGCGTCAGGCAGCCGCGTTTGACGGCGGTCCTGTTGAGTCCCCACTGAGTGACACGGCCTATCCAGGCAACCAGCTTGTCGATGCCAATCGCCCGCAGCCAGGCCTGGATGCGGTCCTCTTCGTCGCGCAGAATGTTAGATAGCTCGGCTGAGGCAAGGCCGAAAATGATCGCCATCAAGATCGCCAGGAAGAGATTCGCGCCGACCACCTGCGGGGCAGTGGCGATCTGCTGAGGGGCGGGAATCTGGGCGACCAGGGGGCGGCGCTGAACCTGCTCGGAGAGGTTGACATATTCACCGGTCTGGAACGGGTTCGGTATCTCGTAATCGGGCAGGGGGAGATTGGGGTCAGGGAGCGGATACTGCCCGGTGTCAATCGACGGCGGTTCGGGAAGCCCCGGAAACACCTCGTAGGGATCGACGGCACCGGTGGCGACAAGGATCACCAACACGGCGACACAGCTAAAAACCAGGAAGAATGCGATAAAACCAATCAGCCGACCGGTCAGTTTGCGCATTGTCTCTCTCCATTCACTGCTGATAAACCAGATTCCATTGTACCTGTTTGTTTGATATAACCCGCTGCCACGAAAAGGGGCACTCGAATAGTACCGGAGTGCCCCGCATTTCTGAATAAGTGGCTGACGCGGATCAGGCCTCGATGATCTTGTCGTCGATGAGCTGCTGCTGCACCATCTGGCCCTGTGGATCAAAGCAGAAGAAGGGCGCGTGGAGATGAAATTCGACGTCGATCATCGCCCGCCCGGCGCGGTTCTTCTCAATCGTAAAGACGACCCATTCACGGTATTGGCGGGCCTGGTACGGGTTGAAGGCAATGTGATCCTTTGAGAGAATCTTGTATTTGTTGTTCATGATCATAGCAATGTCGCACTCGTAATCGAGCGCGGAACTGCCGCGCAGGTGGAAAAGGTGCAGGCGTTTGGCCTGCAAACCCGTCCGGTCAGAGGCAACGATGGCAAAAACCGGAACGTCGAGTGTCATGGCGATGTCTTTCAAGCCTTCGACGATGATCGTCACTTTGTCGTTCTCGTCCTGTGCTTTTTCCGGGTGGATGGCGACCTTTTGCAGATAGTCGACGAAGACGACCACGTTGCCTTTTGTCGCCTTGACCAGCCGCGAGGTCATATCCCGAATGGCGGAAAGGGTGGTGACGGCGGTGGAGGCTTTCAACAGGATCAGCCGGTCGGCATATTCACTGAGCCGGGCCAGGGCAGGTGATGTCCGGCTGTTCTCGCGAAGAATGCCCCGCAGGGAGCCGGTCGCTGACCGATCTTTGCTGAGGTAGTTTCGGGCGTGCTTGGAGACGATGATATCCTGAAGGTCTTTCATGCGCAGGCCCTGGGCGGTGATCATCTCAGGCGGGTTGACACTTTCCATGCAAAGCAGCCGGTTCATCAGGTGCGCTTCGGTATGCTCATAGGACAGGTAGAATGCATACATATTACTGGATTTCGCAATGTTCCGGGCGATCTGCATGGCGGTGATCGTCTTGCCGATGCCCTGCGCGCCCCCCAGCAGCACCAGTTCGCCGCGCTGTAAGCCACCGCCGATTGCGGCGTCGAGAGGATCGAGACCGGTGGGGACGGGGATGTAGTTAGAAAGGTCACCACGAATGACGGCTTCGTTGGCCTCGTTGATAACCTGGGTGAGGGTGCGAGGTATATGGGCACCCCGCAGCCCTGCTTCTTGCGGCTCGTTTTGCTGGGATGATTGCGAATTTGCCATTATGATGACACCTGGTAGGGATTGTTAGTTAGGGCTTACGTTACGACTATGATAAACTCAGCAGCACTATTCTATCAGTGCCCCGAATTTGGGGCAATGGGGGTGGGACGTTCAGAACGATTCGAGATGATACGATTATTCGCTGCTGCTTATGTAATCACCCAGATCAAGGGCAACGAACAACCGCTGCTTTGCCTCCTGCGGCATCTGAGATTTTCCATACTCATGATATAACTCGACGGTTTTCGCCAGAGTGTTGACGACGACGCGGCAGTTTTCGCAGTCTTTCATGTGTTGTTCGATTTCCCGGCACAGCGATTCTTCCGCGTCGCCATCAAGATACAGGGATAATCCTCCCAATAACTCGTGGCAGGATGATCTGTCCTCGTGATGATGTGTGTGCTTGTCCATACTATTCCTCACGCAGCCGCTCGTTCGGCGAAGTATTCAGAAAGACGCTCACGCAGAAACAAGCGCGCACGATGTAAACGTGACTTGACGGCAGCCGGGGATAACTCAAGCGTATCGCCAACCTCGGCGGTCGATAATCCCTCGATATCACGCAGGACGAAGACCGGTTTCAACGATTCCGGGAGCAGTTGAATGGCCTCGCCCATATACTCCAGGGCTTCACCTGTCAGCAGGTCTTTCTCCGGGATACAGCACCAGTCGAAAAACTGGCGGGGGAGCATGTCGCCGGAATCGGTCTGGATGGGTTCGTCGATGGAAACCGTGTCAGGATGTTTTTTACGCTGGCGCATCAAGGCCGTGTTATAGGTAATGCGATACAGCCAGGTGCCGATGCTGCTTCGCCCTTCAAAGCGGGAGAAGTTCTTATAGGCGCTGATGAACGCTTCCTGGAGAATGTCTTCTGCTTCAAAGGCGTCACCGGAAATCTTGAGGGCAAGATTGTACATCCGGTCGGCGTACAGCTCGACGACCTGGGCAAAGGCGGCTTTGTCGCCAGAACGCAGGCGGTCGAGATCGATTTGTTCGGAGGTTGTGGGACTTTCGGTCATAGTCAGATAGTATCTAAGATAATGGCTGTCGACAAAACGGATAATCCCGATCAAGTATAACACGATCCCGCGTTTTTGCGGCCTGGGGACAGATAAAAGGCCGGGTTGTCGATGCGGGCCGGTTTTGCCCTGAAACGATTTGCGCCGTAAAATGCAGTATCTGTTGAAGAGTACCAGAGCGTTCAATATAAAGCGAGAGACCGACCATGAACCTATTTAAACGGCGTGACGATTCGTTCGCGGGTAATGTGTATGAGGAAGAAGAAGAACCGCGAGCCGGTTTGAGCAAGGAAATTCAGATCGTGATCACCTTTGTGGCGGTGCTGATCGTGGGGAGCATCTGCGGCTTCACGGCAACATCCGGGCTGCGGGCGGGCGGGCCCGCCCGCCCGCAGGCGTCTGCGCCGGTGGCGGATACCAGAATCCCGACGGCGCGCGAGGCGTACGATATCGCCTACCAGTATGTGGTCGACCAGGGGTCGCCGGTCGAACTGGCAAGCGCGGTCGGAATCTGGACTCCGGGGGTAAGCGATGTCCAATTGGGGGCCGGGCGGACCGGGTGGACGTTCTATTTCTACCGGCCTGAAATGGCCGATATGGTCACGGTGGTCGTCGGGCGGGAGGAGAATGTCCGGATCGAGACCGTTGTGCCCTGGGACCCCGCGCCGGAACTGACCCACGTCCAAAGCTGGCGAGTCGACAGCCCACAGGCGGTGGAGGGCTTTCTCTCTAACTGCGGTGATACGCTTGACAGTGTGTCGGACGGGGTTGTCGAACTGCGGCTGACGACGGCGGCGGAGAATCGCTCGGTGCTGTGGCAGGCAAGCGTCACCTCGGAGGAGAACCCACTGGCGATTTGTGAGGTCAATCTCGACGGGACGACCGGCCTGGCCCGCCAGTAGGCGATGGGGCGGGAAAACTGGTGTTGCCAGCAGAGTGAGCCATCGCTTATAATAATGCTCAGAAATTCCGCCCGCCTGTCTCCTTTTAGCCGGGCGTGCTTCGTGAGAAAACCTTGAAGGAGCTTTGATTATGGGTGGGAAAAAAGGTGCTAAGAAGACGGTCGGTAGAGCGCGTAAAGCCGGCGGTCCGAAGACAATCATGAAACTGTACTATGTTCGCAAGGAAAACGGTGCGTTTGCGCCAAAGTACGAACGGATTGAACTGGAAGACGAAAAAGAATAGTCTTGCCGCGAACGTTGTCAATCTGAATCGATGACGCTCCATGCGTTCTATCTGCGTGGGGCGTTTTGTTTTTGTATCCTATCCGCAAATTCGCTTTGCGAACTTCGGATAGGACTGTCGACATAGGAGGAACCGGGGATGCGGGTTCTGGTTTTGGGGGCGACGGGGTTCATCGGGGGGCAGATTGCCCGTGCAGCGATCCGGGAAGGGATGGACGTTCACGGTTTCCGGCGCAGGCCGGGGTCGGTGGGGGCGATTGGCGATCTGCCGGTGACGTGGCATGACGGCGACCTGGCCGATGGGTGCATGCTCGACGAAGCGCTGCAAGGCTGCGATGTGCTGTTTCATGCCGCCGGGTACTGCCCGGAAAGCGCCTACAGCATCCGTGACGCAAACCGGAAAGGCGCGGCGCAGATGCGGGTTGTTCTGAGAGCCGCACAAAGGGCCAACGTGAAGCGGGTGGTCTACACCAGTTCGCTGACGACCATCGGCGCGCCGCCTGCGGGAAGCGACCGGCTGGCCGATGAGCGCGATGGGTATCTGCCGGGATCGACAAGCAACTCGTATTATGAATCAAAGTGGGTGATGGAATTCGAGGCGCTGCGGGCGCACCAGGCCGGGCTGCCGGTGATCATCCTTTGCCCGACGGCGGTTTTCGGCCCTGGCGATCTGAAACCGAGCACGAGCAAAATCCTGCTGATGGTCGCCAAGAAGCAGATGCCGGTGGGGGTGGACGTGGAAACCAACATCGTCGATGGACGGGATGTCGCGCTGGCGCATGTGCGGGCAGCGACGGCGGGCGAACCTGGCGAACGGTACATCGTCGGCGGGCATAATCTGAACGTGGCCGACGCGCTGCGCGAAGCGGCGCGGCTGGTGGGCGTCAGGGAGCCGCGCGGGGCGCTTTCGTTGAAAGCTGTGACGCGGCTGCTCCGGTTCGCCGAGTTTTTCCGGCTGCCGGTTCCGGCAACGATGCGCGGAATGCCATACTGGGCGGCGCTGAACGCCGATAAAGGGATGCGGACTTTTGGATATACGCCGCGCCCGTTCGAGGAGACGGTGGTCGATACCGTCGGGTGGTTCAGGGAGAACGGGTATTTCTGATTATCACTCAGGGAGGGCGGGGACGTTGCCGAGAATGACGTTGTCGATTTCGACGATGCCCGCGCCCGCACCTTTGGCCCCGTGCAGCTCGAAGCGGATTTCGACCGGCTGGCCTGCGTAGGGACTCAGATCGAGCCAGACCCGCTCGAAATCGACCGAGGGTGTCCCGGTTTGCCAGAGCACCTGTTGATCGTCGCCTTGAAGGACACGCAGGGTGAACGTCTGCTCACCAGCGGGCATACGATAGAGGAAACTCAGAACCGGTGAAGTCATCTCCGAGGGGATGGGGATGATCGCCGAGACCGCCGGGCTGCCCCAGGGACGGCGTTCGCCCATCAGCCGGAGGATGTTGCCCTGTGACGTTCCCAGATCGACCGCCTGCGCATCGGTGCCGGCGAAAACCTCCCATCCCTGTAAGCCCAATGTAAAGGCCCCATTCGGGACAATGTTCAGGCGCGGCGAAAGCATCCAGGTGACGGTCGTCTTCTGGGCCAGTTCGATGATCACCGGCGGCGGCGCGGCGGTGCCCTGCCCACCCCCTTCGACGCGGGGGAAGACGTGCATCCCATCAAGCAGTTCGATCAACACGACGCCGTTCTGGTCGGCCTGCCGCAGCGTGCCGTCATCCAGTTGAATGGTGGCATAGGGGACGGGCTGATCGCGCAGGTTGACGATGCGGGCTTCAAGAAATCCCACCAGGCTGGCTTCACCGGCTTCGGAGAAGTCGCCGATGTTCCCGGCGTTATCGGTGGCCCTGGCGCGGAAGCGGTAGAGGCCGCCCCCGGTCATTTCGTAGACGGCTTCCTGTTCGGTGGTTTCCTCCTGCCACATCTTCCACTCACCGTAATTGTGGCTGACGATCACGTCATAGGTGTCGACTCCGGTGCCGTATTCGCCGTCGTCGCCTTCCCAACTGACCAGTACCCTGGCCGGGTCGTCGGGATCTTTGGTGGCCGTCAGTTCTGTCTCCGGGCCTTCCCAGTCGTACTCGACGATGATCAGCGGCGGCCCGCCGACCGAGTAGTCTTCCATGCGGGAGAAATCACGATCACGGGCCGGGAGCAGCCGGACGTTGTAGTTATTGTCATCGTCGGGTTTGATGGTCGAATAGCCGCCCAGGGGATTGATCAGCACCCCGGCTTCGGCCTCGGCCTCGACATCGAGATCGACGGTGACGCCGGTCACCGAATACATGGTGACGATCCGCGCGCCGTCGGCGCGGCGCATCTGGGTGATGACGACGCCCTCGCGCACCTCGCGCCGTGCCTCGACGATGTCATAGATCAGGCTGGTGGCAAGCTGCATCGCTTCGTAAGCCGGGCGAGGCTCGGCATTGAGGGTGAGCAGGCCGTAGGCTTCTTCCATGTCGTCGTCGGCGAGGCGGAACCACATCAGCCGGTCGGCACCGGCAGCATAGGCGTTGCCGACGGCTTGCAGGAGATACCAGGCGGCTTCGTCTTCGGTCGCATAGCGCCAGTAGGGATAGTCGGGGGCGATGCCCGCCCCGCGCAGGGGGATCGCCGTCTCGGTGATCCAGATCGGCTTGTCGCCCATCCCGTAGCGATCCAGCACCCCGCGCGTCTCGACGGTCAGATCGTAGACCAGCTCCGGGCTGATGTACATGTGGATATTGGCGGCGTCGAAGTAGTAGTTGTTGCGTTCGCCTTCCGGGTCGAGCGAGGCGAGGCGGACGACTTCGGGGAAGAAGTCGCGTTCGAGCAGGAGGGCCATTCCCGCCATCGAAACCGGGACGTTGGGATCGGCGGCCTTGATCGCCTGGTAGCAGGTTTTCATCACCTGGAAATACTGCTGCGGGGTGCCCTCCCAGTAGATGTCGAGGTCGGGTTCGTTCCAGATTTCGTAGCTGCCGATCTGCCCCCGGTAGCGGTGGGCAAAAGAATAACAGAAGTTGCCCCAATAATTTTGAGGGTGATTCCAGGGCAGGTTGATGTTGATCGGCATCAGGCCGGAGCCGGGGTTTGCTTTAGCGTAATCGGGCGGGCCGTGCATGATGGCATGTACTGAGATACCGGCCTCGTTCCAGATCGGGATGATGGCATCGCTGCGCTCCCAGGTCCAGTTTCCCTGAGTGGGTTCGTGCTCGTGCCAGTTGAACTGCCAGCGCACCACGCCCGCGCCGCTTTCACGGGCGAGAGTCAGCCAGGGTTCTTCGGGGGCGATGAAGTTGATGCCGTAAAACTCACGCGGCTCCGGGAGATCGTCCTGGGCGGTGACAGTATCAGCCGGGGGGCGGCCTATCCAGAGAATCACCACCAGCAGCCCGGCAAACAGGCGCAGTGCGGCGATCAGGCCACCGGTTTTCCGGTGGAACAGTTTGCGAGTGTCTCGATGTCCCATACACGCTCCTGGTGTGCGGTCATTATGCGCGAAGGGTCGGCGAAACGCAAGAATTCCGGTACGAGAGTCAGGCGGCGGGCTGCCTGGCCCAGGCGTGCCAGGCGAGCGTCCATAGAACGGAGAAGCAGGCGATCAGAAGGCCGTTGATCAGCCAGCCGATTGGCCTGAGCAGGCAGGCAAGCGGAGTGAATTCGCCGGGCAGGTGCAGCAGGGCATTGATCAGCAGGCCGAGAATAAGTTGAATCATGACCAGGATGGCAGTCTGCCCGGCATTGCTTTTGAGAATATCCCAACCCCGGCGGAACGAGGCGACAGGGCGGCATTCTTCAAGGGTGCAGGCACGGTCGGCGAATAGTTGAACGACGAGAAGCATCAGCGAAACGAGGAGCAGCACGCCGACCCCTATCGACAGGGTGATCAATAGAACGGTGCTGCTTTGAAGGACTCCGGCGATGGCGTCGAGATCGCCCGCTGCACCGGACAGGCTGAGATGAACGCCCAGGACGATCACGGCGGCGATCAGGCCAAACGTGACGGGCACGAGCGGGATCGAGAGGACGACCAGCATGTGCCAGGCGCGTTTCCAGCCCGTTCGAAGGGCATCGCGGAAGGGGGTGGGTTCTTCGCTGCCGGGTGGTTCGACCATGTCAATCAGCGCACCGGCGGCGACCCGGTTGGCGAAGGCAATCGGGATCAGCATGATGAACAGCAGGACGATCAGGCCGATCACCAGGAGAATGCTTGTCGTGACCAGCGAGTTGAACTGCGCCGAATCGAGCGCGGAGAGTTCGGCGGTGACCGGCTCACGGAGATCGACAGCAGGAACACCGGGGATGGGGGCGCGATCACCAGATGGGTTGAAGAGATTCGAGATCGAACGGATGTTGAAGATAAGCGAGATCAACAGACTGGCAAAGCTGCCGCCGGACGCGGCCATGACGAAGCCCATCACGAGCGTCGATTTCTTTTCCCAGATGGTACGCCAGGCGTATTTGATCAATTCCGGGATGGTCATCGCTTCCCCTATCGGACAGTTGAAATCCATGTCCCATTATAAACAAACCGCGCCATGCTTGAAAACATGGCGCGGTGGTAAACTGACCGGTCAGTTTCGACTATTCAGCCGGGGCAGCGTCGACGAGCGGTTCGCCCGATTTTCCGCTCAGGCCGGTGAAGGCGCGCCAGGCGAGCGTCCACACTGCCGAGAAGTAGGTGGTGAACCCGGCGGAAATCGCCAGCGAGAGCGGCCAGGCGAGACAGCACAGGCAAACGCCGATGACGAGGCGCGGAACGAACAGCACGATTCCGAGACCAAACTGGATGGCGATGACGATCAAGAAAAGGGCGATCACACTACCGAAGTTGGCGGTGATGACCTCCCAGCCGCGCCGGTAGGATTCAAAGACGGTGGTGTCTTCGATCATACAGGCCCGGCGGGCGAAGTGATGCCAGAGGCCGAGCGCGGCGGAGAAAATCGCCATCAGGCAGAGAGCAATGATGCCGGTTGCACCCAACCCGGCCACGACTCCGGCGATGCTGTCCGGATCGGTCAGCGTGGCGGCGCTGGTAATCGCGCCAAAGATGAGGAATCCGGCAATCACAAGCAGCACAACGACCGGGATGGCCGGGATCAGGGCGATGCCGATCAGCCGCCAGCCTTTCTTCCAGGCCGCACCCCAGGCTTCGGCAAAGGATGAGGTGCCGCCCCCGGCCAGCGTATTCACCCCCGCCACCAGGCCGCCATGCGCGATGGTCGCCACACACCAGACGCCAGTGCCAACCAGCACGGCGACGATGATGATCGCTACCACAAAAGCCGATCCGAGTGCGAGGAACGGCATGATGAACTCTGCGTCTTCGCCAAAGATGGCTTCAGGGTCAAACTCGCCCTCCGGGAATGTCGGTTCGCCTCCCTCCTCGTAGGTGGTAGTATCACCGCTGGGAATATTCCAATTCGATGAGCCGCCACTGTTGCCGCCTGCCGAACTCAGCGCGGCAAGCAGGCCCAGCAGAAACAGCCATTTGTTATTCCAGACAAGGTTCCAGGCCTTGCTCAAGAGATGCCCGTAGTCCATTATTTTTTTCCCCTGTTTATAAAAAGAACCAGCTATAAATATATCATTTACCTGACAATCTATACGCTGATTCTATGACTTCGTTTCAAGCCGCCACCCCCTAAACAGTAGGGGGATCAGACGGCAGCGGGCATATCGGTCCAGTTTTTCCAGGCCAGCGTCCAGACCCCGGAGAACAGCGCGGTGAAGGTTCCCAGGATGGCAAGCAGCACCGGCCAGAGGCAGCAGCAGCAGGTGAAGAAGAAAAGGGGAACGCCAAAGATGGTGGCGATGACGATCATGAAGCCGAACTGGACGGAGTAGACCAGGAGGGTAGAGAGAATGTTATCGCGGAAGATGACGAATGCTCGTTTGTAGGCTTCAAAGACGCGCATGTCTTCGAGCATGCAGGCGCGGTCGGCGAGCATCCTTAGAATGCCCAGGAAGAAGATAATCAGCCCCAGCGTACCCAGTAAAACGATGCCCAGTATGACCGAAAAACTGATCCCCGTGCCCATGATCACCGGCAGTCCGGTAAAGACGCTGCCCATGATGATGCCAACCATCAACACGATGACGACAAAGATCAGCAGGGCGGGAATCCAGGTGACCAGCCGGATGCCCAGCAGCCGCCAGAACTTTTTCCAGGCAGCCTGCCATGCAAGCGCAAAGCTCGACTCGCCGCCCGAATCAAGAACATCGATCCCGGCGATCAATCCACCGCTGGCGATGATGCCGATCAGCCAGAGTATGACGAAGACAAGTATCAGAACACACAGTAACGCAATGCTTATGAAAACGAGCGCAATGCCAAGTGCGGCGATCGCGGCTACTGCCGCAGCTACCGCATCCCAGTCCGGTTCGGGGACATCCTCCGGCCAAAAGAATTCGAAATCCTCCGGGTCAAAGTCATCCGAGTCAAAGTCGAAGTCCTCAGGTTCAAAATCACCCTGGTGGCCTTCCCAGGTGTACTGCGGCTGGTTCTGCTGCTGGTAGTTGTAATTGGCACCTTCTGATCCCATCGCCACGCCGCTGCCACCCAGCACGGCCAGCACGCCAAGCAGGATCAACCACTTGTTATTCCATACCAGTTCCCATCCACGTTTGACTAATGCTACAAAATCCATTTTATCGCTCCCTGATGCTACAGTTTATCAACTACTCCCATTCAATAGTCGCCGGGGGCTTGGTCGTGATATCGTAGACGACCCGGTTGACCCCCTCGACTTCATTGACGATCCGGGCGCTGACCCTGGCAAGCAGTTCCGGGGGAAGCTGCGCCCAGTCGGCGGTCATGAAATCGTCGGTGACCACCGCCCGCAGAGCGACCGTTTCGGCGTAGGTGCGGTGATCGCCCATCACGCCGACGCTCTGCACCGGCAGCAGGACGGCGAACGCCTGGGAAGTTTCGCCGCGCAGCATGCCCGCCTCGCGCAGTTCGCCGGTAAAGACCGCATCGGCTTCGCGGAGACGTTCGAGGCGCTCCCAGGTGATCTCACCCAGGCAGCGAACGGCCAATCCCGGCCCCGGAAAGGGCTGCCGCCAGATAATCGTTTCGGGCAGGCCCAGCGCCTCGCCGACCCTGCGCACTTCGTCTTTGAACAGATAGCGCAGCGGCTCGACCAGATCGAACTGCATATCGTCGGGCAGCCCGGCGACGTTGTGATGCGACTTGATGCGGTGCGCGTCGGGCCGGTCGGCGGCTGCCGATTCGATCACATCTGGATATATCGTACCCTGAGCCAGGAAAGCGATGTCCCCCAATTCTGAGGATATTCGCCGGGCTTCTTTCTCGAAAGCGCGGACGAACAATTCGCCAATGATCGTGCGTTTCTGTTCCGGCTCGGTGACCCCGTCGAGCGCGTCGAGGAAGGTTTCGACGGCGTTGACGGCGACGAGATTCAGCCCCATCGACTGCTGAAAAGTGTCGATCACCTGTTGAGCTTCGCCTTTGCGCAGCATCCCGTGATCGATGAAAACGCTGACCAGCCTGCCGCCGATGGCGCGGTGCACCAGCGCGGCGACGACGGACGAATCGACACCGCCGGATAAGCCCAGCAGCACGCGGCCATCGCCGACCTGCTCGCGAATCCGGGCGATGCTCTCCTCGACGAAGATTTCGGGCGTCCAATCGGGTGTACACCGGCAGATGTTGAGGGCGAAGTTGGCGAGGATATCGGTGCCGCGCGGGGTATGGGTGACTTCGGGATGGAACTGGATGCCGTAAATCTGACGCTTGAGATCTCCCATCGCCGCGACCGGCGAATTCGACGTGTGGGCGAGGGTGACAAAACCCTGCGGAGCCGCCTCGATGCGGTCGCCGTGACTCATCCATACGTCGAGATCGGCGGGAAGATCGGCCCACAGGGGAACGCTGGCGTTTGTGTGGAGAGTCGCCGGACCGTACTCGCGAGACTGGGAAGCGGCGACTCGCCCGCCCAGCGCGCGGGTAATCACCTGCATGCCGTAGCAGATGCCCAGGATCGGGGTGCCGAGTTCCAAAACAAAACCCGGCAGCGTGGGCGCACCGGGTTCGTAGACACTGTTAGGGCCACCTGAGAGGATGATCCCCTTCGGGTTGAGTTCCTTGATCCGCTCTGCGGAGATGCTCCAGGGAAGAAGCTCGCTGTAAACACCGCTTTCGCGCACCCGGCGGGCGATCAGTTGGGCGGTTTGCGAGCCGTAATCCAGGACGACAATCGTATCATGGGGCATAATTCAAACCTGGCGCATGGTTCAGTCGGCAAAGATGATCTCGCCGTTGGACATGTCGGTAATGATTGCCAGCGATTCGATGCGCGGGCAGCGGTCGGCTAAGAAGGCGCGCCCACCTTCGAAGGTTTTCTCTACGACGCAGGCCACGCCGACTAACTCAGCGCCGGACTGTTTGACGACACGGGTCAGGGCGCGGATCGTCTTGCCGGTTGCCAGGAA
>DAOUES010000142.1:0-8969 GCA_034430335.1 Anaerolineae bacterium | reverse complement strand
GCAGCACGCTGCGCCCGTACAATCCGTTTGACATTATTCACCGGTACAGGTCGATGACCCGGTCGGTGAGCGGGCTGGTGAGGCCCATCGCTTCGCGGGCTTCGGCGATAGTATCCTGGGCAATCGGGCGGGCGCGGTTGGCCCCCGCACGCAGAATGTCGATCACGTCGTCGGGGCGCTCTTCGAGAAAACGGCGGCGCTCGCGGATCGGATCGAGGAAGGCGTTGAGCTTCTCGACCAGCACCTTCTTGCACTCGACATCGCCGATGGTGCCCAGGCGATAACGTTCTTTGAACTCGGCGACCTGCTCCACATCCGGGTTGAACAGGTCATGATAGGTGAACAGCGGATTTCCCTCGACGGTGCCGGGGTCGGTGGCGTGAATGCGATTCGGGTCGGTGTACATGCTCATCACCTTCTTGCGAACCTCGTCGGCACTGTCGGAGAGCATGATCGCGTTCCCCAGCGACTTGCTCATCTTGGCCTGCCCATCGACGCCGATCAGGGTCGGGGTGTCTTCGGGAATCATGGCTTTGGGAATCGGGAAGACTTTACCGAAACGGGTATTAAACCGGCGGGCGGTTTCACGGGTGACCTCGATATGGCTGGCCTGATCCTTGCCGACCGGCACGAGATTGCCCTTGACGATCAGGATGTCGGCGGCCTGCAACACGGGATAATTCAGCAGTCCGACCGACGGCTCCTCAATGTGGAGGTTCTGCATCATGTCCTTCAAGGTGGGAACGCGCTGCAAGCGCGGGACGGTGTTGAGCATCGAGAAGATCAGGGTCAGCTCTGCCGTCTCAGGGACATCGGATTGAAGGTAGTGGGTAACCTTGTCGGGGTCGACCCCGGCGGCGTAGTTGTCGATCACGACGTCGAGCGCGTTCTGCCGGGTGCGGATGACATCCTCTTTTTCAGGGTGCGTGGTAAGCGTGTGGTAATCGGCGACCAGCAGGAACAGATCGTACTCGTCCTGGAGTTTGGCCCGGTTTTGCAGGGTGCCGATATAGTGACCGAGGTGGAGTTTCCCGGTGGGGCGGTCGCCCGTCAGGATGCGTCCCTTCTTCTTTGCCATCAAGTGCCTGTTTTCTCCTCAACTAATTCGTTCGAAACAAAAACGCCCGTCCCGCCGATCAGTCGGCATTGGGACGAGCGAAAAGCCCGTGGTGCCACCCACATTAAGCCAGCGATTCCCTCGTATAAAACAAAAACCCCGTGATGAAACACAGGGGAGAGAGCCAGCTTCACTCAGTTGAGTACCGCAGCGTGTGCGATATCAAGCATTGGTAACGGATGCTGCCCCGACCAGGACTACTCGACTATTTCGCCCTGGCAACTCCCCGGCCCATTCGATATCCGCGCGCGTACCACCTTTTCAGCGACCGATGGCTCTCTAAACGCCGCTTCGATATGTACTACTCCGGTTCATCGTCGTTTTGTTATTCAACTAAGCGACAGTGTATCAGAGTTTTGAGCGGCGTGTCAAGGGGGAAACAGAAAGATAAAAGTGGAAAGCCGCAGTGCCCGAACATCGGACGTTATGTATTGACACAACAAGCGCCCAGGAAAAACCGGGCGCTTGATTCCGTTCGACGAGAAGGGATCAGCCGTATTTCAGCAGTTCGTCATGGCTGTTGGGGCGGATCGTCAGGATTTTTGCATCTTCAAGCTTGCCGAGAACTTCGCGAAGCTGGGCTTCATCCGCGCCGCGCTCTTTGACGCTGATCACCCCGGTTGAGGGGTCCAAGCCCCGGAAGGTTGTCAGGGCGATTATGCCGCTGTTGACATCAACGAAAGCCTGGCAGACTTTCGCAAGCGCCCCGATCTCATTTTTCACTTCAATCTCAACCCGGAAACCCGGCTCGCCGCCGCCCATTACCTCGACGACCGTCTTGAAGATATCGGCCTCGGTGATGATGCCGATCAGCCTGTCGCCGCGCATCACCGCCAGCGCACTGACCCGGTTCTCAATCATGAACTGCGCTGCCCTGGTCAGACTGCAATCTTCCTTAACGGCCAGCACCGGGCTGGACATGATCTCCTTGAGCTGCATCTTATCGAGCAGCGTTCTGATCTCATAGATGTTCAACGTGGTGGCTTTTGACGGCTCCGCATTATGAAGGTCTTCGCCTGTGACAATCCCGACCAGCTTCCCTGACTTATCCAGAATCGGCAGGCGGCTGATCTGGTGATCCCTCATGAGTTGGACGGCTTCGCGGTGGGTCGTAGTGGGCGCTGCAGTGATTGGGTTGGGGGTCATCCGGTTCTTGACTTCCATTATGGTACACACTCCTTTGCCAAATGATGGTCATCCAGAAGGCAGTCACCACGTGTGACCGGTCCAACGGCTTACCGTATCGAAGCTGTAGGGCTTGAAATGGTCACGATCAATCAGTGATGGCTTTTGATAACAGGTTTACATACTGTTCTACTGATATATATTATATCTATTTTTACCGTTCGAATGCCGGACAATTTCACAAAGTATGGGAAGCGGAGAATGATAGTTGGGAACACCGGCAGTTTATGATCAGCCGGGCGGCCAGGCGAAACGGCGTCCCGCCAGCAGGTGAACGTGGATATGGAACACACTCTGCCCGGCATTCCGACCGCTGTTGACAACCAGCCGGTAGGCATCTTCAACACCGAGTTGTTCGGCGACTAACCGCGCCGCGACCATCACATTGCCCATCACCGCCGCATCACCCGGTTCGAGATCGGCAATGCGGGCAATGTGCCTGCGGGGGATGATCAGAACGTGGATCGGTGCCTGTGGATGGATATCACGAAAGGCCAGCACGGTATCGGACTCGTAGACGACATCGGCGGGATGAAGCCCGGCGGAAATCTGGCAGAAAACACAATCATTTCCCATACCCCACTCCGATCATTGTCGAACAGCGGCCTGTAAGATGGTTCCAGTATACGAACAGGTGGGAAGGTCGACAAGAATCATCCGGCAGGCAGCGGTATAATAACCGGTGGAAACCTGGTAAAGGAGAGACCTCATGGAACCAAAATGGCTGGCCTGGGCCAGGCAGCTTCATTCGCTGGCACGCAGTGGGTTGACTTATTCGGATAATCCATTCGAGATCGAGCGGTGTGAGCGGACACAGGCTATCGCCGAGGAGATATTCGCCAGCCAGAGCGACGAAGAACCGGAGGTGATCGCCGGGCTGTTTTCCGAGCAGGCCGGATACGCGACGCCCAAAGTCGACGTGAGGGGCGTGGTTTTCAAAGATGACAAGATTCTGCTGGTCAAAGAGCGGATCGACGGCGGCTGGACGCTTCCGGGCGGCTGGGCGGACATCGGGGATTCGCCGTCGCGGGCGACCGAGCGCGAGGTCTGGGAGGAATCGGGGTACGAGGCGAAGGCGGTCAAGCTGCTGGCCGTCTACGACCGGGACGATCCACGTCACGGACACCCCCCTCACCCGTTCCACATCTACAAGCTGGTCTTCCTGTGCGAACTGACCGGCGGCGAAGCCAAAAGCAGCATGGAGACGGATGGGGTCGGGTTCTTCGGCGAGGACGAAATCCCGGCGCTGTCGGAGGGAAGGACGACCGAGAGCCTGCTCCGGCGGATGTTCGAACATCAGCGCCACCCGGAGTGGCCGACCGATTTCGACTGATCGAACCGGGCGGCTGTTCGTGCATCTAATGAACTGGGAAAGCGGCGTAAGATCGGAAGCCGATTGGCCGTCTCAGGGATGAGACTATCAATCAAAATCGGAAAGGCTGACGTTATGTATGTAGACCCATCGGCGGTTACACTGCCAATTGCCATACTCGCGGGATTGATATCATTTATATCACCGTGCGTCCTCCCGCTGGTTCCGGCCTATATCGGCTACCTGACCGGGCAGGCGGCAAATACGGCCAGCAGTTCACTGGCAGCGGAAGAATCGGCGGAGACGGCGTCACCCTCACGGTGGACGGTTTTCCTGCACGGCGTGTTCTTCGTCATTGGCTTCTCGCTGATATTCGTGCTGGTCATCGGGATAGGCGCAGGAGTGATCGGGCAGTTGGGAATCAAGTTCATTCAAATCAGCAAATGGGTGATGCTGGTCGGCGGGATATTGATCATCATCCTGGGGCTGCACACTATGGGAGTATTCCGCATTCCGTTTCTCTACTACGATACACGGAAGCAGGCCAAACCCCGCCCGGAACTGGGATACATGGGATCGCTCTACATGGGCATTACCTTTGCAGCAGGTTGGGCACCCTGTACAGGGCCAATCCTGGCAGCGATGTTTACATTGGGGGCCAGCACCGGGTCGGTGGGACGGGCCGTCCTGTTATTGACCGCCTATTCTTTGGGGCTGGGTATCCCGTTCCTGCTGACCGCGCTCCTGCTCGACCGGGCAACCGGACTGCTGCGCGGCCTCAAGAAATATATGCGGGTGATCGAGATCGCCAGCGGACTGTTGATGATCGTCATCGGCGTGGTCGTCGCTACGGGGTGGCTTCAGCGGCTGTTAGGCCCACTGGCTGCCGGGAGCGATCTTTCATTGAAGCTCGACGAGTGGCTGGTCAGGTTGATTGGAAGTGGCGAATAACCTCAACTCGATTACAATTGGCCCAGCATGAACAGTGCTAAACGATCACCCAGACTATTCTAGAATGGCAAGATATGACCATTGACGTAATATTTTTTACGAAACCAGACTGCGCCCAATGTGACACGATCCGAAGTGAACTTGAAGCAATCGGGAAGACGATCCCGATCAACGTGACAGAAATCGACGTGACCGTCGAGGAAGTGGCCTACGGCAGTTATATCGACCACGTCCCGGTAGTGCGGATCGGGGATATGCGGCTCGAAGCCCCAATCGACAGTGAGGACTTGAAGGTCGCGCTGGTGACGGCTGCGGCACAGCAGGCGGCGTCACCGGCAAAAGAGCCAGTGACCGGGAACAGGCGAAAAATCGTGATTGCCCTGGACAAGGGCGTCCTGTGGCTTTCACGTCGATGGGTGGCCGTGCTGTCAGCCCTCTCGTTGCTGTACGCGGGAATCCCGTTCCTGGCACCGGTCGCCATCGAAACCGGGCATCCTATGGTTGCCAGGGCGATTTACCGCCTGTACAGCCCGCTCTGCCACCAATTCGCGTTTCGATCCTGGTTTTTGTACGGGGAACAGGCCGCCTATCCTCGGGAAGCAGCAGGAGTGGAGGGGGGGAGTTTCGAGGATTATGCCAGCCGCGATCCGTTTTTCGACGGGGTCGATGTCCATACACTCGATGACGACCTGATCTACGCGGCCAAGCAGTTCGTAGGCAACAAAGAGATGGGGTGGAAGGTCGCGTTTTGTGAACGCGATGTTGCCATTTACTCGGCAATCGCCCTGTCCGGGTTTCTGTTCATGATCTTGAAACGAGCAGGGGTCAAGGTGCCGTATCTGCCCTTCTGGGTCTATGTGCTGATCGCGCTGGTGCCGATGGGGATCGACGGGGCGAGCCAGTTTTTCGCCAATCCGCCGTTCAACGGGTTCGGGCTGGCCTTTTACCCAATCAGAGAGAGCACGCCGCTCCTGCGGGTGATCACCGGGGCGCTGTTTGGGTTGGGGAACGCCTGGTTAGCCATTCCATATGTCGACGACAGCATGGAAGAAACCGAAGAAATGGTGCTCAACAAGCTAAAAAAGGCCGGAGAACTGCCTTCTGAGTAGGTTTTCGGGCAAAATCACCCGTTTTTGACCGTGATGGAGTTGCACGTTTGTTCGCTTTCAGGTAGTCGAACACTATATCGTGTCGGTTCAATTGAGCCAGGAGCATGGGGAAACCAAGCACAGATGGTGATAGAGCTATTCTGAATTGCGATTTGTCCACTCCAGGTTTAATATGAACCAGTATCGTCAGCATGTGATGATCTATTACACATTCGTGGAAAGGGCGTGAAATGAGCATAGAATTTTACGATGTCAAGATTCGTGAAAAGGTCAAAATCCCCAAGGATAAGATCACGAAGATACAGATCACTCAAAAGAACGGCCAGGTTCGGTATGCTTTCCGCGCAATGACCGATGATGGTCGGAAACTGACCAAGTTCTGCAGCAAAGCAGACTGGGATGCCATGGACGTACCCAAAGGATAGTCATCTGTGCTGCGAAGGCACGTGCCCCATCGACAAGATGGGGCTTTTTTGATCCTCCCCGCGAATCAGAAGAATCGGACAGTTTAAAAAAGCCTTAACGATCCCATAATGGGGACTTAACCATGAAATGCGAACATGATATCGGCCATCCACGTTGTGTTGTACCTCGTGTGTGTGGACAGGGCAGCCCCCCGCTGCCCTGTCCAGTGACGCAGGCGGAGAGCTTCTCCGCTTTTTCTATTTCCCCGGAACAGGGTGAGCGAATTCATCCCGGCGCTAAAGCACCGGGCTAAAGGTGAACTGCCGACCGGCAGGCGGATGGGTTGGCCGAGGAAAAACCCCGACCGATGGCTCTGTCGCTGCGCGACATCTCCCCCCGCTGGGGGGCGATCAGGGCGGTTCGGTTTTGGGCGTGAAGGAGCACCCCCTCTGTCGCTGCGCGACATCTCCCCCCGCTGGGGGGCGATCAAGTCGACGCGGAATGATACGGCTATAGATGGCCAGGCGAGGTTATCCCCAAGAATGATAAAGCCCCAGCTATACGGAAGTGGCACGCTCTCCTCGCCTCATTTATACTACTCCTCAGCAACCGATTCGGTAACATCCGGCATTGATCAACAGAAATACACATAATCGAGGTATGCCGTGTCAGACGATCTCATAGGACGGCACCTGGGGCAGTACGAAATCGTCGAGTTTATCGGCGGGGACGAACTGACCGAGGTCTACAGGGCAGTATACCATCCAGAAGACGATCCATTGGAGCGGGAAGTATCGGTGCTGGTCAAAATCGTTGGCCGCCAGCAAGGAGAAGACCCGGTCTTCAACACACGCTTCCGGCGCGAAGCGCGGGCCATCGCCGGGCTGCGCCACCCGAACATCGTCCGTGTCCATGACTTCGGACATGCCGAAAACGGCCACTATGTGATCATGGACTATATCGACGGGGAAACGCTGGCCGACGTGATGGCACAGGTGCAGCGCAGAGAACGTCACCTCGACATCGAGGATATCACGTTCATCATCAGGCAGATTGCCTCGGCGCTCGACCATGCACACAGCCAGGGCGTCGTTCACCGGGCGGTGAACCCGCATACGATCATCATCACCCGGAGCGGGCAGGCGATCCTGGCCGACTACGGCCTGTCACTGCTTTACAGCCGCAACAGCGAAGGCGAAAACCCGGACGTGATCGCCAGCCCTGCCGAATACATGGCCCCGGAACTGGTTTACGATCCACGCGCGGCGACCCCGGCCAGCGATGTCTATTCGCTGGGCGTGATCCTCTACCAACTGCTGACCGGGCAGCTACCGTTCGAGTTTGGCTCGGACATCGACATGGCGCTGCAATCGCTGGGGGAAACCGCGCCCGATCCGCGCCTGCTCAACCAGGAGATATCGGTCGACGTTGCGGCGATCACACTGAAGGCACTGGCGAAGGAACCGAAAGAACGATTCTTACGGGCAATGAAGATGGCCGCCGCCTTAGAGCGGGCCGCTTACCCCGATCCGCGCGCGATGCGGGCGTACAAACGCCACCAGCAGCAGGAGACAATCGCCACGCGGCCAACCGCCGAACGGCTGGTCGTCCACCGGGGGCCGCCTCGACGCGAAGAACGCCGCCGGGTGAAACAAATGCGGGGCGAGTATCGCGGTATCCAGCAGGAATCGGGAGTAGAGGGAGTGCGCGTCCGGCGTCCGCCGCGCTTGGTGCCGGTCAACTGGCTGCGGCTGATGGCCTTCGCGACGGCCATCATCGTGATCGTGATCGCCGGGGCGTTCGTATTGGATGCGCTGGGCGTCATCCGGCTGCCGGTGGGGAGCAGCCAGCTAACGGTCGCCGAACTGACGGCCACCGCCCAGGCAACGATCACGCCCACACTGACGCCAGAACCCCCGACGGCGACTCCACCCCCTACCCTGACCCCACTGCCAACCCCGACCCCGCTGGCGGTCGCCGAATCGACGCCGGTTCCGGCGCTCGAATACGCACCGCTCGGCGCAGGATCGAGCGCTTTCCGGATCGAAGACGGCGCGGCGATCCAGTTCGTCCCGGCGGGAACCTTCATGATGGGTTCCGACGACCCGGAGAGAAACGAGGACGCCCACCCGCAGCACGCGGTGATGCTGAACGATTACTGGATCGACCAGACAGAGGTGACCAACGATCAATACGCGCTGTGCGTAGAAGCCGATCTATGCCAGCCGCCGATCTCAACGCAATATTACAGCGATCCGAACCGGGGCGATCAGCCGGTGGTGTATGTGACCTATACCTATGCGGTCACCTACTGCCTGTGGCTGTCGAGCGTCACCGGGCAGACAATGGGACTGCCAACCGAAGCCCAATGGGAAAAAGCGGCAACATGGGACCCGGTCGCCGAAGAAGCCCGGATGTATCCCTGGGGGAACGAACCGCCGGATGGAACGCTGCTGCGCTTCCTCGACGGCCCGGTGTGGGGGACGGCAAACGTCGGCAGCTACCCGGACGGGGCGAGCGCCTACGGCGTTTTCGACATGGCGGGGAACGTCTGGGAGTGGACGGCTGACTGGTACGGCGCGAAGACCTACCAGCGTAACGGCATCCCGGTCGATCCGACCGGCCCGGCGAGCGGCAATCAGCGGATCAATCGCGGAGGCGGCTGGGCACACAGCGCAACTTACATGCCAAGCGCGATCCGCAACGCCGCCGATCCGACCGCCTCCGGGAACGATCTCGGCTTCCGCTGCGCGATGGCCGGGAACCGCCCGCCGCAGTCGAGCGGGATCGTGATGACACCGCTCGACCTGGTTGCGGAACTCAACAAACGGCTGGACGCGGAACTGAACGCACTCGAAGGCGAAGTACGGCTGATCGACGATTGGCGGGC
>DAOUES010000141.1:0-4132 GCA_034430335.1 Anaerolineae bacterium | reverse complement strand
ACGTCCATGCCGGAGCCGTTGGTCACGAAGCGGGTGCGGTAGCTGACCTTCACCTCGTCGGTTTCCTGCGCGGCGATGGCGAACGAGAGCGGGTCTTTGTAGTATTCCTGTTCGGCGACAACCTGCCCGTCGTCGAGCGGTTTGGGCTGGCGATAGTTGTGCTTCAACACCACGCCGGTGATCGGGCCGAACAACCCGCCGTCGCCGAAGACGCGGTTGACGTGCCCACCCTCGAAATCAGACCCGGCCCCAAAGCCGTTCTGGAAGGTGAACATCAACCCGACTTTCATCTCAACGTCGCCGGTGTTCTCGACCGTCCAGGCGAAGACGCCTGCCGGGAGACTGCTTTCCTTGTAGTTGTGCGGGAGAACCGGCGATACCTGTCGGCAGGTCAGATTGAGACCGGGGGCCACCCCGTTGTATTCCGTCCAGGCGCGGGGATAAAGCGCGTGGTAAGTCGACTGGCTGCCGGGCAAATCCCAGGCCCAACCCGTCAGCGACCCGCTGACCGGCTTCCCGGGGTAAAGCACCTGGACTGTCGCCTTTTTGCCGGGCCGCTTCACATATACCGAGAACTGGTCGGCAGCGACGGTTTCATACTGGTAGATGCCGGGACGCATCTGCCAGCGGCTGAAATCGCCCTGCCAGCCGCGTGTGATCGTCCCGCCGCCCAACCCGCCCAGCGGTACGCCCATGTACGGGCCGGGGTCGAGGGGATTGAACGGGTCGTTGACCGGGATACGGCCCGTCCTGCGCGTCTTTTTGTTCGCCCGGTTGAGGCGAATGATCGACGGCAGCATCTCCATGATAATATCGAACGGCGGGCCGCCGGGTCGTCCCGGCGATTCGAGCACCTGGTCCAAACGGCGGCTCCAGGCCGCCTCAGGAATCTGCAACGAAGCAGTCATTTCCAAAACGCTCCTTCAGTTTTAATCATGTGGAGACAGTAATCACTGCCTATGATACATCGGGAGGGGATATCAGGAAAGAGCGGCACGATATAGGAGTGACATTTCGCCGCTTTCGGAAGGCAGAATAGAGAAAGGTTTTATTCGCTCCCTTCCAGGGGGAGATGGCGAACCGAAGGTTCGTCAGAGGGGGTAGATCGTCAAATCACGATCCCAGGCACATTATGTGATCACACCCACCCGTGCAGCGCATACACCTGAAGCGGCTCCGCCTTGCCCGGCACCTCGACGACCGGCATCGCACTCGCCGATATCTTCTCCCGGACGGCTTCGTACACCCGCTCGCTGATCAGGATATCGGTGCCCCACAGTTTGTTCAGTCCTTCGATCCGCGAAGCCGTGTTGACCGGGTCGCCGACGACCGTGTACTGCATCCGGCGCGGGCTGCCGACCGTCCCGGCGACCATCTCCCCAATGTCGATCCCAATCCCGACCAGCACCGGCCCGTGTCCTTCCGCCTGCCACCCGACATTGAACTCGGTCAGCGTCTCGCGGATCGCCAGCGCCGACCGCACGGCCTGCCCCACGTAGTCGGGCGACGGGATCGGCGCGCCGAAAACCGCCAGCAGCGCGTCGCCGCCGTAATCGTTGATCCGCCCGTGTTCGGCTTCCAACGCCGGCCCGATGGCCGAGAAATACCGGTTGAGAAAACTGACCACCGCGCGCGGAGACATCGATTCGGTGAGCGCGGTATATCCCCGGATGTCGCAGATCAGCGCCGCCGCGACGAGCAGTTGGCCGTCGAAATCCACCCCGTGTTCGATTACCTTTTTCACCAGTTCAGGATTCACATAGCGGCCAAACGCATCCGACAGGCGTTTGTGCGCCGTTTGATCGTGCAGCGCGATCACCCAGCCGGAGATCGGCGGGCTGTCGATCCGCGCCGCCGACACCAGCAGCGAGCAGCCGTCCCGCGCACAATCACGCCCGGCGATACGCTCTACAGACACATCGACCAGCTCGGTATGTTCTTCACCGGCGGCGCAGCGGTCGAGCAGCGCGGAAAGATCGGCAGAGATCAACACGTCGGTCAGGGAGCGGCCCGGCAGGTCCTCCGGTTTCGCCCTGGCGATCTTGCAGAATCCGGCGTTTGCCTTGAGAACGAAAAAATCCTCGTCGGTGACGACCAATCCACCCGGCACGCTGGTAAAAACGGCGTCCAGCAGATAATAAGCCGATTCGAGCTGCTTGCGCCGCGCCCGGTTCGCAATGAAGACGCGGGCCAGGTCCCGGCCATATTGGATCGACTGCTCGTGCTGATCTTCCCTTTCCGGTTCGTCCATTTAGTACCCGCTGAGACTCTGAACAGCAATATCTGTCCATAGTATAGCAGGAAGCGAAAAAACGGGTGAGAGCCTCCTACCCACAGGCGCATTCATAGTTGGGGGCACAGGTCGATTCCTCCCGGTTGACTGATCCCCACTTGAGCCTGACGGCTTCAGCCCCGGGATAGCGATTTGCCCGGCCCCCGAACGTGAATGCAAGCCCCGATCAGGGCACCGGCGGCCAGTCGCCCCAGGGCAGCGGATTCGCTTCGTCGATATTATGGATGACTTGAAGCGAGCGGAACGATCCTTCGTCTTCGGCCCAGATTATCAGAAAACCGTCATGATACCGGCTATCGACGTATCCCTCAAAATCGAGTGGGAGGGTCACCCCTTCGGAGACTTCGGCGAAAATGTCGGTGGTAGGCCCGCCGGTGCCGGGATTGCATTCAGCCGGGCAGTTGATCCGCACCTGATCGAACAGCACTTCGACACTGCCGTCTTCCCCGTAGAACTCCCACCTGTCCCCCACCGGCTCGACCCGCCCCGTGAAGTCGCCCCAGATGTACACCTGCCCGGAGTCGAGCGAGTGCCCGCAGTCGTCGTGCATCACCTCCGCCGCCCCGCTGATATAGCCGGTCACGTCGCCCGTTCCCAGGTCGAACTCGAAATGCACTTCCATCTCGTAGAAAGGGGCATCGACTACCACGTGCCGATCCTGGCACAGCGGCTCATCCGAGACATCCGCACCAAAATCCGTCCAGTAGACCTCCGCCGTATCGAAGTAGCTGTCTTCCCCGATGTCGATGTCGTATATGTCGAGGACGATCACCTGATCGACCGGTTTAGCATCGATACTCGTCGGCTCGACTTCGACGGTTGGTTCCGGCAGCGCGGTCGGCGTCGGCCCGACCTCGATCAGCACTTCCGGCGTCACGGTTGCCGCCTGTGTCGGCGGCATGGCGACACTCCCCTCGGTTGGGACAGGCCCCGCGAGTGTCAGATAGGCTATCCCGCCCGACGCCGCCACCACGACCAGCCCGCAGACAACGGCAGCCACCAGCAAGACGACAACGACGACGGCAATGATCAGCGCGGTTCGCCGACCCTGCTCAGTCTTTGATTCCGGTTCCATCCCCCTACCCCCTGAGTCTGTTTCGGGGCGGCCATCTCTGGTCGCCCCGATTTATTCTCTACCGCCCCTTATTCCCGGTAAATCCGGTATATTCCGCCCGGACTGGTGAAGTAGATGTCGCCCTCGCTGTCGACCGCCACCGCAGCCGGGTCGATTGGCAGGTTGCGGGCGATGACCGCCGCCTCGCCGTCCGGCGATACGCGGTGAATCTCGAACTCCGGGTCGACCATCCAGTACAGGTTGCCATCCGGCCCGGCGGCGAGATTGCCCATCACGCAGCAGCCATCGCGCACGAAGCTGTAGACGACCTCGCTGGTGCCCGATTCGGGATCGAGGCGCAGCACCCACCGCTCGACCTGCGGCCCGGTCGTGGCCCGTTCGGCTTCGGTGGCGTATACGTAGGGTGTGCCATCCGGTGTGATGCCCAGGAAGAAATCGTTCACCCGCATCGGCAGCGCAATCGGGTGCTCGGCGATTATTCCATCGGGCGTAAACTCGATCAGGCTGTTGCCGCCGTGATAGGTGCCGAAAGCATGCCCCGACACCGGGTCGAGGTCGATGGAACTCAGGCCATACAGCCCGCCGATCCGGGCGAGGGTAGTGCTGCCCGGCGCAACATACGCCACGTATGATTCCACCCCCGGATCGTGGACACTTACATACATCCCGCCGTCGGGATCGAGGCTCACGTCGTTGAACTGCCCCTGTACTCCATCGATCACCACCTCGCGGCTGCCATCGTCGGTGTACCTGACGACCTGCGC
>DAOUES010000140.1:0-3744 GCA_034430335.1 Anaerolineae bacterium | reverse complement strand
TTATTCAATAATTTCAGAGATGACGCCAGCGCCGACGGTCAGGCCGCCTTCGCGGATGGCGAAGTTGGAGCCTTTCTCGAGGGCAACCGGCTTACCCAGTTCGACCAGCAGGTTGACGCGGTCGCCGGGCATGACCATCTCGATGCCTTCCGGCAGGGTGATCTCGCCGGTGACATCCATCGTGCGGATGTAGAACTGCGGCTTGTAGCCGGTGAAGAACGCCTTGTGGCGGCCACCCTCGTCCTTGCGCAGGACGTACACCTCGCTCATGAACCGGGTGTGCGGCGTGATCGACCCCTTCGCCGCCAGCACCTGCCCGCGCTCGATCTCGTCACGGTCGATGCCGCGCAGCAGGATACCGGCATTGTCGCCCGCCTGCACCTGCTTCAGTTCCTTGTGGAACATCTCGGTGCCGGTAATGACGGTCGTGCGCGTCTCGTCGGACAGCCCGACGATATCAACCTCGTCGCCCTTCTTGGCCGTGCCGCGCTCGACACGTCCGGTCACCACCGTCCCGCGTCCCTTGATGCTGAACACGTCCTCGATGGCCATCATGAACGGCAGGTCGATCTCGCGTTCGGGGGTCGGGATGTACTCGTCGACCACCCGCATCAGCTCAAGAATGCTCTCGTATTCCGGCGCATTGGGGTCGGTGCTGTCGCTTTCCAGCGCTGCCAGCGCCGAGCCGCGCACAATCGGCGTCTCGTCGCCGGGGAACCCGTAGCTGTCCAGCAGCTCGCGTAGCTCCAGCTCGACCAGCTCCAGCAGTTCCTCGTCGTCCATCATGTCGACTTTGTTCAGATACACCACCATCGCCGGGACTTCCACCTGGCGCGCCAGCAGCACGTGCTCGCGCGTCTGCGGCATCGGCCCATCCGGGGCCGCCACCACCAGAATCGCCCCGTCCATCTGCGCCGCGCCCGTGATCATGTTCTTGATGTAGTCGCGGTGCCCTGGACAGTCGACGTGCGCATAGTGCCGCGCATCCGTCTCGTACTCCACGTGCGCGATCGCGATCGTGATGCCGCGTTCCTTTTCCTCCGGCGCATTGTCAATCGAGTCGAATGCCCGGAAGTCAGCCTGGCCCCTCATCGCCAGCACCTTGGTGATCGCGGCGGTCAGCGTCGTCTTGCCATGATCGATGTGACCAATCGTCCCGACGTTGACATGCGGTTTCGTTCTCTCAAATACTTCCTTGCCCATTCTTGCTCTACCTCCTCGACTGCGAGTGCAAGATAACCGTGTTACTAAACTTCGGCGTCTATCTAGACACACTCCAACAACAATTGGAGCCCACGATGGGACTCGAACCCATGACCCCGTTCTTACCAAGAACGTGCTCTACCAACTGAGCTACGTGGGCATGACCATCTGCTGTCAGCTTCTATCACATAGAAATACTGGTGGAGATGAGGGGATTCGAACCCCTAACCCCCGCCTTGCAAAGGCGGTGCTCTCCCATTGAGCTACATCCCCACGCACTACTGACAACATAGTGGGCCCGGTAGGACTCGAACCTACGAAGGCGTCTGCCAGTGGATTTACAGTCCACCCCCTTTGCCGCTCGGGACACGGACCCATGCTTCGAAATTGGTAACGTTCTGATTGTTAAAGGCCAAGCCGATGATGGGACTCGAACCCATAACCTACGCTTTACAAGAGCGTTGCTCTGCCAATTGAGCTACATCGGCGATCTTGGAAATTATAACACGCGCCAGCACATCGCTCAAGAGTGACAGGTCAACTCAACAGCGGGCGGATAATACCGCATCTAAAGGGGGACGTCAACAGTGTAAAAACTTGTGGACAGGGCGACTGCGTCTGAATGAAAAAGGTAGGGATGGGCAGCCCGCCGCTGCCAGCTTCTCATCGCCAATTGCGCTTCTTTTTGGATATTCAACAGGCGATCATCTATACGCTCCTGGAGAGACTGGTTTTCCGATCTGGTACTGTGTAACCCTGAGTGGGTTATACTCGTATAATTCAATAAATGATGCTATCCCATAAAATAGGAGACAAGAGGTTACTCGACGATGACAAACAAGATGTTAGTAGCTTATGCAACCAATGCGGGGTCTACCGTTGAGGTTGCGGAAGCAGTCGGTAAGAAGCTTGCGGCAGGTGGCGTGGCTGTGGACGTGAAGGATATCGGCTCGTTGGACGATATCAGCGGGTATGACGCCTTTGTTTTCGCCGCCCCGATGATCATCGGGTGGCACAAGGGCATGCGTGAGTATTTAAAGGCGAATCAGGGCACGCTGGCAAATAAGCCGGCAGCCTACCTGATCACCCTCTTGAACATGGTCAAAACCGGGGAAGAGAGCTTCAAGGGCGTTCCCGTGTTCTGGGATCCAACACACGGCGTGCCCCCGGCAAATGCTGCGAAACTGAACCGCGCGGAACAGCATGGCTCGATCCAGCACCTTGTCGGCGATTTGCTTGAGGATGTCTCCGGGATAACACCCGTGAGTGTCGGGTTGTTCGGCGGTACGCTTGACATGAGCAAGCTGAACCTCTTCGGGAAGCTGTTCATTCGTCTCATCATCCGGTATGAGGAAGGCGATTTCCGCAACTGGGACGCGATCAACGAGTGGGCGGGATCGCTGCCTGCCCTGATGGAATAAGTCTTTCCTGTTGGGTTTCTGGTGATTCGATATGGAGTTGATTCTGAGGCGATCATTATGGTCGCCTCAATGTTTCTAACAAAGCGAGAAGCGCCAATCAATCGCCGTTGGCAAGGTGTGAAATCTCGACGACCTTGCCCGATTGGACGTACACACGGGTCAGGCGGCGGGCGAGGGTGGTGACGATCTCGTAGTTGATCGTATTCGCCAGCCCTGCCAACTCCTCGGCGCTGATCGTCTCCGCACCCTGCGAACCGATCAGCACGACCTCGTCGTCCTGCTCGACCTGATCGACGCCGGAAGCATCGACCATCAACTGGTCCATGCAGACCCGCCCGGCAATGGGCGCACGCTGGCCGTTGATCAGGACGCTGGCCCGGTTGGAGAGCATCCGAAAATAACCGTCGCCATAGCCGACCGGGACGAGCACGATCCGGGTCGGCCTGGTCGTGACGAACGTCCGCCCGTAGCTGACACCCGATCCTTTGGGCAGGACTTCGACGCGGGCGGCGCGGCTCTTAAAGGTCAGCGCCGGTCGAAGGGGGACATCCCGCGAAACCTGGGTTGAGGGATACAGCCCGTACAGAGCCAGCCCAGGCCGGACGGCGTCGAAGTGCGCCTCAGGTAGATCGAGGGTGGCGGCGCTGTTGGCGGCATGGCGCAGCTTGAAATCGTAACCCGCCTCTTTGACCATATCGAGGACGGCGTTGAATTTCCTCAACTGCTCATGGGCATAGGTCTTGTCGCGTTCGTCGGCGGTGGCGAAGTGGGTAAAGATGCCCTCGATCTCCAGGCCGGGCAGGGGGGTGATCTGCCTGAGGAACGGGATCACCTGGTCGGGGAGCAGGCCGTAGCGCCCCATCCCGGTATCGACTTTGACGTGGGCCACCGCATCGATGCCCAGCGCCTCGGCCCGCCGGGAAAGCGCCTGCGCCGCTTCGACGGTGGTGACGGAGGCGATCAGGCCGTGCCGGACGTGGATTTCGGCCTCGCCGGGGACGGTGTAGCATAGATTCAGAATCGGGGCGGTGATCCCCTCCTGGCGAAGCTGGATGCCCTCGTCGGTGCGGCCAACGGCCAGCCGGGTGGCCCCATTTTCCAGGGCGGCGCGGGCGATCTG
>DAOUES010000139.1:0-1724 GCA_034430335.1 Anaerolineae bacterium | reverse complement strand
TCATCGGGAAGAACACCCGGATCGTCAACAGCTTTGTCGGGCCGTTTACCAGCATCTACCATGACGTGACCGTTCACGACAGCGAGTTGGAACGCTGCATCGTGCTTGAGCATTCGCAGATCGTCAACGTCGGCAGCCGCTTGCAGGACTGCATCATCGGGCGCTACACGTCGATAGAGCAGAATGGCCGCAAGCCCAAAGCCCTGCGCATGAACCTCGGCGATCACAGTAAACTCTGGCTGCCTTAGCGAGAAATATCCCGCCTGTATTTGATAGAGTAGGATTTTAGCCCGGCGGCTTCAGCCCCGGGCTTTGTCGGCCCTGTTGGGGCGTTTTGTTTCCCGGTAACCGAATCGCCTTGAACTGCGTATTGATTGTTAACCCTTTGTCACCAGCTTTATTGTTGACTAGAATCATATTGACACATTCCACACTACCGGCATCGCAGAAGGTTGAATCCATGACTGATTTTGAAGGGCTTCGTAAAGAACTGGGCATCGAGGGCAAAGAAGAGCGGCGGGCGCGGCTCAAGGCTTTGCGCCAGCACGAGCGGCAGGTCTTGAAGATGGTGAAGGGCGTCCTGAAAGACCTGCAAAAACAGGTTTTTCACGAGAGTGATGTTCGTGAGTTGGACGAAAAAAACGGCTGGTGCATCTGCCGCCAGGTCGAGGAGAAGACCGGCGCGACGTTGGAGAACCCTAAATATAACAAGAGCCGCCGGGGGATCATCACCGTCTATGATATCGGCGTGCAGATCGTTCTCAACGACGACAAAGAACCCACCCATGTCAGCCAGTTGGAGTGCTGGCGCGAGCTTCCGGGCGGCATCCCGATTGGCGGCGGCCACCCCTCCTCGGTTCTCTGTGAAGCGCACCGTAAAGCACTGGTCGACACCTTGAAACAGTTGATCTACCGCTACCCGCCGGGCCGGTGATCCCTGCCTGCCCGTTTTTTCGAAAAGCATCGGGATAACGTAGACTGCCGGGCGTCTAGGCGGGTTATAATGGTTCCTCCTGTTGAGCACTTGGAATGAAATGAAAGGAACTGCTCCCCCGTGAAAGACCTGATCGGACGCCTGACCCACCAGCTTGGACTCCGCCGCGCACAGGTTGAGCGCACCGTCGAACTCTTCGACCAGGACAACACCGTCCCCTTTATCGCCCGCTATCGCAAAGAGATCACCGGCGGGCTGGACGAAATCCAGCTTGCCGATTTTCGCACCACGTTGAATTCACTGCGTAAGCTCGACGACCGCCAGCAGACGGTAATCAAGACGATTACCGAACAGGGGAAGCTGACCGAGGAACTGGCGGAACTGATCGAGGAGGCGGAGACGCTTCAAGAGGTTGAAGACCTCTACCTGCCCTACAAGCCCAAACGCCGGACTCGTGCGCAGATCGCACGGGAATATGGATTGGAACCGGTCGCCCAGTGGATACTCGATCAGGAAATATTCGACCCGGTTCAACGCGACGCGGCAGTCGCCGATTACCTCGGCGACGAGGTGCCTACGCCCGACGATGCCTGGCAGGGAGCATGTGACATTCTCGCCGAGCACATCGCCGAAGACGTTCGCACTCGCGAGGCAGCCCGCCGGTGATCTCTTTGCGATAGCGGGCGATAAAGGGGACGGTGTTGTCCTGGTCGAAGAGTTCGACGGTGCGCTCAACCTGTGCGCGGCGGAGTCCAAGCTGGTGGGTCAGGCGTCCGATCAGGTCTTTCAC
>DAOUES010000138.1:0-8957 GCA_034430335.1 Anaerolineae bacterium | reverse complement strand
TGCTCCAAACCTTCGAAGTCAATAACTACCACAACCTCAACCCGTCTGCCTTTTCACCTGACTCAAGCCGGTTGGCCTACGGTTCCGGGAACAGCGTTGTCGTCTGGAACCTCCAGGGCGAGTATGTCGAAACTTCCCTGGTCGGCCATTCCGATGAAGTCAAAGCGGCGGTATTCGTGACTGACGATCTCCTTGCCACGGGGGGCGAGGACGGGAGAGTCGTCCTGTGGAACCTGTCATCGGGTGAAGCCGTGCGGGCACTGGAGGGACACGAAGGTCCCGTCTATTCCCTGGCTGCATCACCGGATGGGCAGACGCTTGTGACCAGTTCACTAGAGACAATGGATTTGGAGGCACAGACTATCGTGTGGAATGCGCTGACGGGTGAGAAGCTGTATACGATACCTGACTATTGTGTGTATGTGGATTTCTCACCCAACGGCACATTGCTGGCGGCTTATCCCAGTAAAGGCGATTTCGTTCATATCTGGGATGCCCAAAGCGGCCAACTGCTGCGCCGCCTGGAAACAATTTCGAGGGTAACAGGTTTGTCTTTCTCAGCGGATGGATACCTATTCGTGGCCGATCTCCAGACCAATGCTATTCACAAGGTCGATCTTTCCACCGGCGAAACGGTTCTGATGTTTGATGGATTCACCGGCAGGGTTGACCATGTGGCTTTCGCGCCGGATGGCTTGCGGCTGCTCACGGCAAGTTCTTTTTACGGACAACCCTCTGTGACGCTGCGAGACCTGGAAAGCGGGCAGATTGTTTTCGAGAAGACAGGGTTTACCGACAGCGATATTGAGGATGCCGACATCTCACCTGACGGGAGTCTCATAGTTGCAGGTGTAGGAGTATCCAGCGAAACGATCCAGGAAGCTGTCTTCCTGTGGGATACCGCAACCGGGGATTTGATCGAGACATTTCCAGTACATAACACGGGCTCTCTGTACAATTCCGATGTTGAGTTATCTCCAGATGGGCGATGGCTGGCGTACCGGTCGGACGATTGGACAGTTACCCTCTGGGATATCGCGGCCCAGCAGTGGGTGCTTGAGATCGAAGGCCCAAGGGGCGATCTGGCCTTTTCCCCGGAGGGGGAAATGCTGGCAATTGTAGATGGCCTCTCGGTCGTTCTATATGAACTACCCGATGGAACTGTTCTCCAGGAATTCGAATGTTCCGAGCCCGTCTCCTCGGTTGTATTTTCTCCCGATGGCATCTACCTGGCAGTTGGTCTATCTCGAAGACGGGGTAGTGATGCAATTGTAATTTGGGATGTCGTCAGCGGCCAACCTGTTCATGAATTGTATGGATACACTCCGACATTCTCACCCGACGGCAAACTCCTCGCCTCCTGGTCTTCCGAGGGTACCGTTCTTTGGGATATTGAGACCGGGCAGCCGGTGATGACGTTGTCCGATGATGTTGGCTATACGGTAAAGAGCATTGACTTCAGCCCGGATGGAACGCTGCTGGCAACCGGCTCAAGTGACGGCACGGTCATCCTCTGGCCGGTGGAGTAGTGTTTTTCTGTGGTGTGAAACTGACCCACATCTGCCCCCTGAAAGGGGGAAGTGGCCGACCGCAGGTCGGACGAAGGGGGTGAACCGGGGCATTAAACCGTCCACCACTGCCCCATCCACTTTAGCCCGGTGCTTCAGCGCCGGGTATTTTTCGCCCCCTCACCTGCACCAGCAGTATCCCCACCATCGCCAGCGCCAGCCCGATCACCTCCTGCCCGCTGATCACCTCCCCCAGGAACAGCCACGCCAGCACCGCGATCTGGATCAGCATCGTGTTGTTGATCACGCTCGACTCGGTCGCCGAGAGTGTCCGCTGGGTGAAGTTCCACAGCGTGAAGGCAAAGGCGCTGTTGACCACCGCCAGCCAGCCGATGATCAGCCAGCCCGTCAATCCGATGCGCGGCAGCCCGTGAATGATCAGCGCCGCCGCCAGCAGCGTCAGGCTCCCGATCCCCATACTGGTCACCGTCACGATCAGCGGGCTGAGGGTTCGATCCCGGTTGACCTCGCGCCCCAGCAGCGACGATATCGCGTTGGCCAGCACCACGATCCCGCCGATGATCATCCCCACCGGCGGTATTCCCTCCAGCCCCGCCGGGTAAAAGTAGACCACCGTCCCGGCCAGGTAGACCGCCACGCCCACCCATTGGAGCGCGGTCGGCATCTCACGCAGCCAGGCGATCCCGATCAGCGCCACCACCACCGACGTAAAGTTGAGCATCAGCGAGAGGGTGACCGCTTCCAGGTGATCCAGCGCCACATACATCAATCCCTGCGTCGCCGCGTAAGAGATCAGCCCCAGCGCCGCGATCCTTCGCCAGTCACGGCCCGAAATGGCACGCAGTTCGGCCCGCCGATCTCTGCTCGCCAGCACGATCACCAGCAGCACCAGGAAGGCCCACACGTAGCGCAGCCCGGCGAACAGCAGCGCCGGGATATCCTCCAACCCGATCTTGATCAGCACCCACGACGATGACCAGAGAACGGTCACCAGCAGCGCGAGCAGGATCGCCTTCACACGCGGCGAGCTTTTTGCCATAGTCATTCACCTCGGTTACTCAACGATCAAATGGGTTAAGGGGAGGAGTATGCAGCAGATTCGGGGAAAAATCAATTTTAAAACAAACCGTATCAAACAAAGCCAACCCTGCTCGCCCCCTGTGGGGGAGATGTCTCCGCAGGAGACAGAGGGGGTGGATCGCTGCCCACCAAATAGGCCGCGTTTTAAAAAGTAAAGGTTCATCAGCGCCGGGAATGAGGAACCGCCCACTCAATCACACAGATCGGAAAGGTGATCCTCGGCCCACGCCTGCCCCTCGACGTACTGCTCGACCGGTACGTCGTAGAAATCGGCCATCTCTTCCGCAGAGTCGAGATCGACATTCGCGCACAGCGCCCGCTCGATATCGCTGGGGCGGCGCAGCCGACCATCGTAGCGCCTGCCGTCCGGGAGGATCACCCGGTGCAGCCGGCTGGCCACCATCAGACGTTGGGCAAGCTGGCACCACTCGTCGACCGGGTCGGTTTGCGGGTAGACGTTGCCCTCAGGCGTCACGATCCCCAGGAACGCCCCGATGAGGTTCGCCGAACTGAGATCGGCCCCGCGCAAATTGACGCAGCCCAGGTTCGCACCACGCAGATTGGCCCAGCTTAAATCGGCCCATTGCAGGTTGGCCCACGAGAGGTTCGCCTCCTGAAGCTGCGCATCCCGCAGCGACGCCCGTTGGAAGTTCGCCCCGATCAGGCTCGCGCCCTGCACCCGGCTGTACCACAGGAACGCTCCCCTCAGGCTGCTGTCCCGCAGATCGACCCCCTGCAGGTTGGCCCAGTGCAGATCGGCCCATTCAAGGTCGGCCCCCGACAGGTTGCAGCCGGACAGGTCGGCGCGGGTGAGGTTGGCCCGGCTGAAGGTCGCATCCTGGAGATCGGCATTCGGCAGTTCGACATGTGTGAGATCGCGCCCGGAGAGATTGAACCCGCGCAGCGGGCGCTTCTGATCCCAGGCCAGGACGACCTGGTACTGCTCCTCCAGCGTGATCGATTTGCCGGAAGGCTGGAGCTTCGTCCCGCATTCCGAGCAGAATTTTGCGCTGTCGTAGTAAAGATCAAAACCGCATTGTGGGCATTGAGCGGACATCAGCATTACTCACAGGGTTTACTGGTGCAGTTTTTCCCACCGCCCCGGCGGGACCGGCTGCATCACTTATTTTGATTATAGTGCGCCGTTCCCGGATTGTGAACGAGATCGAAGTATTTTACGATTACAGTTGTGTAACGACGGTGAGCGGCTGGCGCTTTGTACACCTGAATCTGAACAATTTTCCCGCTGTATCACGACATCCGATCCGGTGGCGCAGATTCTACACCACTACCTTCCAGGGTTCCGGGTCGCCATCGTAGAGGCGGCCATCGGGCATCGTCGCCCCGTCGAGCGAACTGGCCGAGGCAAGCTGCTTGCGATGCACCTGCGCCCCTTTCAGGTTGGCCCGGAGCAGGTTCGCCCGGTTGAGCTGCGCCCCGCCCAGGTCGACTCCGCCGAGGTTCGCCCCGGTCAGATCGGCGCGGGTGAGCAGCGCGTAGCGCAGGTTGGCGCTGTCGAGTTTGGCGTAGTGGAGGCGGGTGAAGGTCAGGTCGGCGGAGATGAGCACCGCGCGGGAGAGGTCGGCGCGGGTGAGCTGCGCCCGGCTGAGATCGGCCTCGCTGAGATCGGCCCGAACCAGCTTCGCGGCGGTCAGGTCGGCGCGCGAAAGGTTCGTCCCGACCAGCCGTGAGTCTTTCAGATCGACATTGCGCAGGTTGCGCCCGGCGAGATCGAACTCGCCCAGGTCTTCGACCCGCCCATTGTCGGCCCAGTGCAGGACGATCTGGTACTGGATTTCGGGCGGCTCCGGTTCGTAGCCAACTGCCTCGACGACGATCTCAGGGGGAGCTTCGGCCATCGCTTCGACCGGATCAACCGCTTCCTCCACCGGCAGCGGCTCGACCACCTCGTCGATCTCCTCGACCAGCCCGGTGATATTCCGAACGCTGGCGACCTGCTGCATTTCGATCAACTGCTGGAGCATCTGGTAGATTTCTTCGACACGCTGTTCGATCTTTGATAAGCGCTGATCCAGCCGTCCCATTGGGCCTCCCCCCTGTGATCACTCGATGGTATCCCCAGTATAACACCGATCACGCCGGGGCAATATTGACGAGCGGGGTATATTGGCACTGTTCAATGTACGATTTACCAGTTGACGACATTGCCATTCTGTAAAATGATGTGTAAAATCCTTACATAGTATGTAAGGATTCCGCAATGCGGCACGATCCACAGGTCACCGGTGAGAGACTCTACGAGACTGCCTCTTTACAGGGAGGATATTTCACCTCGGCACAGGCTCTTGAAGCTGGCTACTCTTACCGGCAGCAGCACTACCATACCCAGCGGGGCACCTGGCTCAAGATCGGGCGGGGTATCTACCGCCTGCGACGCTACCCGCCATCTGAACGTGAAGACCTGATCCGGCTCACACTCTGGAGTCACAACCAGAAGGGAGAAGCCCAGGCGGTTGCATCACATGAGACGGCACTGAGCATCCATCAGATGAGCGACATCATGCCCAGCAAAATCCACCTGACGGTGCCGAAACGCGGCTTTCGGAAGGAACCACCTGTCGGTGTCATCCTTCACAGGGGCACTCTGTCCGGTGATGAAATCGAGCAGCATTACGGCTACCGCGTAACAACGCCTCTGCGAACGCTGCTGGATGCCGCCGCGTCCCCGATCAGCCAGGAGCACATCAACCGGGCGGTACAGGATGCGATTGACAAAGGGCTGATACGTTATCGCCTTCTGGCCGGGATTGAAGCGTCACCCGGCATTCAAGCGCGTATTGAACTGGCCCTCGCTGCCTATGAGAATAGGGGCATCTCTTGACCCAGGTTTACAAAACCCCCGGTGCCTTCCGCCAGGCGCTTGAGGCAAGACTCCGAAATCAGGCCAACATAGAAGGATTGGATATTCCGTGGCTGCGCCGTCAGATCGCCTATGAACGCCTGTTGGCCCGCATCTTCCACCGGCCAGACACAATATGGCTGCTCAAAGGTGGCTACGCAATTGAACTCCGCCTTCAACACCGGGCGCGAACCACCCTCGATATCGATCTTATGATCGCTGACATAGAGACTTTACGACTGGCAGCATCAGCCGATCCGGGTGAACAGGCAGCGGATATCGCTTTCGATCAACTACAGAAATTAGCAAGTCTTGACCTGGGCGATTTCTTCTACTACCTGCTATCAAAACCAACGCCAATTTTCGCAGCGCCCAAAGGTGGGATACGCTGCCCGGTTGACTGCCGGGTCGCTGGACGAACTTTTGTAAATTTCCGCATTGATGTTGGATTTGGAGATTGTGTGGTGGGTGAACCTGAGTGGATACCAGGGCGGAATCTCCTGGAATTTGCCGGGATCGCTTCGCCCCATATCCCGCTTCTGCCGGTTGAGCAGCAAATCGCCGAAAAAGTCCATGCCTACACCTCCCACCGGGAAGATCGGATCAATACACGGGACAAAGACCTGGTTGATCTGGTCCTGCTATTTGAAGTCGAGACTCTTGACAGTGATACGTTGCAAGAAGCTGTCAAGGCAACTTTTAGTAACCGCCGTTCACACCCTCTACCCAGGCAGCTTCCACCGCCGCCTGAAGAGTGGAGAGAGTCATTCGAGAAGATGGCAGGCGACTTGAACCTGCCTGTAAAGACACTTGACGAGGCATACATCTACATTCGAAAGAAGTGGGACAACCTGGCATTGGGTAGGGGGACACTGTAATTTGTTCCTCGCCCTGGGGATACCCATCAAGAAATGTATGCGGAATCCCCTGTTTTCTTTTTCTTTCCCGCGTGGACGTTTAACTCCCAGGCAGCCGCAAAACGGCTGCCAATAGCGCCCTCCTCCCCACCTGAGTATACTGGTCGTCGGGAAACACATCGCCACACCGACCAGGAGCGCCATGAACGGCACCATCTTCGACGAGCACAGCTTGAACCGCATCACCCGCACCGGGCTGATCGTCGTCGGCCTGATCCTGCTGGTCTTCGGGCAGCGCCGCCTGCTTGTCGAATACAATGATCTAAACGAGAGCCTGTTCGCCATCGCCGTCGGCCTCCTGGCGCTGGGCTTCGCCGCCTGGGGATTCCACCTGCCCGCCGACCGCCCCTTCAATCCCGGTGATCCACCCGCCGATCAGCCGTTCCGTCCCCTGCCCTCCGGCTGGCTCCGCCTGACCCTCTCCATATCGAGTGTCGTCCTGGTTGCCGCCGCCGGGCTGATCGCCCACCGCTTCCGCGATAGATGTCCCGTCCTCATCCCGATCGTTCTCTGGCTGGCCGGGTGCATCTGCTACCTTTTCGCCCTGATGAGACCCGGCGAGTTCCGCGCCCGCCTCGCCGCTTTCGTCGAATCGATCAAAACCGACCGCACCGCCGCGCTGATCGTGATCGCCGCGACCGGTATCGCCCTCCTCGCGCGGATTGTCTACCTGGGCCGCTGCCCCGAAATCTTCTCCTTCGACGAAGCCGCCTTCGCCCACGAAGCCGCCGCCATCGCCGAGGGGACTTTCCGGGGCAACCCGTTCGGCCCGGCCTGGCTCTCCCATCCCCGCCTCTTTCACTACCTGATGGCGATCCCGGTTGCCATCTTTGGCCGCACGGTGTTCGCCGCGCGGCTGGTCGTCGCCATCTCCGGCGCGCTGACCGTCCCCGCCGTCTATTTCCTGGGCCGTGAATGTTTTGGCCGCCGCGTCGGGTTGGTCAGCGCGGTGGCGCTGGCCGGGTTCGCCTTCCACGTCCATTTCAGCCGCCTGGCGCTCAACAACGCCGTCGATCCCCTCTTCGCCGCGCTTGCCTTCGCCTTCTTGATTCATGGCCTGCGCTCCCGCCGCCTCTCCGATTTCGCCCTGGCCGGGCTTTCGCTGGGCCTGACCCAGTATTTCTATGCCGGTGCGCGCCTCATCCCGGTGATCGGCACAGTCTGGCTGGCCCTGATCGCCATCTTCCACCCCTCCCGGTTGATCGGCACCGGGCCGCTGATCCTGGCCCTGATCCTCGGCTTTCTGATCGCCACCTGGCCCGCCAACTGGCACTATCTCGTCACCGGCGACGCGCTCACCACGCGCCTGAACAGCACCGGCCTGTTCCAGACCGGTCGCTACGAGATGATGCTCGAATCGCGCACCGCCGGGGAAATCCTCCTGTACCAGGTGCAAAACTCCTTCCTCGCCCCGATCCACACCCTCGACAGCACCCTGTTTTACGGGCCGGTCGCCCCGCTGATGGGCCGCTACATGGGCGTCCCCCTCCTGATCGGGCTGGCGCTGGCAGTGATGCAGCCGCGCCGCCCTGAGGTCTGGCTCCTGCTCCTGTGGATCGCCGCCGCGCTGATCGCGGGCAGCGTCCTCCTTGCCCGGCCACCCGGCTACGCCCGCCTCGTCCTGATCGCCCCCCCGCTGATCGTGCTCGTCGGGCTGGGCATCGTCGGCCTGGCCGACCTGCTGCCGCTCCCGGCATCGCTGACCCGGCACTGGATTCCGGTCGGGGTCGCCGCCGCGCTGATCGCCGCTGACCTGCTCTTCTACGGGATGGTCTACCAGCCCCACGATCAATCCTACGCCCACGATCCCAACACGCTGATGGGCCGCGCAGTTGTCGATTATGTCATCGAGGAAGACGCCGGACCGGGCCTGCTCCACGTTTATTTTGCCACCGCCCCCCGCTCGTACCTGAACCGCTCGACGCTCCGCCAGTATTTCCTGCCCAACCTGCTCGGCGACGAACTCACCGACCCGGCTGCCGACTCGCTGCCCGGACTCTACGATCCCGCCGAGGACAGCCTGTTCATCTTCGAGCCGGGCCGCCGCGCCGAACTCCCCCCGCTGATGGAACTCCTCCCCGGTGGGCGCGTCTATGTTCACCGGGAACCCGGAGGCGAGGTGCTGTTCTACTCGTATCGCGTGCCGCCCCAATCCTAGTGCCCTGTAAACCTGATCTTTCAACATTTTACCAGGTAGATCACAAACCCCGATCTCATCTCGTAGGGGCGGGTCTTGTGCCCGCCCAGGGTCGACCTGCGGTCGACCTATCGTTTTGAGCTTGGCGGCTTTAGCCCCGGGACGAATCAGCGAATCATCCAAAACCTTACTTTACAGAGCACCAGATTCACCCCCACTTGATCGTTTGACTTAACAACCTGACCATAACAGTTCCATCGCATAAAAAGTAATGTTGTCCCTCTTGCTAAGTGGCTGTAAAGAAATAACTCCGCATTTTCCAATCAGGGTGTTAAGTCCCCTCGCCAGGAGGGAGAGGGGATTTAGGGGTGAGGGCAAACGACCACGCTGTTCTGTGGTGCTACCCGAGCAGTTATAAATCTGCGTAATTCGCG
>DAOUES010000137.1:0-4174 GCA_034430335.1 Anaerolineae bacterium | reverse complement strand
AGCCTGTTTCGACGTATTGAATCTCAACGATCCCGCGCTGGTGTTCGACGTTCACCATGCCTATCTCGACGCCGGGGCTGAGTTAATCGAGACGAACACGTTCGGCGCTAACCGCTTCAAACTGTCCGAGCACGGCTTGTCCGGCCAGTTGAACGACATCAACAGGGCCGGGGTGGAGATCGCAAGGAAAGCCATCGAAGCCGCCTTCAAATCCAACCGGTACGTGGCGGCCTCAATCGGCCCGCTTGGGGTGCGATTGGCCCCCTTCGGGCGGGTCACCACTCAGCAGGCGCAGGACGCCTTCCGCGAACAGGTCGCCGCGCTGATCGAGGCCGATCCCGACGTGCTGATCTTCGAGACATTTCACGATCTCCACGAAATCGAGGCGGCGATCCTTGCCGCGCATGAGGTCTGTGACCTGCCGCTGATCGCGCAGGTTACTTTCTCAAGGGACGACCGAACTTTATTAGGCAATACGCCGGGGCAGGTGGCCGAGACACTGGCCGGACTCGGCGCGAACGTGATCGGTGTGAACTGCTCGAACGGCCCGGCCCAGGCGATGCGGGTGATCAAGGCGATGCAGGCCGCCCTGCCGGAAGATTCGCCCGCTGCGTTCTCGTCGATGCCCAACGCGGGCTGGCCGGAACACGTCGGCGGGCGGGTGATGTACGCCTCCGGGCCGGAGTATTTCGCCGACTACGCGGCGGCCTTTCGCGATCAGGGTGTGTCGATCATCGGCGGATGCTGCGGCACGACCCCCGATCACATCGCCGCGATGCGCGAGACACTCGACAATCCCGATTATGTCAGTACGGTTCAATCGCAGAGCGGCACTACCGCCGAACCGGTCGAAGTCGTGACTTCGATCAGCGCGCCGAGCGCCCTCGCCCGGAAACTGGCAGCAGGCGAGTTTGTGGTCGCGGTCGAAGTCTCCCCACCGCGCAGCGCCGTCCCCGACAGGCTGCTGCGGGCCGCACAGATGCTCCGCGAGGCGGGAGCCGACGTGATCGACGTGACCGACAGCCCGATGGCCCGTATGCGGATGAGTCCCTGGGCTGCCTGTCACCTGCTGGAACGCGAAGCCGGGGTCGAGACGGTGCTCCACTTCCCGACGCGGGGACGCAACCTGCTCCGTGTGCAGGGCGATCTGCTTGCAGCGCACGCGCTGGGCATCCGCAACCTGTTCGTCGTGATGGGCGATCCAACCCGCATCGGCGATTACCCGGAAGCCGCCGACAACTACGACATCGTCCCGTCGGGGCTGGTGCGATTGGTCAAGCAGAGTCTCAACGAGGGGCTAGACTGCGCCGGGAACCGGATCGGCCCACCGACCAACTTCCTGGTTAGCTGCGCGCTGAATCTCAACGCCCCCGACCCGGAGCAGGAAATCCGCGTGCTGCGCAAAAAGCTCGACAGCGGAGCCGACTACCTGCTCACCCAGCCAATTTTCGACCTGGGCAGCCTGGATCGATTTCTGGAACGCTACGAGGCGCTGCATGGCCCGCTGGAAACGCCGGTGCTGGTGGGGGTGATGCCGCTTTACAGCTCACGCCATGCGCGTTTCCTGCACAACGAGGTGCCGGGGATCACCATCCCGGATGCAATCATGAAGCGGATCGATGCCGCCGGTGATAAGGCCGCGCAGGAGGGCATACAGATCGCGCAGGAGCTGGCCGAACAGATCAAGGGCAAAGCCGCCGGGATATACATCCTGCCGCAGTTCAGCCGCTACGATCTCGCCGCCGAGATCATCGAGTTTGTACGGGGGTTGTAAAGAAAAAGGGAACGCCGAGCTACCGGTGCCCCCTGCTTCTCGCTTTGCGAGAAGCTGTCCCCCTTAGCAATCTACGACTAAGAAAGTGTGTGTACAGCGATCAGAGTGTAGGCACCCTGGTGTGCCATTCGGTCGATTGTTCGTAGGCATAGGCCGCGTGGAGAATGCGCTCCTCGCTGAAGGCCGGGCCGAGCAACTGCAAGCCCACCGGCAGATCGTCACCATCGAAGCCGCAGGGCACCGAAACCCCGCAAATCCCCGACAGGTTGACGGCCAGCGTCAGCACGTCGGAGAGGTACATTTGAAGCGGGTCGTCGACCCGTTCGCCGATCTTGAAAGCGGTGGTCGGCGAAACCGGGCAGGCGATCACGTCGACTTCTTCGAAGGCCCGGTCGTAGTCCTGCTTGATCAGCGTGCGAACTTTCTGCGATTTGAGATAGTAGGCATCATAGTACCCGGTCGATAGGGCATAGGTTCCCAGCATGATGCGGCGCTTCACTTCCGGCCCGAAGCCCTCGCCGCGTGTCTGCTTGTAGGTATCCCACATCGATCCGGCGCTGATACGCGGCCCGTAACGCTGCCCCTCGAAGCGGGCGAGGTTCGCCGAGGCCTCCGCCGGGGCGATCAGGTAATAGACCGGCAGTGACATATCGGTATGCGGCAGGCTGACTTCCTTCACCTCCGCGCCGAGCGCTGCCATCTGGTCGATGGCGGCACGGACGATCTCCTCGACGGCGGGCTGCATCCCTTCGACAAAATACTCTTTCGGAACGCCGACCCGCACGCCCTTCAAATCCGGGATGAGCGCGGCTGTATAATCGGGCACGGGCAAATCCATCGAAGTCGAGTCGTGGGGATCGTACCCGGCGATGGCATTCAAAATCAGGGCGGCATCTTCGACCGTCCGGGCCATCGGACCGATCTGGTCAAGCGAGGAGGCGTAGGCGACCAGCCCATAGCGCGAAACGCGCCCGTAGCTCGGTTTGAGGCCCACGCAGCCGCACAGCGAAGCGGGCTGCCGGATGCTCCCGCCGGTATCGGTGCCTAACGCGCCGGGAGCCAACCGGCCAGCTACGGCGGCGGCGCTGCCGCCGCTCGAACCGCCCGGCACACGTTCGATATCCCAGGGGTTGTGGGTGACCTGGTAAGCCGAGTTTTCGGTCGACGACCCCATTGCGAACTCGTCACAGTTGGTCTTGCCGAGCATCACCGCCCCCAGCGCGTCCAGCTTCTCGACGGCGAACGCCGAATAGGGCGGGCGGTAGCCTTCCAGTATCTTCGATCCGCAGGTGGTCGCGATGCCCTTCGTGCAGAGCACGTCTTTATAGGCGAGCGGCACACCCAACAGCGGGTTGTACTCGCCCTGCGCCCGGCGCTCATCGGACTGCTGGGCCTGATCGAGGGCCTGATCTGCCGTGACCAGCAGAAAAGCCTGGAGGGTATCGTCGATCCCGGCAATCCGATCCAGGAAAGCCCGGGTGAGTTCGACAGAGGTTATCTCCCCTTTATGGAGAAGGGACTGCGCGTCTTTTATCGTCAGGTCGGTGAGATCGGTCATCGGGTTATTCCAGTATGGTGTCTACGCGATACATACCATCTTCCTGCTCGGCGGCGTTTTCGAGCAGTTCCTCGCGCGGCGCACCGGGCCGGGAGACATCTTCACGCAGGACGGTATGGACGGGCAAGACGGTCGCCGTCGGCGAAATGTCGTCGGTATCGATCTGCTGGATGCGCTCGGCATAGTCGAGGATGGACGAAAGCTGCTCGCGATAGAGCGCCTTCTCCTCGTCAGACAAGGCCAGTTTTGCCAGTTCGGCAATATGTTCGACCTGTTCAAGGCTTAGTGTCATGATCCTGTCCCCTATGAAACTGGCGGCCCACCGCGCGGGATTATAGCACGAAGGAAGAAAGATGGTCACTGTGACTGCTCCCACCGCTAAAGGAGGTGGGCTTCTATGGCCTGATGGCCAAGGCTCGCCAGCCCGCGAGCCAAAATATTGATCGAAGCGTTCAGGTCTCTCGACAGCTCGAGACCACAATGAGGACAGGCGTGTAGACGTTGATGCAGTTCTTTTTTGACAATCTGACCACAACCAGAACAAAGTTGTGTGGTGTTCTTGGGATCAACCAATACCACACTTCGCCCAGCTTCTTCCGCTTTGGCGGCTGTGCTTTGTACGAATTGATTCCAGGCCACATCGGCCACGCCTTTGTTGATGGTCTTTTTGCCCTTAGATTGCATCCCAACGATGTCCAAATCTTCAAACACGATGACCTGATAGTTCTCAACCAGTTTTCGGCTTTCCTTGTGAGCAAAGTCCCTGCGCCGGTTGGCAATGCGTTGGTGGACGTGGTTCAGGGCAAGGACTGCTTTGCGCCGTTCAGGGCTTCCCTGGGGCA
>DAOUES010000136.1:0-2849 GCA_034430335.1 Anaerolineae bacterium | reverse complement strand
ACCCCCCTGCAACTCGCTGCGCTCGCTGCCGCAAAGGGGGACACCATATCTTAGACTGTGATAGATTTTCTTTGCAGCTAATTCTTCAACTCGAAAAAGTTTCAATCACTTCGATACAAAAAGCCACCCCGCTGGGTGGCTTTTGACTTCTGCCGGAAGACCCGAAACCGGGCTATTCCTCTTCCTCTTTCTGGGCTTTAGAGATGATCACTTCGGCGATCTGCGGGGGCACCGGTTGGAAATGCGAGAGTTCCATCGTGTACACACCACGCCCCTGGGTGAAGGAACGCAGATCGTTGCTGTAGCGCTGCACTTCGGCCAGCGGTACGGTTGCGTGGACGATTGCCTTGCCGACCAGGGAATCGGTTCCCTGCACCTGCCCACGCCGTGAACTCAGGTCACCGATGACATCGCCCATGTTTGAATCAGGCACGGTGATGTGAATGTTCATGATCGGCTCAAGGAGAACCGGGCTTGCGCCCTTGAACGCCAGCTTGAACACCTCGCGGCCAGCGATCTGGAAGGCGATGTCCTTTGAGTCAACCGGGTGTTCTTTCCCGTCGAATACAACCGCTTTGACATCGACAACCGGATACCCGGCGATGACCCCGGTCTGCATCACGCCCTTGATTCCCTTCTCGATAGAAGGGATAAAGGAACCGGAGATCGCACCGCCAAAAACCTCGTTCGAAAACTCGAACCCTGCACCTGTTTCCAGGGGTTCGACGCGCAGGTGAACTTCGGCAAACTGCCCGGCCCCGCCGGACTGCTTCTTGTGCCGATACTGGGTGGCGAAGGTCTTGGTAACAGTTTCTTTGTAGGGCACCTTCGGGACAGCGGTTTCGAGGTTTGCGCCCAACTGGGCGGCACGCCTGATCGCCACATCCACGTGAACATCACCCATACCCTCCAGGACGGCTTCCCTGGTGGCCGGGTCCTGCCGCCAGAACAGGGTCGGGTCCTCGTCGCAGAGACGGGTCAGCGTCGGCCCCATCTTGGCCGAGTCGGCCTGGGTCGCCGGAGTGACGGCCACGCCGTAGATCGGCTGTGGGAATTCCAACCCCAGCAGAGTAATGGCCCTGCCCTTGTCGCCCAACGTATCCCCGGTGACCGTATGGTTCAGCTTTGCCACCGCGCCGATATCACCGGCGTGCATGGTATCGACTGTGATCTGCTCTTTGCCCCGCAGCACCAGCAGCGATCCAAACCGCTCCTCTTCGCCTTTGTTGTGATTGAAGTAGCGGCTGTCCGCTTTAAGCGTCCCGGATACGACGCGGAAATAGGTCAACCGCCCGACGAAGGGGTCGGCGGTTGTCTTGAAAACATAGACGACAAGCGGGCCGCCGTCGGCTGCCGGTAATTCGACTTCTTCACCGTTTTGCTCACCCTTGATGACTTCGGGCCGGTCGTCCGGGGCCGGGGAGAGCCTGGCAAGCAGATCGACCAAGCCGGAGGCTCCAATATTGGCCTTTCCCGCCGAATACATTACCGGGATGAAGCCCTGGGTCTTCAAACCGGCCATAACACCCTGCAAAACTTCTTCGTCGGTGAGTTCGCCGGTATCGAAATATTTCTCCAACAGAGCATCATCCGATTCGGCGGCGGCTTCGACCAGCTCAAAACGCGCTTCTTCCGCCTCATCAGCAAGCGCCGCCGGGATATCCTGCGGCTTTTGTTCCGCGCCGATAAAAGCCTTCATCAAGAGCAGATCGACCACACCGGTGAAATTGCCGCCTTCCATGATCGGAAGCTGGAGCGGCACAAAGCGAGCATCAAATATCTCGCCCAACTGCTGAAAAACCGAATCGGGTTGAATGTTTTCGCGATCCATCTTGTTGATCACGACGGCGCGCGGCAGGTTGAATTCGTCAGCATAGCTCCAATACAACTCTGAGCCAACCTCGACGCCAGAACTGACATCAATGACCAGCAGTGCCAGGTCGCTTATCCGCAGCGCATTCTTCACTTCTCCCTGAAAGTCAACGTACCCCGGCGTATCGAGGATATTCAGCTTGAGGTCGTGCGTCTCAACTGCGACCAGCGCCGTGCTGAGAGATAGACCGCGCCGAATTTCTTCCTCGTCAAAGTCGGCTACGGTCGAACCTTCCTGCACATCGCCCAGGCGGTTAACTGCACCGGTGTTAAACAGCATGGCTTCAACCAACGATGTCTTGCCTGCTCCCTGGTGCGACATAAGCGCAATGTTACGCAGTGATTTTGTCGAATAAACTTTCATAACGGGTAGCCCTCCAGCAGTGGGGATAGAAGAATATCTGCATCGCGGATATTCCCGCAATACATGCAGCACTATCGATGGTTTAGCACTACTTGTAAATCAGTACGGATAGATACTTATTCAAGATATTTTTCCGAAAGCAGGTGGATTTTAAGTCGGTTTGTGACGATTGTCAATGTATACTGTCACTAGGTAACACTGCCCGGATCGTGTATGCTGAGGGTGTCGTCAAGTGGTCGACATACTCAATCAACTCGACCATCGTATCGCCTGATAGTCGAACTATTTCACTTTATGGAGCTATAGAAATGCCCACCTACCCCATCGAACCTTTCCGGATCAAAGCCATCGAACCCACACGGCAAACCACCAAAGAAGAACGCGAACAACTGCTCAAACTGGCCGGGTACAACCTGTTCAAGCTTCGCGCCGAGGACGTGATGATCGATCTGCTGACCGACAGCGGCACAGCAGCGATGAGCGACAACCAGTGGGCCGGGATCATGCTGGGCGACGAATCGTATGCCGGGGCGAAAAGCTTCTACAACCTGAAAGAGGTCATCAGCACGATCTTCGGGTTCAGGCACTTCGTTCCCACCCACCAGGGGCGGGC
>DAOUES010000135.1:0-6058 GCA_034430335.1 Anaerolineae bacterium | reverse complement strand
ACTTCTGCATCGGCGCAGGCCGCCAACAGCATGGCGGAGACTAGGACAATCAATAGTATGGTTGTTCGACGCATGTTGCTCACTGGTCTGATCCCCTGGCTAGAATACCGCGTACCGGGCGATGATAACCCAGCCGGTGAAGATTGTACAATTTCACCTTGTTCAAGGCAGAACGAATGGACACCCATTGACACGTCATCTGCCATAAGGTATCCTCCGGGCACTATGATACCGCAGCCGTCGACGCGCCCAAAACTCCGGGCAAAAACCCCCCAACCACCCCGCTGGAAGAAACGAACCGTACTCATTCTATTTATAGCAGTCAACCTGCTGCTGGTCGGTGCGATCATCAGCCTGTTCGCTTTTTCGCCCGCCAGTTATGCCGACCGCCGCCCGGCAGTGATCGCCGCGCTGTTCTCCCCCACCCCCTCCGATACATCTACGGCCACCCAGACCAACACCCGGGAACCCTCCTCGACGCCAACCAAAACCGCCACGCCAACCGAAGACGGCAGCGGCCAATCACCAACCGATACGCCCACGAGCCTGCCGACGCCAACTACCCTGCCCGATTATCTGAGAACCTTGCTCCCCACCCCCGATACGGTTGACCGCAAGCTCCACGTCCCGATTTTGATGTACCACTATATCAGCACTCCCCCCGCCGATGCCGACGTTTATCGAAAAGACCTTTCTATCGCGCCGGAACTGTTCGAGGAGCAGATGGATTGGCTCGACGATAACGGTTACGAATCTATCACCCTTTATGAACTGATGGTCGCCTTGAACACCGGGCGCAAACATATCCCTGACAAACCAATCGTTCTGACTTTCGACGATGGCTATGTCGACAACTACGAGAACGCCTTTCCCATTCTCCAGGAGCACGACTTTGTCGGCACGTTCTTCATCCTCACCGATGTCACCGACCGCAGCGATCCCGGCTACATGACCTGGGAGATGCTCACCGAGATGAGCCGCGCCGGGATGGATGTTGAGGTTCATGGCCGCGAGCATTTTGATATGTCCGATCGCGACTATGACTGGCTCCTGTTTCACCTGCTTGGCCCGGCCCAGACCATCGAGGCGAACCTGGGTTACCAGCCCCGTTTTCTCGCTTATCCCTCCGGCTCGTATGACGCAGCAGTCATCGAGGTCGCCAAAGAGGTTGGCTACTGGGGAGCGGTGACCATTTATCACGGTGCCCAGCAGGACAAAGCCGCTCCCTTCGAGATGCAGCGCATCCGCATTCCGGGAGATTGGAACATCGCCACTTTTGCCTCCATTGTCACCGACACCTGATCGCGCAGTTGTTTCTTTTCTGGTGTAGAATAAACGGGTCTTTAGGGGGCCTACTTCAGCGTAAGGATAGGGATTTATGCGCCAGATACAGGATTATCCGCCTGGGAAGATTATTCTCATTGCCGGGATTGCCAGTATCATCTTTTTTGTGATCTGGGTCGGGCTAATCACGCTTGGCTTTTTGATTTTTGGTTTTGCCAATTTCCAATCAAATTTCTGGGCAGCGCTTGAGGGATTATCATCCGCCGCGACATTGGCAACAGTTCTCGGTGGCGGCTTTGTTGTGCTTGCCCAACTCGTCGAATCCATCGACAGCCGCAAAACCCAGATCGCCGCCCACAACCTCGAAGCCTACAACAGCATCTTCGACAAGATGATGACCGACCAGAATATCGCCGCCCGCCGCTGGATTTATATCAACCTTCCCCCCGATCCCCAGCTCGGCCTGGAAAGCCTCGGCGACGAGGGACGCCGTCACGTCAAGCTGGTTCTCAACTCGTTTGACCAGCTCGGCTTTCTGCTCCAGCAGGACTTGATATCGAGCGATGCGATCATCGAGTGGGTCAGCCCGTTCGTCGTCAAGGTCTGGGCCAGGCTCGGCCCCTATGTCGATTATGAGGCCGAGCGCCGCAACGAACCGGATTACTATGAGGCAGCCCGTTTTCTGGCCGACCGCTGCATCGAACAGCGCCAATCCGAAGGCTATGCAACCACCATCACCGAGGTTGACCACGCCCTCTAATCCCGAAATCCCCGGTTCTGGTAGATTTTGGCAGCATTCTCTTTATACAGTCTATGTGTCTACTTTTTCGCCCACGTGATGATCGTGGGCGATTAGCTGAATCGAAGAGTCGATGAGCACAGGTTCTCGATTACCCGGTTTCTACAGGCAAACACCCGATGAGCGCGCCCGGATCGTCGCCGAGCAGGTTGCGCTCACCCCGGAGGAACTGGCGATCCTCACCGGCGAATCCGGCCTGACCCTCGCACTGGCCGACCGGCTGATCGAGAACGTGGTCGGCGTGTTCGGCCTGCCGCTGGGCGTCGCGGCCAATTTCGTCGTCAATGGCCGTGACGTGCTGATCCCGATGGCCGTCGAGGAGCCGTCGGTCGTCGCCGCCGCCAGCCATATCGCCAAGCTGGTGCGGTCGAACGGCGGATTCACGGCCAGCAGCACCCCGCCGGAGATGATCGGCCAGATACAGATTCTCGACTTGGTGGATTTACCGGCGGCGAAACAGGCCATTCTTGAAAGCAAATCCGACCTGCTGGCAGCCGCCGCCCAGATAGACCCGTTTCTCGTCAGCATCGGCGGCGGCCCCCGCGATATCGAAGTCCGCATTCTGGGAGAAACTGCCGCCGGGCCGATGCTGATCGTCCACCTGATCGCCGACTGCCGCGACGCGATGGGAGCCAACACGGTCAACACCGCCTGTGAAGCGCTCGCCCCGCTGCTCGAACGCCTCACCGGGGGCAGAGTCGGCCTCAAGATTTTGTCGAACCTCGCCGACCGCCGCCTTGCCCGCGCCGAATGCACCCTCCCGGTCGAGGCACTTGCTTTCGAGAACTATTCCGGCGAACAGGTCATCGTGGGCGTGTTCGAAGCCTGGGCCTTCGCCGCCGCCGATCCTTACCGCGCGGCGACCCACAACAAGGGCATTATGAACGGCATCGACCCGGTGGTGATCGCCACCGGCAACGACTGGCGGGCCATCGAAGCCGGTGCCCACGCCTACGCCGCCCGGTCAGGGCGCTACACGTCCCTGAGCACCTGGAGCAGAAACGCCGATGGCAGCCTGCACGGGATGATCGAACTGCCGGTGGCAGTCGGAATCGTCGGCGGTACGACCCGCGCTCACCCGGCGGCACAGGTCGCCTTGAAGATTCTCGGCGTAAAAACAGCCGGAGAACTGGCTGGGATCATTGCCGCCGTTGGCCTTGCCCAGAACCTCGGTGCGCTGCGCGCTCTCGCTACCGAAGGCATCCAGAAAGGCCATATGGCCCTCCACGCCCGCCAGGTCGCCATATCAGCGGGCGCGGCAGACGATCAGATCGACGCGATTGTTCAACGCATGCTGCAAGATAAACAGATCAACCTGGATTACGCTAAAAAACTGTTGGAGCAGTGAAAATGACACCTCAAACCGATCAACCGGCCTCCCCCCCGATGAAACCCGACCGCGAAGTCGGGATTGTCGGCTATGGCGCTTATGTGCCGCGCTACCGGCTCCCCGGCACCGAGATTTCACGCATTTGGAAAGACGGCATGGGCGGATCGCCCGTCACCGAGAAATCGCTGCCGGGGTTGGATGAAGATGTGGTAACAATGTCGATTGAAGCCGCCCGCAACGCCCTGGCCCGCGCCGAGATCGATCCCTCTCAGATTCGCGCCGTATGGGTCGGCTCTGAATCCCACCCTTACGCCGTCAAGCCGAGTTCGACCATCGTCGCCGAGGCGATTGGCGCGGTGCCCGCCACCCTCGCCGCCGATATGGAGTTCGCCTGTAAAGCCGGTTCGGAAGCGATGCAGGCGGCGATTGGCATGGTCGGCAGCGGGATGGCCCCTTACGCGCTTGGAATCGGCATGGACACCGCCCAGGGGCGTCCTGGCGATGCGCTCGAATACACTGCCGCCGCCGGGGGAGCCGCCTACCTGATCGGCCCCGCCGGGGAAAGCCTGGCCGTCATCGAGGCGACCTATTCCTTCGTCACCGATACCCCCGACTTCTGGCGGCGGGCACATGCAATCTACCCCTCGCACGGCGAACGCTTCACCGGGGAACCCGCCTACTTCCACCACATCATCTCGGCGGGGAAAGCACTGATGGAAGGGCTTGATGCATCAGCCGCCGATTTCAATTACGCGGTTTTCCACCAGCCCAATGTCAAATTCCCGCAGCGTGCCGCAAAAATGCTCGGCTTCAGCGCCGAGCAGATCGAGGTGGGTCTCCTGTCGGATCGGATCGGCAATACCTATGCCGGGGCCGCGCTGATCGGGTTGAGCGCGATCCTCGACCAGGCCAAACCGGGTGATCGCATCCTGATGGTTTCCTTTGGTTCTGGCGCAGGCTCCGACGCGATGGCGCTGCGGGCTACCGATCTGCTTGCCGAACGCCAGAATCGCGCCCCCAAAACCGAAGATTACATCGCCCGCCGCACCGAAGTCGACTACGCGGTTTATGCCCGCTACCGGGGGAAATTACGCACAAAATAGCCATGTCAGGCAATCTGATAGCTTTTGACAGCCCCGTTGGTAGCTTCTGAAAGCGATAGATGGTAATAATGGGGGTGCAACGTGAGAGCATCCCAACGACTGACCGATTTTTGGATGAGGAGACGATCAACACCTATGGAAATGCCGCGCCACTGGAGACTCAGAAATCAACGCTACGGGCTGACCGGCACCATCTGCTCAGAATGCGGTAAGACATTTTTCTCCCCGCGCCCCGTTTGCGACGCATGCGCCAGCCATGAGACAGCCCTGGTTCAACCTGCCAGGCGGGTGAGTCATTCGCTGGCCCACGCCTACGAACCTGCTGAACGCTGATCGCCGCGATGATGAGCCTGTCACAACACTGGCGGTTGGAACGCCAGCGCTATCGTTTAGAGGGTGAGAAATGCCCCCACTGTGGGGCAAAGATTTTCCCCCCGCGTGATGCCTGCCCCGAATGCGCGAAACCGGCCCAGGAGCCGTACACGTTTGTCGGTAAAGGGGAGGTCTACAGCTACACGACCGTGATCGACGGCCCGCTGGGGTTTGAATACCAGTCGCCCTATGTTGTCGCGCTGGTCAAGCTCGACGAAGGCCCGATGCTCACCGCCCAACTGACCGATCTCGAAGGCGAACCGGAGATCGGGATGCGGGTCGAGATGGTCACCCGCAAGCTCCGCACCGACGGCGACGAGGGGATCATCGTCTACGGCTACAAGTTCCGGCCACTGCTGATCCCCGAAGCATAGCACGATCTTCTTGTCGTCCCCCTTTGCCAAGGGGGGACAGCATCGAGCGTAGCGAGATGCAGGGGGGTGTGCAAACTCAAATTCATTTCACTTCTATCGACGCACGGGCTGCCATTCGGCGGCCTTTTTGTTTCTGAACAGATCGCCCGAAGATCGCCCCCTGTGGGGGAGATGGCGAACCGCAGGTTCGTCAGAGGGGGTGATTCTTCAAGCACAAAATCGAAAGCTACCTACCCATATTTTAGCCCGGTGCTTCAGCGCCGGGAGATAATCCAAAATCTAACTTTACACCTAAATCTTGTACCAATTAGGCTACAAATCATCGAAACGGACATAAACAAGTGACAGTAACAGTCTCCTATGCAAAACTTAAGGTAACCAAACCAACAGTTAGCAAAGGAGACCTGTCACTATGAATAAGTGTATCGCATTTTCGGTGCGGGCAAGTCTGGTAATGGTCGGATTGAAGATGAGGCAGTGGCGTATCTGGGGAAAAATAGAAGAGCGTGTGTGAATATCGGGTAAAAGACCGGCAAAGAAACGGGAAAGCCCGCCAACTGGATTGTGACGGGCTTCGAGCCTGATATATCCCTGTTAGGCGAAAGACACACCCATCACTCCTGGTTGATGAATGCCTCGGTTTTCTCTCTGGCAACTTCGTCCGGGTATTGGGTTGGCGGCGACTTCATGAAGTAGCTGCTTGGGGCTTCCAATGCCCCGCCAATCCCGCGATCCAGGCCGAGCTTGGCACAGCGCACGGCATCGATCACCACCCCGGCTGAATTGGGGCCGTCCC
>DAOUES010000134.1:0-3294 GCA_034430335.1 Anaerolineae bacterium | reverse complement strand
AACGCCCTCATCCCCGGCCCTTCTCCCTCATGGAGAAGGGTGAGCAAGCAGGATCAAGTCCCTCTCCATGAGGGAGAGGGATTTAGGGTGAGGGCAAAAAACAGGCTAATGTGCATCTATTTTCACTGCTTGAACCCCTATTTGGGGGTTATGCGACACTCTCCTACTCTATAAACCTGATCATCCAACATTGTGTCAGATTAATCACAAATGCCGATTCCGTCTCGTAGGGGCGGGCCTTGCGCCCGCCCTTTCAGGGCATCTACGAGACGTAGATAATCACAGGTCGGGCACTCCTTTACGCGGCCAATGATTGTCGGTCGCCCGGTGTTTCTTGTAGGAGGGAACATGCGGCGAATCATTTGCGTTCCGCACAGGGGATGATCGAGGCTGCATGCTCTCAGGCAAAACAAAGAAGACTGGCTTAAGGCCAGTCTTCTTGTGTCGGGGCGGCCGGATTTGAACCGGCGGCCTCACGGACCCGAACCGTGCGCGCTGTCCAAGCTGCGCCACGCCCCGTTTGCTGGTCTGGATGGTATCGGGTATTTCACCCAGGGCGGCGGTTAGTATACCGCATGGCCTGGGGCTTTACAATATCCCCGTGTCGATCTCTATCGGGCGTCAAGCCACTGAGAAAACGCCCGGAGGAAAACCGCCGCGCCGGTCAGAACTGCCAGCCAGAGAAACCAGTAATACCACCTGGGCTGCGTCACGATATACAAAAAAGTAGCGCTGACCAGTCCAAACAGGAACAGCAGCCCGGCGGGTGCCATCTGCATCATCGCCCGTTCGGCCAGGGCTTGCTGGCCGTCTTCGGTGGCTTTGTATTTGTCGAGTTTCTTTGATGCTTTCCGGACCAGTTTTTCGGCTTCCTGCCTGTCTTTGCCTTTGCGGACGAGTCTCTTTACCAGCCGCTTTTCCCCGATCCCCAGCGCCAGTTCATACAGAATCTTCTTGATTTGTACCTCGATCTCGTCGATATCCTTGATGGTAGGATCGGGATCGTCCAGGGGCGCTGTCTTTGCCGAAGAGAACCTGTCTTCGACCGCCGATTCCGGGGTCACGGGAATGTCGAGCAGATCGATTGAGTCACCTTCCAGCCCGGTCAGCGGTTCGTCAAATGATTTTTTGGGCCGGTTGTCGGCTGGCTCATACTGGAGGAGCTGTTCGTGCTGAAACAGGAGCGTGATCGTCCCCATCCGGATCGAATCCCCGTGCTGGAGGACATGTGTATTGTCGAGCCGCCGCCCGTTCACGAACGTGCCGTTTGTGCTGCCGACATCGCTGAGGATGTATGATTCGGAATACTGGCGCAGCACCGCATGGTGCCGGGATACGCGCGGATCGGGAATGATGATATCCCGCGTGGCGCTGCGCCCCAGGGTGATGAATGGGCGGGTCAGTTTATAGATACGGCCATCGGATACTAGAAGCCTCATAGCAATTTTTTGACCGGGCTGATCGCGGATCGATAATATAGCTAAAGTATAGAGGTATGGATGGTTTGCTGTCAAAACTGTTCGGGTTTCAGGTGTTATTCTGGTAAGGCTTGTATATACCATTTTACAGGAATTGGTGTCCCCGGAGGAGGCGATTATTGAATACTTCGGCGGTTGGATTTGAGTTCGGCCCGGTGACGATCACCTGGTTTGCCCTGGTCGTCGTCGCTGCGCTGGCTGCTGGCGGAGGGCTTTGCTTCCTGTTCGTTCGTCGTCGCGGCCTGGATGTGGAAATCGTCCTGACGCTGCTCATCTGGATGTTGGTTGGCGGTGTTGTCGTTGGCCGCCTGTTCTTCATTTTGAACCCGCCGCCGTCCGTCGCCGCCGTATACGACCGCCGCTGGTTCCTGACCCATTTCTTCGATCTCCAGATCGGCCCGCTGGCCTTCTGGAGTGGGGGGATCGATCCCGCCGGTGTGCTGATCGGGGCACTCGCTGCATTCCTTTACGTAATCAAGCGAAACAGGCTTGGTCTCCTTGCCTGGCTCAACGCGATCTGGCCCGGTGTGCTCGTCTTCCTCGTGATCGCGCCCTGGGCGAACGTGCCCGCCCGCCAGTTGTTCGGCCCACCAACCGGTCTTCCCTGGGGTATGGTGAGCAATTATCGTATTCCCCCTTTTGATGACCTGTCGCTCTACCCGGTGGATATTCGCTTTCATCCCACACCTGTCTATGTCTCGATCTGGGTGCTGCTGGTGTTCGCAGCGTATTTGATCCTCACTCTGAAGGAGAACAATCGCTTTTCGGCGAGCGCAATCACTACAATGTCGATGGCTGCCCTGTCGATTGGCTGGTTCCTTGCCGATTTTCTCCGCATCGACGTTTCTTATCTTTTGTTCGGGCTGACCGGGATGCAGATCGTCGTGCTGGTCGGCTGGCTTGTCACCGGGATAGCTGCATTGATCAGAAACCGGGCTTTTGCTGGCAGTTGGTGAATTTTGGTAGTTGACTGTATCAAAAACTGACTACACTGAATGTGGAAAACTGGCTCCGCAGGCTCTTTCGTCTTCAGACAGACATAACAGCATTTCTGGACAACATACACAAGGAGAGTTAAGCAATGTCAGAGACAACCAGTCCCGGTGATACGTTGGGGCGAACGGCTTTATGGACGGCGGCTGTTCGCGCCTATGAAAATACTCGCGCCGACAGGCTCTTTGAAGACCCCTGGGCAGAGTCGCTGGCCGGTGAGCAGGGCCGGGAGTGGATGAAGGGACAAACGCCCGACAGCGTTGCTCCGATAGTCATTCGCACCTGTTATTTCGATGGTTTCCTCCGGCGAATTGCCCTTGAGAATGGGATTCGCCAGATTGTACTGATGGCGGCAGGGTTGGACACACGGGCCTTCCGGCTCGACTGGCCGGAGCAGACACAGGTATTCGAGATGGATCAGGCGTCGGTGCTGGAACATAAAGAAGAAATCCTTCGCTCGGTTGGTGCAAATCCCGCCTGTGCCCGGCGAATGATCAAGGGTGACCTTACCGGCGTCTGGCAGGACTCCCTTGTGGCCGCCGGATTTGAACCCGATCAGCCCTCCGGCTGGCTGCTCGAAGGCTTCCTCTTCTATCTGCCGGATGAAACGATCATTCGCATCCTGTCCGAGGTGAACCAGCTTGCAGTATCCGGGAGTTGGTTGGGATTTGATATAGTCAACGGTATTACACTTACCCATCCATTGACGCGCTCATGGCTCGACATGCAGGCGGCAGCCGGTGCGCCCTGGATTGGCTCGCTGGACGATCCGGTCGGGTTCCTCGCGGATCGGAGTTGGAAAGCTGCGCTCACCCAGGCGGGC
>DAOUES010000133.1:0-5533 GCA_034430335.1 Anaerolineae bacterium | reverse complement strand
AGGCTGTCAGGCGGCTGAAGGTGCCGCCTCGCAGCATGACAACCGAAAACATCAGGGCAGCGAGCGTCACCAGGAACAGGCCCAGGTAGACACCCGCGCCCTGACTCCCGATGGCAAGCAGCGCCTCGCCTGCGGCCAGCAGCGCCGCCCGATCCGCTTCTGCGGCGGCTGCATATTGATTGCTGAGGGCCAATATAGCAAAGACCTGGTTCGATGCGAAGTAGGCGGCCACTCCAACCAGCCCGCTGCTCAGGGCGATCAGCGTGGCGCTTCTGTCGATCTGCCGGAGGGCAATGTAGAGCGCGATGAACACCAATCCCAGCAGCGCATAGTTCACAAGATCGAAGAGATTGAGATAGGCCAGCCCAAGAAACCGGCTGTTTTGAAGCAGGGTAAACCAGCCGCCCGCAGTGGTGGGCGGCATCTGTGCGCTGGCGAGCGAAACTTCCGCGCCGATGTTTCTCCTGAAAACCAATGCGGCGATCAGGGCGGCCACGCCGCCGGTGCGGTAGAGCGTCTTCCAGGCAGAGTCTTCGATTTGAACAGCAGCATCTTGAGTCGTCATAGCACCTCCCCAGTTGAATGAATATCCATGTGCGATCCGATCACCGGAACTTCGCAGGCAAACTGGCCGCCCAATCGCGGATCGTCTCCCAATCGCGCAGGTCGCTCGCCGGTATTTCCTTCATGAACATCCTGTAGGAAAAGTGCAGATTCGCCGGTTCGAATTTACCGCCGAATATGACCAGATCGACCGGCGTGAACCAGGGAAACTCGGCAAGCTCTTTGTCGAGCTGCTCGCGCGAACCCTGGTACTCCGCTTCATCGCCGGTATAAAAAGGGCCAAGTGCGAAGACTGCCACCGGTCGTTCGGCAAGGGCCTTTCGGTGCCGGGCCAGGAATCGGCGGGCGTCTTTGTGCCAGCGAAACATGTAGAGCGGCGCTCCCAGCACAACCGCGTCATACCCTTTGAGGGTGCGTACTTTCCGCACTGGCTGAATGTCCACCGAAAGCCCCGACTCGCGCAGGGTCGCCGCGACCGCTTCGGCGACCTCTCGTGTCGAGCCGTAACTTGTCGCATAAGTAACGAGCGCTGAATCTGGCATTATCATCTCCCTTGTGTGCTTCACGGCTCTGTACCCATACAAGACGGGGAGGAGGTAAAATGGTCATACGGTTTTTCAGGTGAGCACAGCCCCCGGATAACTGGGGTAAATAAGCTTCTCTGATCTGACAGATCATACCTACCAATGCGTGGGATAGTGGAAATGTAGCCGAGTTGCCCATTTATGACAAACAGGCGATCTGATGCGAGGGATTCATCGCTTCGACAGGCCGCCTTTACCGGCTGATGTTTGTCACTTTCCGGCAGTTGGTGCTACACTGCCGGGTACCAGATGATCGGTTCCAGTCCTTGTTTGCCACAAAACATCCCTTTGATTCTCTTGTCGTGTTCATCGAGAAACCCTCATGAGTGAACCAAAAAATCACGCTGCACGAAAAGCCGCCCATATGCTCCTGGCCGCCCTGCTGCTGGCAATCCTGTTTGGGCTGGCGGTCGACAGCGCGCTGCAAAAATCGCCGACGCTGCTCGAAGGTCCGGGCGTCGCGCAGGGGCGAGCTTTGCTGCGCGGCGAATACCCCGACAACGCCGAACTTCCATACCTGATGAGCATGGTCTCCGGGGCGTTCAGCCTGCTGGAAACAAACCTGCCGCCGCTGGAAGCCATACCCGGCTATCGGTCGGCTGACTGGCGGCGGATCGGCCAGGCGCTGTTCTGGCGCGGGGAAGCGCCGCCCACGCGCCTTTTCTTCCTGGCCCGCCTGCCGGTGATCGGGCTGATGCTGCTGCTGGGGGCGATCACCTGGCGCTGGGCGCGCGACATCGGCGGTGCGTGGAGTGCGCTGCTGGCGCTCGGCCTGTTTGCTTTCTCGCCCAATATCCTCGCTTACGGGCGGCTGGCGACGCTCGACCTGGCGAACGCAACCTTCTGGATCGGCGGCCTGTGGTGCTGGAGCCGCTATCTGCTCCGCCGGAAAACCGGGCGGGCGGCGGCCTGCGCCGCGCTGCTGGGTCTGAGCATTGCCAACGGCTTCCCACCGCTGATCGCGATCCTCGCACCGGGGTTGATGGCGCTGCCATCGCTGTTCAAGCCGACTTCGAAACCCAGGCCCAGCCCGGCGGCGTGGCCGGGTGTGATCGCCGGGATGCTCCTCGCCGGGTGGCTGGCGCGGCCAATCCCGGTCGACGACTATTTGAACCAGTTGATCCGTTTTCAAGCGGCGACTCCGCCGGGCCTGGCCGAGATCGGGCAGCGCGTTTACCTGTTGGGACATTTCTCACCCGGCGGATGGTGGTACCAGCCGTTCATTTTACTCGGCACCAAGCTGCCGCTGATCACTTTGCTGCTGCTGGGGCTGGCCTTCGCACTGACGTTCATTCAGGGGCAGGCACTGTGCCGGTGGGAAATCTGCCTCCCGCTGCTGTCGATCCTGGCCGCAGGCATGTTCACACCGCTGGGGCAGGAGATGCGCGCCCTGCTTCCGATGCTGCCGCTGGTGTTCATCTTCATCAGCCGCCTTGCCTATGACCTGGTCAAAGAACCCACACAGCGGCCACTCGCCGCCGGGCTGGCGCTGATCCCGGTGATCCTGAGTGGCCTGCTGATTCATCCCCACTACCTGGGTTTCATCAACGTCATCGGCGGCGGGTTCGAGAACGGCGCGAAGATCACCGCCGGGTCGAATCTCGACTGGGGGCAGGATTTGCCGGGGCTGGCCCGGTACATGGATCGGCGCGGCATCAACCTGATCTATCTCAGCTACTACGGCGACGGCGACCCGGCAGCCTACGGGATCAACGCCCTGATGCTGCCCTCGGAGACCACCCCTGCCGGGCATCCGCCGACGGCCAGCTTCTACCCGTTGAACCCGGCTCCCGGCATCTACGCGATCAGCGCGACCAATCTGGTAGGGCGTCCGCCTGCGCTCGACGACACTTATGGCAGTTTCAGGAACAGCGAACCGGTCGACGTGATCGGGGGCAGTATCACTATCTACGAGGTGCGTCCCGAAGCGCTGCCCGAAAGCAGCGTCCAACCGCCCTGGTTCGCCCGCTGCGCCTCCGATCCCCCGCTCGAAAGCCGCGCCGCGCTGATCGAAGGCACCGGGATCGACGATCTCCAGGTTTTCGATTTCGACTGCACGCAGAGCCTCGCGCTGCGGGAAGGCGCAGGCTGGATCATGCTCCCCGCCGACAGCGCCCCGATTGTCGACCTGGGCCAGCCCGATACTATCGCCCGGCAGGACGATGGCCGCCCGCGCTGCGCTGTCTGGCAGAACAACATTTCATTCGACCTTCCCTACACCACCATCGAATACCCGGCGGTGCCGCTGCCGCTGCCGGTCGCCGGTTATGTCGACCTGCTGGGCTACGATATCAGCGACGCCGAAATCGCGCCGGGCGACTCGCTGTCCGTCACCACCTGGTGGTGGGTGCGCGAACGCCCGGAGACGCCGGTCACAGTGTTCGTCCACCTGCTCGATTCGGGCAATATCCCGGTGGTGGTGGTCAACGGGTTGGGGGTGGCGATAGACGACTGGACGGCGGGGATGATCATCGTCCAGCGGCACATCGTACCCAGCGACGGCCTCGCACCGGGCAGCTACAAACTGACGACGGGGCTGCTCGACACCGGGACCGGGCAGCGGCTCGTCGTTTCCGAAACCGGCGACCGGGTGGTCGACCGGATCGTGCTGCATACGATCAGTGTCGTCGATGATGAGCGGTAGTCGTTTTTAGCATCCTATGCTACGATAACAGGCGGGGTTTTAATCTTGATTCTCAAACGCGGGGCAAGATCATGAAGCGACAGAGATCGACCTTGATGTTGATACTCATTCCGGCGGCGGTGTCGCTGGCTGTCACGCTGCTGGTACTGTGGATCTGGGAACGGCAGCAGCCGGAACAGATCAAAGTCGTGCTGCCCACGACGAGCGGCACGGCGCTGATCGAGCCGCTCGCCACGCTGCCCGATATTGTCGAGGAATCGCCCGCAGAAGGCGATGGCGGAGAACCCGCCGAAGAAGCCGAAGTGGTGCCCACCATCGAGCCGGGCTGCGAAAACCCGGTTCATTCTGTCGCCAGCGGCGAAACGTTGAGTACCATCGCCGAACAATACGATGTTTCAATCGAGGATATCGCCGCTATCAACCTGATGCTCGATCCCGAATTCTCAGTAGACTTCCTCTCCATCGACCAGGAGATCGTGATCCCGGTGTGCGGCATTCCCACCGCCACACCCAGCGCTACCCCGACCACTACCGGAGTGCCGACACGCAACATCCCGACCCCCAACCCGACCGCCACCGATCCACCGGAAGGCGTGGTGGTAATCGAAGTGGCGCGGGTATTGAACCCCGGCGACGTGACCTCGGAGGCGGTCGAGGTAATCAACCTGGGAACATCGGTGGCCCGGCTGGGCGGCTGGAGCCTGGTCAGCGAGCACGGCGACCGGTTCGAGTTCCCCCCGCTGAACCTCTTCCCGCAGGGCGCGGTGACGGTCTACACCGGGGTTGGCGAGGACAGCGCCATCGATGTTTACTGGGGCCTCGATACCGCCGCCTGGGAAGTCGGCGGGACGGTGCTGCTGTACGACGCCGACGGACTGCTCCAACACGAATTCGAGATCGAAGAAGACTAGCTCCGCCCAGCACCGGGAATCGATCCATGAATATCCAAAAATGGACTGAATCCAGGGTCGTTCAATGGGGCGTTCTGATCGTGAGCGCAGCATTTGCCCTGGCCCTGTTCATCTGGCTGGCCTACCGGATCGATTTCGAGGCCAACTGGTTTGCCGTCGACTGGAAGATGAAATGGCCGCTGATGCAGGGTGGCCGGGTGCAGTGGTCAGGGGATCTCAGCAACCCGCCCTGGACGGTAATTTTCTTCCTGCCGCTGGGATTTCTGCCGCAGCGGGTGGGGTGGGCGGTCATGGCCTTTGTGACCGCCGCCGCATTGGTGCTGGCGGTCCCCCAGAGCCAGACACGCAAAGGGAAATACGTGGCTCTTATCCTGGCCGCGATCCTCTCTTTCCCGGCGTTGCGAAACTACGCCGATGGCAACATCGACGGGCTGCTGCTGCTTGGCCTGCTGCTCTTGATCGAGGGCTACCGCCGGGAAAAGCCAATCGTGCTGGGGTTGGGCATCCTGCTCGCCACGATCAAGCCGCAGGCTGTTTTGTTGCTGGTGGTGATCCTTCCCCTCTATTTGATCCAGTCCAAACCCGCATCGTTCTACCTGAAAGCCGGGGCCTTTGCGCTGGCCGCTGCGGTGGTCTCGTTCCTGCTGATGAACCCTCGCGGGTGGCTTGAGGCCGTCTTCGGCGTTACTCAGCGAACCTATGGGATCGCTCTGTCGGCATTATTGATCCCCCTGAATGCGCCGCCAGCGATCCTGTGGCTGTTGAGAGCGGCGATCATTTTGATCACGCTGGCAGTCGCCTATTTCGGCGACCGCACCCTGACCGGGCCG
>DAOUES010000132.1:0-5036 GCA_034430335.1 Anaerolineae bacterium | reverse complement strand
ACGCTGGCGGTGCTGGCGCTGATCGCGTTCTACCCGCTGCCCAACGTCGTGCGGACGCTGCAAGGCTTCGAGCGGGCCTACGGCCCGGCGTTCACGAACGCGATCAGCCGGTCGGTGCCGATGTGGATCATTCAAACCGGGCCGCTGATCGTGCTCGCGGCGCTGGCGGGGATCGTGTTTGGCAGGGAAGTCAGGAAGCAGGCGTTCTGGCCGGTGCTGGGCGGGGTGACGCTGCTGTTCGGGCTAGGCCTGCTGCCCGATCCGCTCCACATCGTGCTGCGCGGGATCGGGCTGGCTTACATCCCGCTCGCCGATCAATGGATGCTGATGGGCGGGGCGCTGATCGTGCTGTTGGTCACCGCGTGCACGGCGGCGGGTGAGTGGATCAATCCTGGGGATATTGAAGATTTACAAAATAGTAAGGTAATAGAAAGCAGCGTTTTCACCCCCTCCCAGCAGCCACAAAACGGCTGCCTCCTCCCCCTCAAGGGAGAGGGAACAGAATCGCGTGGTATTTTGCGCAGAATTCCCATTACCTTAAGAATCACCGACCAAACTTCAGGCAGGTGGCAGTGGACGGCAGGGATCGTCGCGGCTGTGTTGATCGTCGGGACGAACCTGCCGGGTATGTGGTCGATACCCTATCAGCCGGTGCCGGCGGCGGGATTCTACCGGGAGATCGCAGGGGAACCCGAAGACTACATCGTGTTAGAGTACCCCTTCGGCGCGTGGAGCGCCGCCGACGGCGCGCGCCTGGGCGACGGGGCAGCGCTGGCATTGAACGCCATATGGCATCACAAAAGAACGCTGTCGGTCGCCGCGCCGTTCATCGAAGAAGAGGTCATCGACCGGATGGACGACGACCTGTTCCTCGACCCGGCGGGAATTGGAGATCAAATGTCGAAGGCCGCCGAGCAGCTTGCGCAGGAAGTCGACGAGGGGCGGATCGGCTACGTGGTGGTGCACCAGGAACTGGTATCAGGGGAAAATCGCGTTATCATCGGCGAACTGGCAGTCCAATCGGGGGCGCTGTGTGCGCCCTTCGAGCAGGACGGGTTGATCATCTACCGGGCGCAGTGGCACCCGGCAGGATGCCGGTGATTTTTCAAACCAACCCGGCGACTTCAGAAGCAGGTTATCAACGACAAAGGTCATTTCGATGGACAAAAGCAAACTCGACTCGTATCTCAACCGGCCAAAACGCAAGGAGTTTTTAGTCTACGGCAAGCCGGAAATCCTCCAGCCGGAAATCGACGAAATGGTCGAGACGCTGAAATCGGGCTGGATCGGGACCGGGCCGCGCGTGCAGCGTTTCCAGGAAATGTTCAAGGCATACACCGGCGCGGAACACGTGCTGGCGGTCAATTCGTGCACGGCGGCGCTGCACCTGGCGCTGGTCGCGCTGGGGATCGGCCCCGGCGACGAGGTAATAACCAGCCCGATGACCTTCGCCGCAACCGCCAACGTGATCACCCACGTGGGGGCAGCGCCGGTCTTCGCCGATATCGACCGGGAGACGCTCAACATCGACCCGGCGGAAATAGAGAAGGCGATCACGCCGCGCACGAAGGCGATCATCCCGATCCATTTCGCGGGTCGGGTCTGCGACATGGACGCGATCAACGCGATTGCCAGAAAGCACAACCTCGCGGTGATCGAAGACGCCGCCCACGCCGCCGGGACGATCTATCACGGCCAGCACGCCGGGACGCTGGGCGACATCGCCGCGTTCTCTTTCTACGCAACCAAGAACGTGGTCACCGGCGACGGGGGCATGGTCACGACCGCCGACGAGGAACTTGCGGAGCGCATCCGCGTGTTGAGCCTGCACGGGTTGAGCAAAGACGCCTGGAAGCGCTACTCGTCGAGCGGGTTCCAGCATTACGACGTGGTCACGCCCGGTTTCAAGTACAACATGACCGACATGGAAGCGGCGCTCGGAATCCACCAGCTCGAACGGCTGGAAGCGAATATCGCGCGGCGCGAGGAAATCTGGGCGCGCTACGACGAAGCCTTCCAGGATTTGCCGGTCGAAATTCCCGCCCCGGCAGAACACGACACCCGCCACGCCCGGCACCTGTACACGCTGCTGGTCGACATCGACGCGGTGGAGATCACCCGCGACGAAGTGTTGAACGCGCTGCAAGCCGAGAACATCGGGACGGGTGTTCATTATAGAGCGCTGCATTTGCAGCCTTATTACCGGGAATTATTGGGCCACGAACCGGAGGATTTCCCGAATACGCTTTACGTCTCCGACCGGACGCTCTCGGTCCCGATTTCGACGCTGCTGACCGATGAGGATATCGAGGACGTGATCGCCGCATTGTACCGGATACTTGGCAGCGCACGGCCCCGGTTGGGCACGTCGACGGGGCGATAGGACAGTGCGCCCGGTGCTGATGAGCCTTAAGAATTTAGTTCGGCAAAACGGCCCCCTCTGGCCGACTTCGTCGCCCATCTCCCCCAACCTGGGGGCGATCAAGGTCTGACGGTTTTTTAACCGAGTCTTACAATTCGAATCCCACCTGCCCCCTGAAAGGGGGAAGTGGCGGGTCGAAGACCCGGCGAAGGGGGTCAGAGGCCAAAAGTTTGGCAAGGGAACCGTTTTACCGGATTACCTTTAAAAAAACACCTACAAGATGGAACGAACAGATGGCAGATAAATACAGCGTGGTGATACCGGTCTACAACAGCGAACCGATTGTCGGGGAGACGATCCGGCGGGTAGCGGCTTTCTTCGAGGGGCAGGGCTGGCCGTACGAGATCGTCCTGGTCAACGACGGCAGCCGCGACAGCAGTTGGGAGGTGGTCAAAAAAGCCGCCGCTGAAAACCCGAACGTGATCGCGATCAACCTGCTGCGGAACTACGGGCAGCATACGGCGGTCTACTGCGGGCTGGAACAGAGCAGTGGCGACTGGGCAATCACGCTCGACGACGACCTGCAAAACCCGCCCGAAGAGATCGTCCATCTGGTGGCGAAAGCCGCCGAAGGCCACGACGTGGTTTACGGGCGGTTCAAATCCAAGAAACACTCGTCGGTGCGGCGGCTGGGCAGCCGCCTGATCGGGCTGGTCAACACGCACGTCTTCAACTGCCCGGCGGATATCACATTGACCAACTACCGGCTGATGCGCCACGACGTGGTCGACCGGATCGTCGGCTACCGTACCAGCCAGCCCTATATCACCGGGCTGTCGATCATGTTCGCGGCGAACCCGGCCAACGCGCTGGTCGAACACCGCGAGCGGGAGGTCGGCAAGAGCCAGTACACCTTTTTCAGGATTACCCGGCTGGTGATGCGCATCCTGTTCAACTATTCGGCCTGGCCGCTGCGGATGGTCAACGCCATCGGGATGATCGTCGCCGGGTTCAGCTTTCTGCTGGGGCTGTACTTCTTCGTCAGGCGGTTGCTTGGTGACATACAGGTCTCCGGCTGGACCTCGCTGATCGTGCTGCTGTCGTTCTTCAACGGGATCAGCCTGCTGATCCTGGGGATGCTCGGCGAGTATATCGTCCGCTTATTGAACGAAAGCACTTCATCGCAGATATACCATATCAGAGAGAAAATCACGGCAGGTAATGAGACAACCCATCAGCTATGAACTGGCGGAGGATTTCATCCTCCGTCCTGGGGATATTGAAGATTTACAAAATAGTGAGGTAATAGAAGGCGATGCTTTCACCCCCTCCCTGTCCCTCCCCCTCAAGGTGGAGGGAACAGAACTGCGTGGTATTCTGCACGACATTCGATTACCTCATCATAGAGAGCAAAAGCCCCAGGCTATTATCGATGCGTCGCCTACGGCGACCGGTAAAGCATTGTATCGTTATTAAGATCGGTCGATAAAACAAAGGACTTTGTAATAGTGACTGAACACTTCTTCATCGTCGGGGCGCAGCGCTCGGCAACCACCTATCTCTACCACCTGCTCGACGAGCACCCGCAGATCGAGATGGCAAAACCGATCCGGCCTGAGCCGAAGTTCTTCCTGCTCGACGATCTCTACGCGCAGGGGATCGACGCCTATTTCGCGCAGTTCTTCGATGCCTCAGCCGCCCCCGACCGGCGCGGCGAAAAGTCCACCAGCTACTGCGAATCGGAGAAAGCGGCGCGGCGCATCGCTGACCACTTCCCCCAGGCGCGGATCATCTTCCTGCTGCGCGAGCCTATCGAGCGGGCGGTGTCGAATTACTGGTTCAGCGTACGCAACGGGCTGGAGACACGGCCAATCGGCGAGGCGCTCCGCGAGGAAGACTCCCGGCGCGGCAGCTATCTAACGTCCGTCTCGCCGTTCGCCTACGTGAAACGCGGCCTGTATATCGACCAGATCGACCTGTACGAGCGGTTCTTCCCGCGCGAGCAGGTCGGGATATTTCTGCACGAGCGGCTGACCGCGTCGCCGGAAACGCTCGACTCCGTGTATCGCTTCCTCGGCGTCGACGATACCTTCAACCCGCCCTCGTGGGGACAGGTGATCAACGCCGGGCAGAAGGGATCGGAGACGCTCACCCCTGACCTGGAACAAAGGCTGATCGAGACATTCGCCGAGCCAAACGCGCGGCTGGCCGAGCGGATGGGAATCGACCTGGCGGAGTGGAGACGGGTGGGTTAGCCGATGTCCCTGGACAACACTCACCATACCGCCGACATGCGGCGGGGATCGCAGCACGCGCTGGCGGCGCTGGCGCTGCTCGCTGTCGGGCTGATCGTGTTCACGCTGGTCGAGTATGGAAACCGGCTGGGCATCGACGACTGGATGCAGTACTACCGGGCGGAGACGACCAACCTGCTGCGTTTCTCTGGCCGACCGATTGCGATGATCCTCCTGCAAGCCGTCCAGCCGATCTTCAAGTCGAATCCCCTCGCTTATTACGCGCTCTCGGTCGGTATCAGGATTTCGAGCGCCTTTTTCATCTACTGGCTGGTCTGGTTGATCGAAAAGGAGCGGCCCGGATTCGCCTTTGCCTGCGGCGCGTTGAGCCTCGTCTTCGCCGTCGAGGATCACTTCCCGCTGCTGACCCTGCTCTACCT
>DAOUES010000131.1:0-3086 GCA_034430335.1 Anaerolineae bacterium | reverse complement strand
TGGGGAGGCGAGCACCCGCCACGCGATGGCAATGGTCTACAACGCGATGGGCCAGACCGACCGGGCGATAGCCCTCTACGAGTGGGCGCTCAATCTCCGCCAGCATATCGACGACCGCCCCGGTGAAGCGATCACCAGTTACAACCTCGCCAAGCTTTACGAGCGGATCGGCCAGCTTCAGGAAGCCGAGGGGCTGCTGGCCCGCGCCGTCGCCCTCGAAGCGATTCTTGAGCATCCCGACCTCGCCAAAGATGAGCGGGAACTGGCCGAGCTGCGGGCCAGACGCCGCGCCGCCGGACTCTCCACACCGGAAGACACGACCGGTCGTTTCCCAAAGCTCAAGCGGCTCGATGAAGACTCGGAGGATGAGACGCCCTCGCCGTCCACCACCCGCCGTCACCGCCGCCTGGACATCTGACCATTCGCCCCCCTCTCGTGCGGCGGGGCTTGTCCCCGCCCTTTATCTTCTGGCTAGTCATAGCCAATGCCGATTGCTACCAAAACCTCGCTATGTTCGTATACGATTTTGAATCTATAGCTGGCGGCTCTGGTAATAATCGTCGGACTGCCGCTTCCTTGGCGGCAAACGACTCACAGAATAAAGGGATTGAGATGAACAGGAAAAAATGGATACTGAGTGGACTATATCTGGCTATTTCGCTGGTGGCGTTTTCCCTCTCGATGTTCAAGATCGATAATCCGGTCTGGATCGCAGGCTGGATCGCACCTGTATTCCTCATTCGCTTTATGCGCGATAACAAATGGATTCTCTCGATTGTCCTGTGTTTTATAGCCCTGCAGATCGCATCGTTTATTGGGGCAATCCCTCGCTTTGAAATGATGACGGCATCATCAGTCAAGATGAGTTTTCTGTTTGTACTCAGAATGCAGCTTCGATCAGGCGCAGTGTTTTATGTGCTGTCGTTTTTGATCCCGTTTATTGCGGATAAAGCCTTACATAAATCATTGCCCGGGTTTGTCTCTACACTCGTATATCCATCAGCAGTAGTAGCTGTCGAGTTGCTGTTCTTTTGGGTTTATGGCGCTGGCTACACCTTTGGTGATTCCCTTTTCTCACTCGCCCCTCTGGTTATGACTGCCTCACTTTTTGGCATTTTCGGTTTGAGTTTCATGGTTGCCTGGTTCGCTCCTGTGATCAATTTCCTGTGGGAAGAAGACTGGGATATTCAACGCGTTGGCTACCCGGGTTTGGTTTACCCGGCCATCATGGTAGTGATGCTGCTGTATGGTGGAATCGTGAGTGCTTTCCCCAGTGAACCAGTTAAGACTGTTACTATGGCAGGGATCACAATCGAAAATGGCTTTTTTGACCGTATGGCTGAATCAGAGTTGTATGTCGGTGAACTTTTTAATTTGAGTCCGGCTGAAACTGTAAACCTGATGAGCAGTCCGCAATCACATCTGGATGAGGTACGGCAAAAAACCCTGGCAGCGGTTGACGCCGGTGCCGAAATCATAATCTGGCAGGAATACGCATTGACACTGGATTCATCTGTTGCCGATAGTTATCTACAGGAAATACAGAACCTGGCCGATCAAGAGGACATCTATATATTGGCCTCGTATATAAGAGTGCTGAATGAAGCAGAGCGAAATGATCAGCCAATGAAAAACATGAGCGTCCTCTATACGCCAGAGGGCAATATTGGCTGGGAGTATGCAAAAGCCTTTCCTGCTCCCGGGTACGAAGAATTTATGGTTGAATCTGGCACAGCCGACATTCCATATCTGGATACACCCTACGGCAGGATTGGTCAGGTCATCTGTGCGGATATGATCTATCCCCAATATATTCAGCAAGCAGCCGCTAAGAATATCGATCTGCTGCTGGTTCCCTCGTACGATACGACCTTCCTGACCCCTCTACTTACCTTTAGCAGCGCGTATCGAGCAGTTGAAAATGGCTTTACGATGGTCAGGATTACAGGCGACGGCTATAGTGCGGTCATCGATCCGTACTATCGTGTCTGGGCTGGACAGAACTTCTTTGAACAGGGATCGATGAATTTCTACGCCAACGTACCGGTTGTTTCCAGGAACACCGTCTATGCCAGTATTGGATATCTCTTCCCATACGTTGTCGTACTGCTTCTGATTTCTCTCACTGTATTAGCGATTGCCCGGAAAGCGAAAGAGAGGTAGTGAACCGCCCCTCCGTCCTTCACATATAGACAAACCGCGAGAAGTCATGCTGTCCCCTTTGTTAAGGGGGGCAGCTTCTCGCTTTACGAGAAGCGGGGGGTGATCATCGCGAACAGCCCAATACCGCATACCTGAAAGGTACAAAACACGCCAACCCACCTGCCCCCTTGAGGGAAGTGCCGCGCAGCGGGCGAAACGCCGCGCCGCCGGACTCCCCGCGCCGGAAGATACGACCGGGCGCTTTCCGAAGCTCAAGCTGATCGACGAAGACGAGGAGGACGACACGCCTTCGTCGACTGCCACACGCCGCCACCAGCGGATCGAATAGAAAACCACGAATTACGCCCAAAATCCTGTAATCAATATTGTGATAGACTGTAGCTGAAACCAAAGCCAACCGGGAATTTCCCGTTTGTGGTTCAAGGCGGAGGAAACTCTCATGAAGACACGGGCTGCTGCTGTGTTTGTGATGGTCTGCCTGATCCTGTCTGCCTGTGCAATCGCAGAGGAGCCGGACGAAACGCGGATTACCGTCGACGGGCAGGTCGACGACTGGGCGGGCCGTGATGTGATCCTCGAAGACCCGGCGGGCGACGGCGAAGAAGGCTGCCTCGACCTGACGACCGTTTACGCTTTCTGCAACCGGGACGCGCTGTATTTCCTGGCCGAATTTGACGATCCCATGCTGCGGGTGATGCAGTTCGACATCGAACTGGAGGCGGTCGACAGGAAATACCTTGTCTCCTGGGAGCCGGGCAGCCTGACAGGGGGTCTTGGGGATATCAGCGGGGGATACACCGGCGACGCCGAAACGGGTTTCAAACCGGTCGTCATCGGCGATACGGTCTGGTCGAGTTTTGCGCTGGGCGATGCCTTCGAAGGCCGGATCGATTTGCGCGATCTCGATTCGCCTGAAAGCCTGG
>DAOUES010000130.1:0-2440 GCA_034430335.1 Anaerolineae bacterium | reverse complement strand
AGGGGGTATCGGGATCGAGATCGGCAATCCAGCCGGGCAGCGTGGTGAAGAAGTACTTTTCGTAGGCGCGGCGCAGCGCTTCCCAATCGGCGGGCGGGTTGACGCGGGGCGAGGCGGCCAGGTATTTACCCAGGAAGGGCTTGCGCCGCACGAGATCGGCGAAGAAGGCTTCTTCCGATTCGTCGAACAGGGGTGCCCAGCCCAAGTATTCCCATCCCCATTCCATCTCGTTGTTGCCGCACCACAGTGCAAGGCAGGCCCGGTGACGCAGCCGCCGGACGTTGTCGCGGACTTCCTGTTCGAGATTTTCGAGGAACTCTTTTTCGTCGAGGGGATAGATCGAGCAGGAGAAAATGTGATCCTGCCAGATCAGGATGCCGTATTTGTCACACAGATCATAGAAGCGTTCATCTTCGAACAGGCCGCCGCCCCAGACGCGCAGCATGTTCTGATGCGACTCGGCGGCGCTCCTGATCAGGTGTTCGAGGTGATCACCGGGGATGCGGCTGGGGAAAGAATCGGCGGGAATCCAGTTCGAGCCTTTGGCGAAGACCGGGACTCCGTTGACCATAAACTCGAACGACGTGCCCCACTGATCGGGTTCCTGGCGCAGTTCGATGGTGCGCAGGCCGATCTGGTAGTGCTTCTCGTCGCACACTTCATTGCCGGAAAGCAGAGAGACCTTGACCTGGTAGAGCGGCTGATCGCCGTAGCCGTTGGGCCACCACAATTCGGGATCGGCGATGTCGATCCGGGCGGCGGCGCGGCCACCGCCGACATCGACCTGGGTCGACTGCTCGTTGCCATCGGGGGCGGTGATGTGGAGGTCGAGGGTTAATGAATCATCGCCCCAGGCGTCGACTATCGCCGCTGCCGAAACGGTGACCGTTCCGCCGGTATGGAACTGCCGCAGGTGGACATCGACGAGGCGGGCGGCGGTATAAGCTCCGAGGCGGATATCGCGCCAGATGCCGACCGGCGGCAGCACCGGCCCCCAGTCCCAGCCGTACATGTAGGGAGCCTTGCGCAGGTGCGGCGAACCGGGGATCGGCTGGTCGACGGTAAGCATCGGGCGCTGCCGGTCGTGTTCGGTGGTGTATTCGACGGCGGAAGCGAAGCGAACAACCAGTTCGTTTTCGCCGGGGAGCAGGAGATCGGCGACATCCCAGCGATACACTCGGAACATGTTGTCGGTCGAGCCGAGCGGCTGCCCGTTGAGGGTCAGTTCGGCGAGGGTGTCGAGGCCGTCGCAGACGAGTTCGACCCGATCTTCGGCCAGTAGTTCGGCATCGGGGGTGAAGGTCAGGCGGTAAACCCACGACTTTTCGGGCACCCACATAACGTCTTTTTCGTTATCCCCAACAAAGGGATCGGGGATTCGCCCCAGGGCGAGCAGATCGGTGAAGACGGTGCCGGGCACTTCTGCCGGGAGCCATTCCTCGGTGTTGGCCTCGCGAAACTGCCAGGAGCCGGTCAATGATTGCTGGTGCATGTTAGTCTCCGATTCAACGCCCGGCGCTGAAGCACCGGGCTAAAGACGGTATGGATGGCCGAACGATCACCCCCTTCGTCGAACTTTCGGTTCGCTTACGAACCTCAGTTCGCCACTTCCCCCAAGGGGGCAGGTGCGGCCCGAATTGTAAGACTCAGATCAAAAACCGAGCCAACCCACTCGCCCCCTTGGGGGAGATGGCCGACGCAGTCGGTCAGAGGGGGTGGATCACCGCCTTATACAATATCACCCCAGCACGACCTCCACCTGATTTACCTCCCCCAGCCGATCCGCCGGGATGAGATTGTCAGGTAGGGATTCGCCGTTGAGCGTCATCGACGCCACGCCCCGATTCACGCCGCCGGGATTCTTCACCTCGATCTCGACCTGCCTGCCCCGGAAAGTGCGAGACACCCTGAACCCGTCCCACTGACTCGGAATGCAGGGATCGATCCGCAGGCCGCCGGTTTCAGGGCGGATGCCCAGAATATACTGCGTCGCGCTGAAATAAGCCCAGGGCGCGGCACCGGTCAGCCACGCGGTGCGGGTGTTCCCGGCACGCGGCGAAAAGGTCGAGTAGGTGGTCTGCCCCTGAACGTAGGGTTCCATCTGCCGGATTTCGGCCCGGTCGTTGTAGGCGGCGGGCATGAAGGCCCGGTAGTACTCGTAGGCGCGGTCACCGTGGCCGAGCATACATTCGGCCATGACTCCCCAGCCCTGGGTGTGGTTGAAGATTCCGGCGTTCTCCTTGATTCCGTTGTTGAACAGCACCGCCCGCATCACGTCGATGGGCGTCTTGACGAAAGGCGGCGCGGAGAGCATCAGGCCGTAGGGGGTGGCGAGCTTCTTGTTGACCGTCTCCATGCACTGCCGGGCCTGTTCGGGGCTGGCGTAACCGCTGATCACCGCCCAGACCTGCGTATTGAGATAGACCTGTCCTTCCTCGTA
>DAOUES010000129.1:0-3406 GCA_034430335.1 Anaerolineae bacterium | reverse complement strand
CGAGATCGAGCAGGCGATGCGCACCCCGCTGATCGTTCGCTACCAGTAGCCGGGCGTTTTATGGGCTTCTGGCTTGCACTGCTCATTATCCCCACCGGTTACCTGTTCCTGTGGCCGCTTGTCGACCGCCTGCTGAAGGATCGAGGCAAGCCGCCCTTGCAGGTCGCGTTGACGGCGCTGGTGTTCGGCGTCGGGATGTTGGGCCTGCTATTGTTTTACCTGGGCCTGATCCCCGGCGGTTGGCTGAACGGCGTCTCTGCGCTGGCGATCATCCTGATCGGGCTGGCGGTCGACCTCGCGCTGAACCCGGCCTGGGCCGCGCCGCGCCGCTGGCGCGATTGGTGGCGATCACAGTGGAAGCGGCTCACCCGCCTCGATCTCGAAGCCCTGCTGACCTGGGTGATCATCGGCGCACTGGTCGTCATCCTGGTCTATCTGCTGTACTATCCCTTCATCGGCGACGACACGCTGGTGCGCTACGCGCTCCAGGGCAAGTTGATTTATCTTGCCCGCAGCCTGCCTGATACGGTCTGGGGATACCCGCCGCTGGTCCCGATTGCCTTTGCGACGACCTGGTTTGCCGCCGGGGGGATCAACGAGCACCTCGCCAAAATCTTCCAGTTCGTGATGGCCGTCGGTATGCTTGGCGCGACCTACCTGATCGCCGGTCGGAAGGGCAACCGGCGGCGCGGGTTGCTGGCGGCGGCGATTGTCGCCCTGACCCCGATGTTCGTCGACTACGGTTCGCTGGCCTACACCGACATCGCCACGACATTCCCGCTGACGCTGGCAATACTGGCGATGATCGAGTGGTGGGAGAGCGAAAAGCCCTTCGATGCGCTGCTGGCTGGTCTGCTGCTGGGCGTCGCGTTGTTCATAAAACAGTCGGGGGTGTCGTGGCTGGCAAGCGCCGCCGTCGTTCCCGTGCTGAAGTTGATCACCACCCGCCGCCAGCCGGTGCCGGATCGCTGGCGAAAGCTGTTTACGGCGCTGGCCTTAATCCTGCTCCCCGCGATCCTGATCGCCGGCCCCTGGTATCTGCGCAACGTGCTGATCTATGGCTGGGAAAATATCCTGCCGGTTGCCGGGATTTATCACCAACTGTTGCCCCAAGTCGGGTGGCTGGGCATCTCGCCCTCGCTGGCCTATCCCGATGCGTTCGGCTATGCCCTGACCCCGTTCTACACCATCGGCTGGGTGATGGGGATTTACCTGATCGTCGTCCAGGGGATCAGAGTGCTGCGGGCCGACGATCAGCCGACCCCGGTCGATCTGATCTTCGCCGCTGCTGCGATTCCCTTCTGGCTGGCATGGTGGATGAAGGTCTCGTACGACCCGCGCTTTCTGCTGCTCTGCCTGCCGGTGCTGGCGACCTGGGCGGCCTACCCGGTGGAGTGGATCGTCGATTGGATTCGGAAGCAGGTGTGGTCGCAGAAAGTTTCCCAGATCGTCTGGCAGGGGATCGGGATCGTGGCGCTGTGCGGAATTTTGTTCCTGGGAGTGCAGAATCGGCTGGGCGGCGTGTATTATACGATCACAAAGCCCTTTGCCACCGACGATCAGCGGCTTCAACATGCGAAGGCGCTGGTCTACGATCTGGTTCACTTTGCCCGCACCGAACTCGACCCGGAAACCGACCGCCTCTACCTGATGGACGACCGCCTTGCCTACTACCTGACCGATTTCGAGACCTTTACCGGCAACCCCAAATATCTGGCCGAACTGGATGATTACGACTATATCTTCTACGATGTATTCGTTTATGATTGGGAGAACGCTAACCGGATCGGCTGGCAGGATCGTGATTTTTATGTGCACGCCTTCGACGACGACTACTTCGAACCGGTGTTCGAGACACATGGTATCCACGTCATGCGGATACTGCACGCCGAGCCAGCCGACGGAGGATCGTAAGCTATGGACATCATCGTCGTGCAGGAAACCGACTGGCTGAGGCGCGGCCCGCACCAGCAGCATCACCTCTTCGAGCGGCTCTCCCTGCGCGGCCATACGATTACCGTGCTCGACTACCCGATCCTGCGCTCCCACTGGCCGCGTGAGCCGTTCGTCGTGCGCCGCGTGGATACTCCCGATGCCGCCCGGATTGTCGACGGCGCGCAGATCAGGCTGATCACGCCGGGGACACTCAGCCCGCGCCTGCTGGCCCGCCCGTCTTCGGTGCTTTCACATCACGCGGCGCTCAAACGATTGATCAAAAAGCGGCGGCCTGACATCATCGTCTCTTATGCGTTGAGCACCGGCATGCCCGCCCTGCGGCTGGCCCGCCGCTACAATATCCCCTACGTGCTCCACGTGATCGATGCCCTCCATGCGCTGGTGCCGAGCAAAATCGTGCAGCCCATCGCCCACACGGTCGAGCGCTGGTTGTTCGGCTCCGCTGCCGAGGTGATCCTGATCAACGCCCACCTGCGCGATTACGCGATCAGAATGGGGGCCAGCCCGGAGCGGGTGCGCGTACTGCGCACGGGAGTTGACCTGGAACGTTTCCAGCCGGGGCCGCCCGATCCGGCCACCCGTGCCGAGTTGGGGCTATCCGAGAGCGATTTCGTGTTGTTCTTCATGGGCTGGTTGTACGATTTCTCCGGGCTGCGCGAAGTCACCGCCGCGCTCGCCGGTGCTCCGCCGGAAGTCAAGCTGCTGGTAGTCGGCGATGGCGACGAGTACGATTGGCTCTGCCAGATGCGCGAGGCAGGTCTGGGTGACCGGTTGGCGCTGACCGGGCGGGTGCCTTATCGACGTATCCCCGAACTGCTCGCTGCCTCCGACGTATGCCTGCTGCCTTTCCAGACCGTCGCGGCGACCGAGCACATCGTGCCGATCAAGATTTACGAGTATATGGCCGCTGGCAAACCGGTCATTGCGACGCCTTTGCCGGGCGTGATGCGCGACATCGGCGAGGGAAACGGTGTGGTCTATGCCCCGGCGGAAGATCAGATCGAAACGGCGCTGCAAATCCGCCCGGCAGCCAATCAACTGGGCCGGGCGGCCCGCGCTTTCGTGGAAGCACACTGTGATTGGGAAGCGATCACCGGCGAGTTCGAGGCGATTCTCGCCGGGCATGTCAGATAGCGGCAGGTGGCAAACGTGGCCGATCAACTCCGTATTCTCCATATCACCCCTTACTATGCCCCGGCCTGGGCGTTCGGCGGCCCGGTGCGGGTCGTCTACGAGATCGCCCGGCGGCAGGCCGCAGGCGGCCACGCGGTGACCGTCCTCACGACCGACGCCCTGGACAGCTCCAACCGACTGCCCGCCGGTCGGCATGCCGACGAGGGCGTCGACGACAAGGGCGTCGAGGTCTATCGCTGCCGCAACCTGAGCAATTTCCTCGCATGGCGCAGGTTGTTTTACCCCCCAGCACTGAAGCGCAGAACCGCCGAACTAC
>DAOUES010000128.1:0-3035 GCA_034430335.1 Anaerolineae bacterium | reverse complement strand
TGTAAGCCTTGTGCAGCCTGACCGCGTCGGGCGGATCGCTGCTGATCGCCGCCAGGGAATCTTTCAATGCCTTGATGATCTTCGAGAGCGTTCCGACTTCGCGGCGCAGGCCGGGGGTGAGCGCGTCGGCGACGTTCTCCTTGAAACCGGCCCGGTCGATCACCCGGCGGGCCGCTTCCAGCGTCTCCGGCTCGATAGCCGTGTTCTGTTCGGCGTACCCATCGAGCGCTTGGCTAAATTTTGCCAGCGCCTTCACCGCCCCGCCCGTTCCGGTTTGCAGCGTCTTGGCCGCCTTCAATTTCTGAGTGTATGCGCCGATCAGGTTTTCGAGCGTCATACCGGCAAACGATTCAGACATAAGACCGCATCCTGTAGAGTCACATAGGTGGATAATGTTTCCCAGTATAACGTATGAGCACCGATCAATAAAGAGCCGCTTCCACGCGGCAAGGGTTTTATCATTCTTGGTTTTCGAACTTTCTGTTCTGCCTGTCGCCATTTCCGGCTGCTGTTTTACAAAGAGATCGGCGGTAGGGGCGACCCTTGTGGTCGCCCAGAGTCGCTCGAGCTTGGCGCTTCAGCGCCGGGAATACGCTCGGCCTATGGAGAATGATAAAGCCCCATCCATACGGGGCCGCATCCCGGCGGAGACGAGCGCCGCATCGACAGGGTGCCGGTCACCGTGATTGGGGAAGAGCAAAGGATAGTGCTGGTTGTCCCCTTGCCTTATAATAATGGCCTCACGACGCGATTTTTTGCCGGGCGAAAGATAAAACATGGAAACCATCAACCTGAAATTCGCAGTGACCAGAGAAGATTGTATCAAGACAATACGCCTGACCACTTTTAAGCGACGCCGCGTCATGCACCTGTTTCTGGTCGTCCTTGCGATTGTCATTGGCGTATTGCAGATATTCGTCGAGATGAATAAGGGTGCCATCCTGTGGAACTGGCTGCTGATCGTCATCATTATTATCGGCGTGGTGTATGAATACGTCCTTCACCCGATACAGTTTGCACGGCGGCTGGAGAAGCTCGAACGCATCCCGGCTGAAATGACACTGTCTGTCGATGGCAGCGGGATCGTCTCCGCTTCGAAGCTGGACAGGGCAAGAGCAGGTTGGTCAGAATTTGGGGACATTCAGGAGACAGAGGACTACTTCTTCCTGACGCATACCGGTGCCTCGCAGTTGATCGAGATCATCCCCAAGCGGGCGTTTGAGTCGGAGGAGCAGGCGCAGGCGTTCAAAGAATTGGCGGAGGGGCATATCAAGAAGTAGCGCTATTTCACAATTGAGTTGTACGGGCACAGCGGGCTGTGCCCGCCGGAGTCGACCGCAGGTCGACGCATGATTTGTAGCCTGGGGTTTCATGAACTTTAAGGATTTGGCTCAACTGTATAAAGAGTGAATCTGCCCCCTCTCCCTGGAAGGGGGAGGGTCAGGGGAGGGGGTCAACCTCACGCTTTCTACACAAGAGACAAGGATTTAGTCCGGTAATACAACCCCCTCTGACCGACCTTCGGTCGCCCATCTCCCCCAAACTTGGGGGCGATCAGGGTTGGCTGTTTGATACGGTTGTCAATCGTTTACCGGATTATTTTTTAACCTGCATCCAACCCCGGGAGCGGAGGATTTCCTCCTCCGGCATTTGAAACTCTCACACAAAAAGTATAAAGTGATAGCACTCGACACAAAACCCCAGGTGATAATCCACCTGTCTTTACCGATAAAACACAAGGAGTTAAATCTGTGGAAGAAAAGCTGCGAGCATTGAAAGACGAACTGGCCGTCTATATGGACCTCTATTACGCATCGGCGGTGCTGGGCTGGGATCAGGAAACCAACATGCCCCCCGGCGGTGCCCAGGCCCGCGCCGACCAGGGCGCAACCTTGAGCGAACTCGCCCACCGTAAGATCACCGATGAGAAGATCGGCAAACTGCTCGACGATCTCAAGCCCTACGAAGAGTCGCTCGACTACGACTCGGACGACGCCTCGCTGATCCGCATCGCCCGCCGCGAATACGAGAAGCGCGTCAAAGTCCCGGCGGAACTCGTCGCCGAGATCGCCCGCGCGGGCGCGCTCGGAATCGAAGCCTGGAAGGAAGCCCGCGCCAAAGCCGATTTCAGCCTTTTCGAGCCGCTGCTCCAGAAGCTGATCGATCTCAAAATGCAGTACGCCGAGTGCTTCGCCCCCTACGACAATATCTACGACCCGCTCCTCGACGAGTTCGAGCCGGGCATCGACTATGCGCAGATCAGCGCGGTATTCGACGGGCTGAAGCCGGAGCTGGTCAAACTGGTGGCGGCCATCGGCGAAAACCTCGACGCGGTCGACGATGGCCCGGTGCGCGGCGCGTTCACCGACGAGGCGCAGATGGCGTTCGGGCGGATCATCTCCAGGGATATCGGCTTTGACTTTGATCGCGGTCGGCTCGACCTGAGCGCCCATCCCTTCACGACCAGCTTCTCGCACGACGACGTGCGGATCACCACCCGCACCCTGCCCGATTTCCTCCCAAGCTGCCTGATGAGCATCATCCACGAGACGGGCCACGCGCTCTACGAGCAGGGATCGAACCCGGCCTACTACCGCACGATTCTCGCCGGCGGCGCGTCGATGGCGATCCACGAATCACAGTCGCGCTTCTGGGAGAACATCATCGGGCGCAGCCGCCCGTTCTGGGAGCATTACCACCCCCTGCTGATCGAACACTTCCCGCAGCTTGAAGGCGTCGACCGGGAAACCTTCTACCGGGCGATCAACAGGTCGTACCCGTCCTTCATCCGCGTCGAGGCCGACGAGGTGACCTACGGCCTGCACATCATCCTCCGTTTCGAGCTGGAGAACGATCTCTTCAACAGTCGGGTCAAAGTCGCCGATCTGCCCGACGTGTGGAACGCCCGCTTCGAGGAATACCTGGGCCTCGTCCCGCCCGACGATGCAATGGGCGTTTTGCAGGATGTCCACTGGTCGTCGGCGCTGTTCGGCTACTTCCCCGACTACCTGCTGGGGAGCATCTTCTCGGTGCAG
>DAOUES010000127.1:0-30206 GCA_034430335.1 Anaerolineae bacterium | reverse complement strand
GAAATCCTGAGCGGATGCCTTCTCATCAATTTCTAACAAAGCCTGCCGTTTCCCGGCAACGTCAAAGACGCTCCAGCAGGCCATTAATACGTTCCTGAATCTCTTTCAACCGCCCAATCAGTTCTTCCATCCGACTATGTCTCCCTCATTTGTATTTACGTGTCTATCCTGGGCGACCGCAAGGGCCGCCCCTACCGCCGCCCATTTGTAAAACACTGATCAGATATAGCGACAGACAAGATATAAAGTCCAAAACCAACTTTGCATGGTTCTAATCAAGTAAGGCAGCGACGAAATCCGGGGCGCTAAACGGGATCAAATCGCCAAGCCCTTCGCCGACGCCAATATAGCGAACCGGCAGATCAAGATCGCGCGTGATCGAAAAGATCATCCCACCGCGCGCGGTGCTATCCAACTTGGTAACGATCACGCCGGTCACGCCGACATCGGCCTTGAAGTGCTTCGCCTGCTGCAAGGCGTTCTGCCCGGTGACACCATCAAGAACAAGCCAGACTTCATGCGGCGCTTCGTGGACGTTTTTGGCAGCTACCTGGCGAACCTTTTTCAGTTCTTCCATCAGATTGTATTTTGTATGCAGCCGCCCGGCAGTATCGACGAACAACAAATCATAGCCACGAGCACGCGCCGCGCGGATCGCGTCGTAGGTCACCGCGCCGGGATCGGCTCCCGGCTGCGCGGCGATCACGGGCACATTGACCCGCTCGCCCCACACTTTCAGTTGATCAATCGCCGCAGCGCGAAAGGTATCAGCGGCGGCAAGGAGCGGACGCCTGCCCCGGTCAGAAAAACGCCTGGCAAGCTTGGCAATGGTCGTCGTCTTGCCTGAGCCGTTTGTCCCGACCACAAGCACTACAGACAACTGGCGGGGTTCATCGAGCACCAGCGGGGATGGCTCGGGGAGCATTTCGAGAAGTGTTTCTTTAAGGGCAATCTTCAACTGCTCGTAGGTGGTCAAGCCCTCACCGGCGGCTTTGCGGCGCAGGGTTTGGGTGACATCGAGAGCAGTTTCGACGCCGAGATCGGCCTGAATCAACAGCGCCTCGACTTCATCCCAGGTATCATCAGTCAGTTCGGATGCCCCAAAAACGGCAGCCAGCTTCCCAATAAACGCCTGACGGGTTCTACTCAACGATTCGCGGAGCATGGCACCTGCTGAATAATCCAATCAACCTGATTCGATCCAGTCAATCAATGATGGTTTACACGTTCAATTCGATACTGTTGATGGATTATAGCACAACCAATCCGGCAACGCAGAGGTTATACAAGGACGGGGCATGAAGGTTCTATCCGCCCCGGCGCTGAAGCACCGGGCTAAAATGGCCCTGGGCAGGGGACGACCTTTGATCGTTTAGCCCCGCCTCTGCGAGATGGGTTCGGGGTTTGTGATCTGTAAAGAAAATCCAGGTTAACACAAAGCACTTTGCAGAGGGAGACAGCAAACTTCCTGGTTTCGTGTATCCTATATTTCTCAAACAGCACCGGTACAACACAGTGACAACAAAAAAAACGTCGGCAACGACAATTTGCACAACCCAAGCACCGGTAATGGTGTTTGACAAAAAGAATACGTGTATTAAATCTATTCATCGAGGAAGCAACGAGGAAGCAAATGGAAAATCCAAACCATAAACGTGTTGTCGTTACCGGCTATGGCGCGGTATCGCCGCTGGGCAAAACAGCAAAAGACAGTTGGAACACACTGATTAGCGGCGAATCGGGCGTCGGGCCGATCACGCTATTCGACACATCGGAATACCCTGTGCATACCGCCGCGGAAGTGAAAGACTTCGAGCCAACCAACTACGTAGAACACCGCGAGGCGCGACGGTATGACAGGCACCAACTGCTGGCGCTGGCTGCGGCTGTCGAAGCGATGGAACACAGCGGGCTGGAAATCACCGACGCGAACCGGCAAAGGATCGGGGTGGTGATCAGCAGCGGGGTCGGCGGGCTGGATACGTTGTACGACCAGGCGGTCGTGTTAAAACTACAGGGGCCGCGCCGGATGTCGCCGTTCGGCATACCGCGCATCATGACCAACGGCTCCGCAGCACTGGTCAGCATTCGATTCGGGATGACCGGCCCGTCGTTCTGTGTGACCTCGGCGTGCGCGTCGGCCAATGACGGCATCGGAAACGCCATGCGCCTGCTGCGGGCCGGAGTCTCCGACGCAATCGTCGCCGGGGGCACCGAAGCGGGGATCAATGCATTCGGCATCTGCTCGTTCGACCGGATCGGCACCTACTCGCACCGTGAACATAATACGCCATCACCATTCAGCGCCGACCGTGACGGGTTGATCATGGGTGAAGGGGCGGCGGTCCTGGTCCTGGAAACCGAAGAACACGCCAAAGCTCGCGGCGCAGAAATCTACGGAGAGATCGCCGGATACGGGGCAACTGCCGACGCCAACCATATCACTGCCCCGTGCGAGGATGGATCGGGGAGCGCAATGGCGATCCAACTGGCGCTGGAGGACGCACGGATCGACCCGACCGAGGTCGACTACGTCAATGCGCATGGAACAGGCACAGAACTCAACGATGCCGCCGAAACGAGGGCGATCAAGAGCGTCTTTGGCAACCATGCCTATCAAATGCCGGTCAGTTCGACGAAAAGCATGACCGGGCATATGCTGGGCGCTACCGGCGCATTGGAGGCGATATTCTGCATGCAGGCGATCAAAAACAATATCGCTCCACCGACGATCAACTACTCGTCGCCCGACCCGGAATGCGACCTGGATTATGTTCCAAACGAGGCACGAGAAACCCCGATCTCGACAGCCATCAGCAATGCATTTGGCTTTGGCGGACATAACGCGGTATTAATAATAAAGGACTATTAATCGGGTAGCATCACAGAACAGCGTGGTTCTCTGCCCTCACCCCTAAATCCCCTCTCCCTCAGGGCGAGGGGACTTAAGCCCTAAAGGTTCGAGGGATCAAAACAGGTTGTCCGCGTTCTTTTGCAGTGCTACCCTGCTTACTATCAAGAGTATTTATGTAATGACACCGATTCCGATCAGTCAATTTCAGGAGCTGGCAGGGCTGGCATTCGTCGACAAATCGCTGCTGATCCGGGCGCTGACTCACCCATCGTATCTCAACGAGAATCCCGAACAGGGGCTGGAAGATAACCAGCGGCTTGAGTTTCTGGGCGATGCGGTCCTGGATTTCATCAGCGGCGAGATGCTGTATCACCGCTTTCCGGAGGCACCCGAAGGCCGACTGACCCGCCTGCGCTCGGCACTCGTCAGGACCGAAACACTGGCAGACTTCGCCGGTAAAGTCCATATCGACATGGCACTGATGCTCGGACATGGTGAAGAGGACAGCGGCGGGCGGCACAGAGCGAACAACCTGTGCGCCGCATTCGAGGCGGTGATCGGAGCGCTTTACCTCGACCTGGGCATCGACGCAGTAGACAGGTTCGTAGAGCCGCTGTTCACGAACGCGCTGAACGACATCATCAGCCTGGAACTGTACAAAGATGCCAAGAGCCGATTGCAAGAATGGAGTCAGGCTAATTTAAGCCTGACTCCGGTTTACCGCACCATCGAGAGCAGCGGGCCAGATCACGCCAAAGAATTCACGGTTGCAGTGCTGATCGGGGACAGGCAGTACGCAACCGGCAAAGGGTCAAGCAAGCAGTCAGCCGCACAGAACGCGGCCCGCTACGCACTTGAAACTTTGCATGTCGACGACAGCTTCGAATGACACGGCTGCTCATCACCGGGGCGAGCGGGAACCTGGGAAAACCCCTGTCGGAGGCGGCGGCTGAACGCTGGGAGACGGCAGGGACCTACTTCACAAACCCCAATACCGGAGGCGGCGAGGAGTTCCAGATCGACCTGCAAGACCGAGACGATACGCTGATGTTGATCGAGGCGATCAACCCGGACGTGATCATCCACGCGGCAACGTCAGATCGCAGCGAAAACCTCACAAGGACGATCCCGGAGGTCACCAACAACGTCGTGTCGGCGGCGGAAGCGATTGGCTGCCGGTTGATCAGCCTCTCAACCGACGTGATCTTCGACGGGACACGCGGCCCCTATCGCGAAGACGCTCCCCCTACCCCAACCAGTCCATACGCAGCAGCAAAGGCCGAAAGCGACCGGATCATCATCAACTCGGACGTGGACTATCTGATCGTGCGGACGAGCCTGATCTATGATATCGATCCGAGAAACAGGCAGTTAGGGTGGATGCTGGAAAGAATCCAGGAAGGATTGACGCTGCAACTATTCACCGACGAACTGCGCCAGCCGATCTGGGTGTGGAACCTGGTCGACGTACTGCTCGAACTGGTAATCAACCCGGCAGCGGGGATTCTCAATGCCGCCGGGGGGACGATCCACAGCCGGTACGAATTCGGAACGGCATTACTACACGCAGCCGGGATCGACACGGAGGGGATCGTCGAGCCGGTGCGGGCGGCGGATATTTCCCCGCTCAGGCCCCAAGACTGCACACTCGACCTGATAAAGGCGAAAGCGCTGCTGCGCACTCCACTGCTGGGACTGCACGAAGCGCTGCCGGAAGCAGTGGAACGCTACTCGAAAGGCCACCCGACCTCGACGACCACCAGCCGGTGATCGGAGGCGGCGCTGTCCACCTGGCGGGAATCGAGCGGAACCAACCCACGCACCAAGACATAATCATGGCGAACGACCGGGACCACCGCCGGGGTGGTGAAGCTGTTTTCGATGCCAAGCTCACGGTCGGGATCGACAAAACCGCTGTTGACGACAAGGTGCTGGTAAACGGCATCCTGCGGCGGCGCACCCAGGTCGGCGGCAAGAATGACCATCGGGTCATCACCGGCAAGGCCAAGCAGGGTGATCAACTGATCGAGGCGCTGTTCGTCGTCGAGCGCGGAGAGCTGCGTGCCTAAAATGGTCAGACGGCGGCTGCTGGACGGATCGGCGACAACGGCACTCAACGCGCCCGCATTCGTGTTACTTCCGGGATACATCGCGCTGGAGACGTCGACGAGCGGCCAGCGGGAGAGGATCGCCACGCCGCGAACCTGTTCAACGGTCGGTAGGTATGCCTGGGCCAAACCAAGTCGACGGGACAGGTAGTATACCTGATCCATGCCATAGCTGAGAGGCCGACCGGTGTCGACCTCCTGCAAGACGACGACATCGGCGAGGCTGGCTTCGATAGTGCGGGCGACCAATTCTATCTGATAATTGCCGGATGCATCGTAGGCACCGTTCATATTGTAGGTCGCCACGCGGATCGTGTTAGCCGGGGGAAGCGTCGAGCGTTCACCGCCGACCACGCCGATCACAAGGCCAAAGACAAAGACCGTCGAAGCGAAAGCGACCGGCATCCCTTTGAGCATGACCGGTTCCAGCACCCATTGATCGTCAATGCCCCAGATGATATTCGACATGCCGAGCAAGGCGGCGGCAACGAGGATCACGATCAGCGACTGGCCGTTGAGCCAGTTCAAGGCAGGAATCTCTAAAAAGGCGAAACTGTAAGCAGTGATCAGCACGGCGTAGGTGATCAATCCGAGCGAGACGGACGGCCCAACCTGTTCGATGTCCTCCGGGTCGGGGGTGTCGGGAATCCACCAGAGCAGGTAGACGGCGATGAACTGCGCGACCACCAGCGCGCCCGCAGACACATACCCATCGAGGCGGTTGCCGACGACGATCAACGTAACGAGGGCCATCACCCAGGCCCAACCCCGCAAACGCTCTTCGAACAGGTCACGAATATCGGCCAGCAGCAGGCGCGCACCGGGAAGCAGGGGGAGCGCAGTGGCGAGGATCAGCCAGCCGACAACTGTCACGTAGGGGACACCGGTCCAGCGGGCAACGACGTTCGGCATCGCGAGAACAATTGTCTCCAGCAGCAGAAAACCGCCAAACGAAATCCCTCCCCAGACGCTGAGGAAAGCCGGTTCGTATGGTTCGGCGGCAGCAGCGCGGCGCGCGAAGCGGCTGAACAGGATCAATACAATCGAAAACAAAACCTGAAATGCAAGCCAGGGAACGGTGTAGGTCACACCCTCGACCGGCAGACGGAGAAAAGCACGGACGGAGAAATCATAGGCGTCGTAGGCCCGCAGGAGTTGATCGAGGCAGAGGGCGATGGGCCAGGAAGCCGTCCAACTGCGCCAGTTGGCACGAAGCAGGAGCGCAAAATAGAAGGCACCGATCCCAAACACGGCGAAACCGGCATAAAGGCTGACAACCGGATTGGGAACGGCCAGAACAACACGAGCAACGGCAACAAGGATCGCGCTCACATGCAGCGCAACGGGGAGCACCTTGCGCTGGCGGGGAGCAAACCAACTCAGGGCTGCCGCCGCAACGAGCAAGACATAGGCATTGACAAGGTTCAATTCGACCTGCCCATACTGGATCGCAAAGTGGGTCAGGCTCAACAGGTTGGCGAAGACGATCCGGGCAGCCTCGACGAACATCAAGGCAACCAGGCTCGCTTCGATCAATCGGTAAGAACGCCTATAACTCATGAATCGTCACCTTCTCAATGGAATGTCCACAAGATAACCGGATATAATCACAAGACTAACCATCCTGGCAATTCAATGGGAACAGCACCACAGAACAACGCGGTTCGCTGCCCTCACCCCTAAATCCCCTCTCCCTCATGGCGAGGGGACTTAAACCCCGGCATGAAAAGCCGGACTTGAGGGATCAAAACAGGCTGTCTACGTTCTTTTGCTACGCTACTCCAACTGGAGGGATCATGACAACCGTCGATCTTTTGCTGGTAAATGGCACCCTCGTCACAATGGACACATCATACACCGTCATCCAAAAAGGCGCAGTTGCGATCAAGGATGACTCAATCGTCGCAGTTGGGCCAACCGACGAATTGACCCAAGAATACCAGGGTGTAGAAACGTTCGACTGCACAAACCTGACGCTCATCCCGGGATTGATCAACGCACACACGCATGTACCGATGGCGCTGCTGCGCGGGCTGGCCGATGACCTGCGCCTGGACGTGTGGCTGATCGGATACATGATGCCAGTTGAGCGGGAATTCGTCAACGAAGAGTTCGTCCACCTGGGAACGCTGCTCGGCTGCGCGGAGATGATCCAATCGGGGATCACGACATTTGCCGATATGTACTACTACGAGGACAGCGTCGCCAGCGCAACGGTCGAGGCGGGGATGCGGGCGATCCTGGGACAGACGATCCTCAAGTTCCCCTCACCGGATGCCGACAGCTACGAAGAAAGCCTGACGGCATGCGAAACTTTCATCGAAAAGTGGCGGAATCACCCGCTGATTATCCCGGCGGTGGCCCCTCATGCCCCATACACCTGCACCGAGGAAATTCTAAAGGAATGCACAGACCTGGCGATCAAATATGACGTCCCGCTGCATATCCACGTCAGCGAAACGGTGCAGGAGGTCGAGGAGTGGCGCGACAAATACGGGATGCCGGTCGTACCCTGGATCAAGAAGCAGAAGATGCTGCGGGCGAAAGTGATCGCCGCACACTGTGTACACATCGACGAGGGGGAAATCAACACCCTGCAACATAACGATGTCGGGGTTGCCCACAACCCGACCAGCAACCTGAAACTGGCAAGCGGCATGGCACCGATCAAGACAATGCTCGACACGGGCTTGAAGGTCGGAATCGGCACCGACGGCGTATCGAGCAACAACGACCTGGATATGCTGGAGGAAACACGACTGGCCGCATTCGTGGCGAAAGTATCGAGCGACGATCCAACGGCACTCCCGGCAAAACAGGCGCTGACGATGGCAACCCGGATGGGGGCGGAGGCGCTGCACATCGGGGAGATCACCGGGTCACTGGAAGCGGGAAAACGGGCCGACATCGCCTTCCTGGATTTAAATCGCCTGCACACACAGCCATCGTTCCGGCGGGACAGCGACGCGATCTACGCGCAGATCGTCTATACGGCGAAGAGCACCGACGTACAGCACGTTTTGTGCAACGGGCAATGGCTGATGCGCGACCGAGAAGTGCTGACGGTCGATATCGACAGCGCACTCGTTCAGGCAAACGAACTGGCAGAAAAGATCGATGCTTTCCTAATCGAACGCGAGGACGACATCGTCTCGAAGCTGCTGGCAATCGGAGAGTTGGAACAGGGAGAAAGCTTCGAGGTGCAGGTCAAGGCCAAACTCGTAGATACGGCAGCGGTCGAGGCGCTGCTCGAACGTAAAGGCATCAAGATCGTGAAACGATCACATTACCGGCAGTACGATACTTACTTCGAGTTCGGGGCACCTGACAACTACCGGCTGCGCTACCGGGAAGACGACTTCCTGGGCGACAACGGGAAGGTGACGAGCGTCAGAACGCGGCTTACGCTGACCAGCGAGGGCAAAGAACACGAATTCGAAAACGCGATTGTGCTGTCCCGGTCACGGTTCATCAGCCAGGCGACGCGACCGCTGCGTTTCTACCGTGAATATGTCCAGGCGAACTCGGAGACGACGGTCATCAAGGAGCGGCGGCGCTGGCATATCGACTATCGCGGGTTCCGAATCTATATCAATATCGACACACTGATCGAACCGGAAATGGCCGGACACTACCTGGAGATCAAAAGCCGGACGTGGTCAAAAACTGACGCCCGGGAGAAAGCCGAGGCGATTTCAGAACTGCTGAGACTGATCGGGATCGACGACTCGGCACTGGTCAAGGATGAGTACGTGGCGCTGGCGTGAGGATCATGAAGTTTTACTTTTCGGCCCCCTCTGGCCCTACGGGCCATCTCCCCCAACCTGGGGGCGATCAAGCCTGTTCTGTGTTTTGGGCATGACGAATCACCCCCTCTGACCCTACGGGCCATCTCCCCCACCGGGGGCGATCAAGCCTGTTCTGTATTTTGCGCGTGGCGGAACACCCCCTCTGTCGCTACGCGACATCTCCCCCACCGGGGGCGATCAGGTTTACGAGCACTAATTCCAGGTGTCACCGGAGGCACCAGACTGCACCATGCGGAAGCCGTGACCGCGAACGGTGACGATATACTGGTGATCGGGATCGACCTCGGAGAGACGATCACGCAGGCGGCGGACAAGCGCGTCGATAGCCTGCTCGCTGACCCCCTCCTCAACGGCGTCGGGCCAGACGGCCCGCACCACGTCGTCACGGGTGCAGACGCCCCCACCGGACATGTACAGCAGCTCGATCAGACGATATTGAAACAGCGACAACTGCGGATCGAGGACTTCGCCCCGGATCATGACCTGGCGGGTATGACGGTCTAACTGCAAGCCTTCGATGTCCGGCTCTTTCTCGTCAATGGTAAGCGGTACGGTCGATTCGGCACCGACGAACCTGATTTTCACCGACAGGGCGATCTGGATTTCGTCGCCCTCCTGAAGCTCGCGCGGGCCTTCGACGCGGACACCGTTCAGATGGGTGCCGTTCTTGCTGCCCAAGTCCTCGATATAGACACGGTTATTCTCACGATAGACGCGCACATGCTCACGGGAGACGCTCCGCTCCGGGATGACGATCTCGCAGTGCGCATCGCGCCCAATCACCATTTCGTCGACATCGAGCACCCACTGCTGACCGCGCAGCGGGCCATCGACAACGATCAACACCGGTTTATCCATTTCAGCGTTTTGCTTCGTCACAAGACACTCCCTTGACAAAGCCCTAGATAGGGGTTAAGGTCTGTTAAAATAATAATTACGCACCCCGGCGTCCGCATGATACCAGACATCAACAAACCATAATTGTATCGACTTTACGCCCAGGGGTCGAGGAGTAAGAGAGAGTGCTTCCGCCGCTCAAACCGGAATGCATCCTCCGTGACCGCTACAAGATCGCCAAAACGGTTGGTCAAGGAGGGATGGGGTCGATCTATCGTGCCGAAGATTTGCGGCTGGCAGGTCGATACTGCGCGATCAAAGAAGTGCAGGTTGATCCGAACAGTTCCCCTACGCAACAAGAACAGGCCCGCAAACAGTTCCACCAGGAAGCAAGCGTGCTTGCACGCCTCGACCATCCTAACTTACCTAAAGTATCCGATTTCTTTAACGAAGGCAACCGCGATTTCCTGGTGATGGATTTTGTGCCGGGGATCGATCTGAGACAAAAAATCGAGGAAGCAAAGAGCCAGCGCAAGCCGCTATCGGAGCGGCAGGTGCTCAACTGGGCGGCACAACTGTGTGATGCGCTGGCGTACCTTCACAGCCAGGACCCGCCCGTACTGCATCGAGATGTGAAACCGGCCAATATCAAATTGACGCCCGATGGGTTGATCAAACTGGTCGACTTTGGGCTGGTCAAGCTGATGGTTCCCAACGACGAGCGGACGGTCACCGTCCTGCAGGGGCGGGGCACCGCTCTGTATACCCCGCTCGAACAATACGGCGGTGATACCGGCCACACCGATCCGCGTTCAGACATTTTTTCGCTGGGCGCAACGCTGTATCACCTACTGACGACAACCGCCCCGGTAGAAGCCAAAGCACGTTTCTTACAGCCGGATACACTGGCCCAGCCACGCGCGATCAACCCGCTGATCAGCCCGCGAACGGAACGGGCCGTCATGTGGGCGATGGCAATGCACCCGGATGACCGCCCGGAAAGCATCGAACTGTTCAGGGATGCGCTGTTGAGCACCACACCGCTGGGACGCTGGCCGCTGGTCGAACGCCAACTCCAACCGGAGGGACTGCTTCCGGTCAACCGGCTGCTGGCATATATTACGGCTGGGCTGATCGTACTATCAGTTCTGACGACAGTGTTTTCACCGCTGGTTCCGGCCAGGTAGGGAACGGACAAGGTAGCGGTCACGCAGGTAGATCGCCAGCAGGGTAATCCCCACCCCCAGAAAAGCCATCAGGCAGGAGAAAGTCACCGCTCCCCACTTCGAACCCACCCAGGATCGCCACATCATTATCCCCGGCAGCGCCAGAGCATAGTAATTATAGGCAAGCAGCCCAACCAGCAGCGCGGGAAGCGCGATCAGCAGGCCAAAGTTGAAATCCCGCAGGTACAGGCCGAGCACAAAAATCCCGCCGGAAATACCCACCAGCAATATCAGCACAACAGCCAGATCGCCGAATTCGACGCTTGGCTCGGTGGGTGGATTGGGGCCATCTGTAGGCGTCGGCGTGATGGTTGGCGTCGCCTCAACAGAAACAGTCGGCGGCGGTTCAGGGGTATCAGTTACCAGTGTTTGCGGAACAGGAGTTGGAGCAATTGTTGGAGCAACCTCGGTAATCCGGCCACCAACTAGGGCGAGAGTCTGTGAATTGACAGCGTCACCACTGACGGCGGATATCTCGACACGACCGGTGCGGGTGATCACGGCGGCGGTCTGCGCGACTCCGCCCACCGTCGTCGCCGACTGGGTATCGCGGATGCCCTCCTCGATGTAGTTGAGGACGAAATCGACCGGTGTACCATCGGGCACCGGGTTCCCGTTCTCATCAATAATCACCCCGGTAGACAGGCGCAGGGTATCGCCCTGGTCGATCAGCGGTTCGACAGTGGGAACAGGCGTCTCATCCTCTCCTGGTTCGGCTTCTTCGGAACCGTTTTCAGCACCTTCCAGGGTCCACGACAGTTCGATGGTCTGCGCAGGGTCAGGGGAAGTAGCGCGAAGGATGTCATAGTTAACGGCATTGATCGAAACCGGTGACGCGCCAGTCGGGGCTACCTCCTGAAACAACGCCCTGGCAGCAACATCGACGAACGGCTCGGAGTATCCGTACAATGCATAGAACGCGGTCAGCTTACTTACCTCGGTCGAGTCAAGATAGTAGGGAGCACCCATCGCCATCACGACAATCCGCGTATCAGACGGCACAGAACGACCGGCGAGGAACTGCTTGAGGGCAGTCGACGAGGGTTCCTCATTAGCAGCGGTATTGAGAGTCACAAAAACAACCCAATCGGCGATCTCAAGCGCGGCTTCAACCGGGTCAGGCTCCGGCGTGATCTCAGGGGTCGGTGAAGGCTCGATATCAGGTTCAACTTCGCCTTCATCAACGGCTGCCGCATCTTCCGGGTTCTCCGGTTCTGCCGTTTCTACCGGCTCGACCGTTGCTTCCGGTTTCTCAGAATCTTCGGGTTCTCCCGACGGAACGTATTCGATGTAATCCTGCAACTCCTGAAAAGAGAAGGCATATACCTGCCTATGGTTTACCAAGCCGGTCGCAAGGGGGCCATAGGCATCGAGAATCGCCGAGCGCAGCCCATCAACCGGGATAACTGGCCGGGGCTGGCAGCCCGTACACTGTTGAACGGATCGAGCATCGGTGAAGATGACGATGGTTTCGCCCTGCTGCGGGGGAGCAACCAGATCGGCAGGGCCGGGGGAGACAAGAGTCAGGGCACTGCGGGCGACATCAATCGTTACATCGTCGTGTGTTCCCAGGTCTTCAAGACCTGACTGGTATGGAACAACCTGACTAAGCGTGAAGCTACCATACAGATCAAGTTTGACGCGGAGAATGCGCCGGACCGAATTATCGACCTGAACCTGGAAGGCCGGATCGGACTCGTAGCGCTGGACAAAAAAGTCGAGCGTATCGATCACCGCAGCAGTCTGGTCAACCTGAGGGCTGGTGCCATAGCCGCCCACATAGAGCAAATCATTGCCCGCGCTGAAGGCGTCGAGCGCAATTCGACGGCCCGGAAAATTCACTTCACCGGGATCATAGAAACGCCTTACCCCACGCAGGCCAAGCGCATCACTGATCACGATGCCACCTGCCTCACGCCACGAGGCGACCGGTTCCAGGGCCAACAGATCACTGAGCGCGGCGGGGTCAAGGCTGATCGGCTTGGTGGTCAGGCGCGGATTCTCGCCCTGGAATCCCTGGTAGCGAATGTGCCCCACCAACAGTCCCTCAGCGACCGAGAGCGGATCGGGAGCATTGCCGGTTACGGAATAGAAGGGCTGAAGATCGACCTGGATGAGTTGATCACGAGAGCGGCGGACGGTGGGAATTTCGACCGAGGCGAGGCGGTCGGCACCGCCGTAGCCGGGGAAACTGCGGGGAGCGATGGCGATACGCCCATCGCTGCCCGAATGAACGCCTGACACGTATGCCGCCGTCATCCGGGAAACCCAGAAGGGTTCACCGCCAAAGACGCGCGTACCCATATCGCCGGGCGCGAGAGGCTGCGGCTCTTCGACGACGTCGGCTGACGGGCCAAGCAGGAGATTGATTCCCAGCGCCTCCAACTCACCGCCCACAACCTGACCGGTCGCCAGGGCATAATCAGGATTCCAGGTGGCCCCAAGCGCCATATTACTGGCAACGGGGGTCAAACCGGACATCTGACCAGCGATAGGCCAACTGCTCCCTTCGTATTCTACGCCAATAAAGAGCGGAATATACTGAGCATCTGTCGATATCCCCGCCCCGGAATCGGGCACAGACTGTCTGGCATCGGCCAGACGCTGGAGGTCCCCGGTCAGGCGATAGACCTGGAGTGCCAGATCATCCGGATCGCCAAAATTATTGTTTTCGCCCAGCAGCACCACACCGCCGATATTGTATTCGTCGATCAGAAGGGCAATTTCGGATTCTGCGTCAACCTCGGAACCATAGAAGGTAACCAGGAAAAGCTGGCCGATACGCTCCTCTGGACTCATCTGATCCAGGATGGCTTCGACTTCGGGATCGTCAAGAAGGCCGTCGTCGTCTCCGTTTCGAAAGACAGGCGGCTCACCAACCGGTGTAATAAAGAGCACCAGCGGCAGTATCAATACAGCTAATATCGTGTGGCGCATATCGGCGGACGCACCCTCGCGGTATAAGTGACCATGAGCCGGGAGTATACCCCGTGCAAAAGACGGCTGCCAGATAGTCGGCCAGCGGGGTGAAATCCATGAACAAAACGACGGCGTAGGCTTGGCGTAGGGCAGGCGGATAATTGACGTCAAATGCCGGAGTCCAGAGTATGATAACTTGAGTATGCGGACGCCTTCTTCTCCTCCTCAAACGAAAAAGTGTCGCCATCCTCCGGCGGCGCTTTTTTATTTGATTCAGCGCCGGGCAACCGGCGAAAACGGCAGCACCACAACCTGCCCTCACCCCTAAATCCCCTCTCCCTCAGGGTGAGGGGACTTGAATCCCGGGAATCAAGAGCCGGGTTTGAGGGATCAAAACAGGCTATCCACGTTCTTTTGCGATGCTACCGTGAAAAAGGCTTCTTCCAATTATCACCGATCCCGGTGACAACAATCACTGTCAGCGTCAAGAAGAAACCCGGCGCGAGGGCAATCGACGGCGCATCGCGAAGGAAGGGACGGCCTTCGGCGATCATGCGGCCCCAGGTTGCCGTCGAGATCGAGCCGGTCACACCGAGAAAATCCAGCACGGCCATGTTCAACAGCGACCAGGCAAAGATAACCGTCAGGTGCGACAGGACGTGATCGACGATATTGGGGAAGATGTGCCGGGCAATGATCCAGATCGGCCCGGCCCCGACCGCGCGGGCCGACTCGAGGTAGGGTTCCGACCGGACGGCCAGTACCGACGCGCGAACCATCCGGCTGAGGGGCAGCGACAAGGCCGAACCGACCGCCAGCGCCGCCTGCCACTGCCCGCTGCCGAAAATGACGACAAGCGCAAGGGCAAGCAGCAGGGCGGGGAAAGCGAGCAACACATCGACGCCGCGCATCAGAACACGGTCGAGCAGCCCCCCTACTCCACCGGCAATGCCACCGATCATGATCCCAATCAGCGACGCCAGACCGGTCGCCAGCAGCGCCGAGAAAAGACTGTTCCGCGCACCCCACAGCACCCGGCTGAACACGTCACGCCCCAGGTGATCGGTGCCCAACCAGTGATCGGGCCGCCAGGAGAGAAACTGCCGATAAGGGTCGCCTTCCAACGGTTGATAGGGCGCGAGTACGGGCGCAGCGAGGGCAGCGATCAACACGGCGAACAGAACAACAGCCCAGAGATATTGTCGGCGGCGGGTCTTCATTCTTCGATCCGGAGGCGGGGATCAAGCCAGACGCGAGCAAGATCAGCGGAGAGATTCAAAAGGCTGTAAACCAGGGCGGAAATCAAGACGACGCCCTGGACGACCGGCAGGTCTTTATCGAGGACGGCGGTGAGCAGCAGGCGGCCAATCCCCTGGCGGGCAAAAACGCTCTCGGTGACCACCGCCCCACCCAACAACATGCCAAACTGGAGAGCGATGATATCCAGCACCGGCAGGAAGCCGATCCGCAGAGCATGGCGGATCACGACGCGGGAATGCGTCAAGCCCTTGGCGCGGGCGACTTTGACAAAGGATCGCGTCATGGCCTCACTGACCCCGGCATCGACCGTGCGGGCGATCCCCCCGGCGGCGTTCAACCCAACGGTCAGCGCAGGGAGGATCAACTGGCCGGGAGTTCCCTGGCCGGTGGCGGGGAGAACATCGAGCAGGACGGCAAAAAGAATAATCAACAAAATGCCCGCAACCATCACCGGGAGGGCAAGGAGAAAACCGGTCACCCGGCGGCAGGCTTCGGCGGCCCAGGTGCCGGGCCAGATCGAGGCCCCTAACCCCAGGCCAATCCCGACGACAACGGCGACGACCATCCCGGCGGCAGCCAGGGCCGCCGTCGGGCCGATCTGCTGGCCGATCATATAGGCGACCGGCTGCCCAGCCGACCAGGAAATCCCCAGATCGCCATGAAGCAGGCCGATCCAGTAGCGTTCGTATTGATCCCAGAGCGGGAGATTCAGGCCGAGGGCTTCCCGGCGGCGTTCGAGCACGTCTTCGCTGGCGGTGGATTGTGACAGAGCCGCTTCCGCAGGATCACCGGGGACGAGGAAAAGGGTGAAGAAGGTCAGGGTGGCGGCCAGCCAGAGCGTCAGCAGGGCAGCACCGATGCGGCGGAGGATCGCCTGGAACATGGTTCAGTCCTGCCGGGGAAGTGGTAAGGTGTGCGGATCGGGAATTCCACCCCTGGTAAATTTCCGTGTGAGAGCGGGTGCAGAGGGTGCCAGGGGATATTGACGATTTAGAAAATAGTAAGACCGTTTTGCCCCCCTCCCTGGCCCTCCCCCTTCCAGGTGGAGGGAACAGGATGGTACGATTGAAGTTGAACATGATTGCCTTATTAAATCCTGAAGATTCAAAATCCCCAGGCTACAAATTCGACGTCGTCTGCGGCGACCGGATAGATTCCTGGGGCTGAAACCCCGGGCTAAAAACGACACGTCGACCGGGGGTCGGCACTGGGCGGGGGCAAGCCCCGCCCCTACGAGGTGGGGATAATTCCCGGCGCTGAAGCACCGGGCTAAAGAGGATAACATGTACGTTTGACCTGTCCAGCGTTTCCCGTTTTCACACATTATCCGCAACTTACCAGATGCAATCTATTCGACCGTAAGATCGGCAAGGTAGGGGAACCAACCCTGCGCGTCGAAATGAAGCTGGCCGATACCGGGTCGACAGCCGTTCAGGTTGTAATAATCGCGAATTGGCAGGATCAGGGCCTCGTCCATGATCTTATCTTGAACCTGCTTATAGAGACGGCGGCGGCGGTCCGGATCGACCTCCGACTGCGCCTGGATGAGCCATTGATCCAGCTCGGCATCGGCGATATGCGACCAGTTTCGAGAGCCATCGGACAGATAGAAGGCGTTGAGAACGGAAGGATCACGGCCAGCGAAGTTGATCGAAATGGCGTGATAATCGCCGCTGTTGGCCTCATCGACCAGCATGGGGAATGAGGCGACCTGTTTTAGATGCACCTGGAAATTGAGGGTCGACTCCCACTGGGATTCGAGCAGTTCGGCAACCTCCGGAGTCAATCCCCAGGGCGGAACCACGAGGGTGATCTCAAGCGGCTGGCCCCGGTCGTCACGCCAGCCATCGCCATCGGTATCGACCCAGCCGGTAGAATTGACCAGCGCCGCAGCCTGCACCGGGTCGTAGGCATAGAGTCCTTCCATATCAGGATCATAGTAGAGAGTGGCAGACGAAAGCGGGCCGCTGGCAACCGGCGAATAACCCTGGTAGACGGTCTGGACTATCGCCTGGCGGTCGGTAGCGAGGATCAACGCCTGGCGAACGGATTTATTACTGGTCGGCACCAATGTCGTATTGAAAAAGAACTGCAACGGCTGGCCTGGAATCGGCGTCACTTCGACATTTCCGTCGCCAGTCTGCACCAACCTGCGGGCATCGGTCGGGAGAAGTTCACCCATGATATCGGCCTCGCCGCTCTCCAGGGCGAGCATTCGAGATGCCGGATCGGTAAAGAAACGGAAGACGATGCGGTCAACCTCCGGCACACCCGGATTGGACAGAACGGACGGCCCCCAGGCGTAATCAGGATTACGCTCGATCACCAGCCGGTCGTTGACGACATATTCAACAAAACGATAGGGGCCAGTGCCCACCTGATGAAACTGGTAGGTGGCCGTATCATACTTCGCCAGCGCAGCCGGGGAAGCCATGCCGATGTAGGGCTGGCTCAGGCCATCCATCAGCGGAGCAAAGGGTTCGGACAGAACGAGGGCGACGGTATAGGCGTCGATCACTTCGATCTGCTGAACAGGCCCCAGCATTTGAGCGGCTTTCAGCGAGTTGGTGTCGGGGGAGAGGATGCGCTCGATATTGACGCGAACCGAATCGGCGTTGAAAGGGGTGCCATCGTGGAAGACGATATCATCACGGAGGATGAAGGTATAGCGCAGACCGTCGGGACTGATCTCCCAATCTCTGGCAAGGCCCGGCACGTAGGAATCGGATTCGGGGTCGTAGTAGACAAGGGTATCGTAAACACTGCGGAGCGGGATGCCCAGTTCGGAGGATGAATGAATGTGCGGATCGATGCCGGACGGCAGGAGCGTCAGCCCGTAGACGATCTCGTCGGGGGCTTCGACGGCTTCATCCTGCCCGCAGCCAGCAAGCGACAGAATCGCAAGGCAAATCAGTACAAACAAAAAAGCTCCGGCGAACCTATTCCCTCGTATGATCATCACTGCTCCTCACCCTGGTTGAATCAGAAATCTGGAAGACCGTCCCATACTGCTACCGAACTGATTGCAGCGGCCTGCCCGACAAACACCGGGATTATACGCCGGAGAGGTCGGAGCGTCCACAGCGCGATCTGTTGGGATGCCTCCAAAATTTGTCAGAAGCCCGGGGCTAAAAGGTTTGTCTGTAGCTAAAGGAGAGGCAGGTTACTCTCGATTTTGTGCGTGAAGGAACAGCCCCCTCTGACTCCTTCGGAGCCATCTCCCCCAGACTTGGGGGCGATCAGGGTTGGCTATGTTTGATACGGTCGTCAATCGTTTACCGGATTATTTTCTTAAACCACATAAGCCGCCGGACTAAAATCAGGGATGCATCTAAAGAACCGGAGGACATATATTTTACGGTAACGGACCCTCGTATATTGAAGATCGACAGTGCAACCAAACGGCGTTTGCCATACTCTCGACCGACCGGCGTTGAAAGAGATCGGCGGGGCAGGTACAATTCCGGGCATGGAATCGAGATTGACACAGCGCTGCATAATCTGCGGGAAGCCCGCCAACGAGAAAAAAACGTACGGCGAACGGCAATACTGCAACGAACACTCGGCAGAATTTACCGAAGACGTGGCCCCGATCTGGCAGGCAACCGCCACGACACTGGGGGTCATGCTGCTATTGATGATCGGCGGGGCAATCGGCAATCAGTTGACCGCCAGCGAACCAACCGGCACCGCCCGGTTGATCATCGGTGGACTCTACGCGATTGGCCCGGCGCTGGCCTGGCAAGGGCTGATTCTCCGGTCATACCGGCGCAGCGAGTTCAGCCTGTCCCCGCTCGAACCGGCGATCTTCCTGATCGCGGCGCTATTCGCGGCGGCGATCACACGGCCAATCGTCGGCGACTGGCTGGCGTTCGACCTGTGGCTGTCACGGGCCAGTTCGACGAACCGGTTCCTGACGCGGATTCTGATCACCGGGGCATTTCACGTTTTCGTCCAGTACGCGATCGTCCGCTACATCGTCTGGCAGACGGCGGCCTTCTCGCGCCGGGTAGACGGCGTGCTGTATGGATTATCTGCCGGGATGGGCTACTCGGCGGCGTTCGGGCTGCTGACCATGCTGGATGCGGGTGGATATACCCTGTTGAGCGGCGGGCTGCGCCTGCTGACCCAGCAGTGCGCAATGCTGACCGGCAGCATCGTGCTGGGGTATTTCATAGGGCGCAACCGGTTCGAAAACATGGAGTTCACCTACCTGGGAATGGGATTCGGACTGGCAACGTTTTTGACCGGCTTTTTACGTTTCGCAGGAATCGAACTGAACAATACACGGATCGGGTTCGACGCCAGCGGGTTCAGCCCCTGGCCGGGAATGATCGTGACAATGATCGCCTTTATCGCGACAATCGCGGCGGTTTATGGGCTGTTGAAACGGCATAACGCGCTGACTATCGCCAGATTGGGAACCAGAGAGTGAGCGAACAGGCAACCAGCGAAACCAGAGGCTCGTGGCGCAGGTCACTGTACACGAAGAACGACCGGTTCGGGGAAGTGCTGGTCGCCGTCCTGTTCGTGGCATTTTTCGGTCTGGGGCTGCTGATCCAGCAGAGAGCGTCAAACCGGCTGTGGTCTTATTCGAGCCGCGAAGCAGGGATCGACGCGACCTACCCGGCAGGATGGCTTTTCGACGAAAAGGGCGACTACGTGGTCCGGTTCAGCGATCCGAAGGAAAGACCCTTCAAAACACAGATGGTCATCAGCGTGGTACCCACCGGAGGACAGACATCGATCCGAACGGTGCTGGACGGCCAGACGGTGCAGAGATCGAGCGATCTGGCTGCTTACCGGGTGCTGGAGGTCGGCGAGACGACGGGGATTTTCGGCGACGCAGTAGCGATGGACTTCGCGTACGTCGACGCCGATCCGAACCCGTTCGTGCAGCGGCTGCCGGTTGTCGTGCTGGGGCGGGATATCCTGTTTCGAGACGGCGACCGGGTGGTGATCCTTACATACATGGCACAGGCCGACTCGTTCGACGAAATGCTGCCAACCTTCGAACGGTTCCTATCGAGTATCCAGTATTGACAGGGTGAAACGTGTTATATACACCACAACAGCGCACACAGAATCCATACGGGCGGCGGCGAACAAATCGCCATTCTCACAGAAACTACCAAAAAGTAAGTTCGCGTTTTTTGATCCTGCCCTCACCCCTAAATCCCCTCTCCCTCATGGCGAGGGGACTTAATACCCTGATTGGAAAATGCGGAGTTATTTCTTTACAACCACTTAGAAAGTGGATTGTCGTCTCCACACTGCTCGCCCTATCGGCTTCGCTGTTTACCGGCGGTGCTCTGGCGCAGGAAGTGGATGTCTACAAAGACGCGCGAGAGTCGACGGTATTCATCATGCAGGCATATGAAGAGTCCGGTTCGCAGGCAATGTCGTGTGTGGGGAGCGGCACGATCATCGACTCGGACGGGCTGATCCTGACGAACGCACACCTGGCCGAACCACTCGGCCCCTGCCAGGGCGAGAGAGTGATCATCAGCCTGCCGATCAAGGAAGACGCGGCACCCATCCCAACCTATATCGCCGAACCGATCCAGATCGATACCAAGCTGGACGTCGCCATCTTACAGATCACCAGCAGCCTCGACGGACGCCCGATCGAGACAGGCTCGCTGACACTGCCAGCGGTAAGCGTCGGCGATCCTTCGGATCTGCTGCCCGGCAACGGCCTCACCTATGTGGGATACGAAGACATCGGCGCGACGAGAGTGTCGACCGTGCCAGGGGTGATCACCGGGATTACTTCGGAGACGGCGGGCAGCCGCCTAGCGTGGTTCAGAACCGATTCGGTTCTGGCGGGATCGATGAGCGGCGGGGGCGCATACGACTCCGAGGGGAGACTGGTCGGACTGCTGACCAGCGCACCGGCAACGACCGGAGAAGACGCCGGGCCAATGTGCCTCAGCATCCAGGACAACACACACGACGGATTGATCACCGACCTGGATGCCTGTGTGCCGGTGGGTGGCACGATCACGACGATCAGGCCGATTGTGCATGCACGATCATTGATCGAGGCGGCGACGGGCAGTTACACGCTGGATCACATGGCAGGGCTGCCGGAAAGCCCGATCATCTACGCGCCGACAATCACACGGATGTACTTTTCGTCGCAGGTGAGCCAGTATGGACTGCCCACCCACATCGTCACATCGCTGCCGACGGGGGCAACCAGCCTATTCGTATTTTTCGAATATGAAAACATGGTTACCGGCCTCCCGTATGAACTGCGGGTGACGGTCGACGGGCTGGAACTGCCCCAGTTCAGCCTGGGGCCGCTCGCCTGGGGAGGCGGGGAAAGCGGCACGTGGTACATCGGGACAGAGGGGAAAACGTGGCCGGACGGTCAGTATGAATTCACGCTGCTGCTGAACAACTCGCCCATTGCCAGCGAGCAGCTAACCATCGGCGCTGCACCTGGGGAGCAATCATTCAGTGACCTGGTTTTCGGCATACCAGACGAGAGCGGCGCGCTGATCACAAAGGGGACGCTTCTCCCAAGCGGGATATCCCAATTCGACGCACAGTTCAACTTCAGCGGGATGCAGGAAGAACAGGACTGGACGGAAATCTGGACGCTGGACGGCACGGAAGTTTTCCGCTCGACTTACCTGTGGAGCCGGGGCGAAAGCGGCGCGATGTCGGTCAGCGCGATCAACGTCGAAGGGCTGCCGATGGGGCAGTATCACCTCGACCTGTTGATCGGAGAGCGGCTGGCCGCCACCGGTGAGGTGACACTGGCGGGCAATCCCACCGCCAACGGGGGCAGCGCGGTCTTCTACAACAACCGGGTCGCCTCGGCGATCTCTCGCGATGGGCAGCCGGACGGGTACATCGGGACAAGCGGGATCACGGTCCCGGTGGGAGTTTCGAGCCTGTACACGTTCGTCGACTGGGACTATATGCCGACCGGCACCGAATGGACATATCGCTGGTTCCTGGATGGAAGGTTGATCGGCGCGCGGACACAGACCTGGAACGCCGGGGGCGTCGGACAGGACTTCTGGATGAGCCTCGCCTCAGAAACGCCGCTGCCGGAAGGCCAGTACGCGGTCGAGGTGCTGGTCGGGAACCAACCGATGTTCTCCTCAAATGTCGCGGTTGGCAGCGGCACGCAGCCATTGAGCGGAGTCGACACGGAAAGCGACGAAGTAATGATCAGCGGGGTGGTGGCCGACGCGGTGACGGGTGAGGGGATAGCGGGGGCGCTGGTGATCGTGCTCGACGTAGCGCTCGAATCACCGGATTTCACATGGAACGAAGCGGAAATCTACACGCAGGCGCTGACCGACCGAAACGGTCGGTTCAACCTGCCGCGCGGACTGCCGAGGCGGAATTATTATACGGTTTACGTTTTCGCCGAGGGGTATATCACCGTGCTGGAGGACAATTTCACGGTGTTGAGCACGCAGCCATCGCCGAGTGAGATCACGATCCAGATGAGCAGGCCGTAGGTGGGGAGGTTTGCCATTTTCTGAGATTGGGTGCAGTTTCCCGTGCAGTGAAGTCTTTATGCAGTTTGATCACCCCCCTGCGTCTCACTACGTTCGACGCTGTCCCCCCTTAGCAAAGGGGGACGACATAACTTATACTGCGCTGTTTTCTTTACAGCTTACTTAAAGTATAAGTCCGCCTTCCTTGGTCCCACCCTCACCCCTAAATCCCCTCTCCCTCATGGCGAGGGGACTTGACACCCTGGTTTTGCCTGCATTTAGAAAATGCGGAGTTATTTCTTTACAGCCGCTAAGGTTCCCCAGAGCCAGTCTTGAACCGTGTCGAGGATGGTCTGGATGGGCGTCTGTTCGAGGTCGAACCAGACGATTGATGGATCGTCCAAACGGAACCAGGTGTACTGCTGGCGGACAAAGCGGCGGGTTTCTTTTTTGACGGCGTGGATCGCCTCGTCGAGCGAGATTTCCCCGGCGAAATATCCGGCAAACTGGATATAGCCCAGGCTGCTCATCGACGGTAAATCCCACCCACAGCCGGATTCAAGAAGTCCCCTGATCTCATCTAACAAACCAGCTTCGATCATCTGATCGACGCGGCGGTCGATGCGTGCGTAGAGAACGTCACGGGGGCGGGTCAGGCCGATCTTGATCACCCGGTAGGGCGGCGGAGTCTTTTGCTGCAAAATCGAGATCGGCGTACCAGAAACCAGATAGACTTCAAGAGCACGGACAACCCGGCGCACGTTGCGATAATCAATAGAGGACGCGGCAGCAGGGTCGACATCTGCGAGCCAGGCATGGAGCGCCCGTGCACCATATACCGCAGCGAAACCGTTCAGATCGGCGCGGAGGGCGGGCTGAGGCGGAACTCGCGGAATCCCCCAGCCTTCAAGAACTGCCCGGACATACTGCCCGGTGCCACCGACGAGGACCGGAAGCACACCTTTTTCGTGGATCGACGCGATGGCAGAGAAAGCCATCGACTGAAAATCGGCGAGGGTCAGGGATTCATCGGGCAGGAGAATATCAACCAGTTGGTGGGGAACAAGCGATCGCTCCTCGCGAGTGGGCTTGGCGGTTCCGATATCCATCAACTGGTAGACCTGGCGCGAGTCGGCAGAGACGATCTCGCCATCAAAGGCGCTCGCCAGTTCAATCGAGACGGCAGTCTTGCCGACGGCGGTCGGGCCGACAATCGCCAGCAGCGGCGGATGCCCGCGATCAGCCATCACTGCAAACCGCGTCCCGGTAGTGATCAAGCCGCCAGACGAGATCGTCGTCTGATAGGTCGATGGCGATCACGTCGACGCGCCATTGAACATCGTCCAGTTCAAGCTCCGCAAGATACGCCTGTGCAACCCGTAACAAACGCTGCTGTTTGCGATCCGAAACGGCCTCCTCCGGCGTACCGGCCCCCCTGCCCCGGCGGAGCTTGACTTCGACAAATACCCAGGTTTCGCCATCGCGGGCAATGATATCGACTTCACCGGTCGGACATCGCCAATTGCGGTCGACGATGGCATATCCAAAGGACTCAAGCGCCTGTGCCGCCAACGCTTCACCATACTGGCCTTCATCGACAGTGGTCATATGCGACCTCGTGAATTGAATACCCACAACCATTTCGTTAGAATCATGTCAGGTAACCGGTGGGTTTTCGTGATACTATCAAAAAGTGACCGTTCAGCTTATTTTAACACGGGGCAGCACATTATGAGCGGTATTCTAGATATTCCACAAGCGATCGAGCAATCGAAGTTGTTTTCAGGCATCAGCCGCGACTATTTGCGGATGATTGCCGCAATTTCAAAAGTGAGCAGGTACAATTTCGGTGATGTCATCATCGAACAAGGGGCGACCAGCAGCGAACTGTATATCATCGCCGCCGGAGAAGTCGACATCCAGGTCGACCAATCCTTGATCGGTGACCCGATGGCGGCGGGCCTGGTCAGAATCGCCACGCTGCGACGGGGCGAGACATTCGGCGAAATAGCCATCATCGACGATGGCATCCGCTCTGCAACCGCGACCAGCGGGCAAAGCGATACGCATCTCGTCAGCATCTCACGCGACGCGCTGCTGAACCTGTGCCAGGAGTACCCGAAACTCGGATACCTGCTCATGCGCAATATGGCGATCAACCTGGCGACGACGCTTCGCAACCGAACAACCGAGTTCCAGCTTCGCGAACTCCTGAGCATGTAGCGCCGCCGACCGGTCGAGCGGGCGCATTTATGATCGGCAGGGTCGGTAATCGATCCCCGACTCCCGGCGCTATTGAGGCTTTAGGAAATAGTCAGGCAATGTAAGGCGACGTTTTCACCCCCACCCCGGCCCTCCCCCTCAAGGTGGAGGGAGCAGAATATTGGTGTTATTGAAGCCGAATATGATTGCCCTATTAATTTCTGAAGATTCAAAAGCACCGGGCTAAAGTGGGTACTACAAACCAGCGGTCGCGCCAGGGACATATGCGCGGCACGCACAGCGCCAGATTCGATACTGAATCAGCCTTTCTATCAGGTACCAGACAGCGGTACGAGAAACTGGCACTACCCACCTGATATGGGTAGCGTGTATAATCTCCCTCGCTCAATCTCCTGAGAAAAGCATTTCACAGGAGCCGGTTTGCCATGCAGCAAACCCAACCGGCAAGAACGGGAGGATGGCACGTACCCATGACACACGCACAAAACCCCGAGATATCCGTTGTTATCCCGGTATACGACGAAGAGAAGAACATCGAGCCGCTGTACGATGAACTCAGCGCCGCCCTGAACGACATCGGCGTGACGTATGAAGTGATCGTGGTCGACGATGGAAGCCGCGACAACAGCTTCGAGGAACTCAAGAAAGTCTACGAACGCGATCCGCGCTGGCAGGTGATCCAGTTCAGGCGGAACTTCGGGCAGACCGCCGGATTTTCCGCCGGGTTCGACCATGCCAGCGGCGATACGATCATCACCATCGACGCCGACTTACAGAACGATCCGCGCGACATTCCCAAGCTGCTCGAAAAAATGAAAGAAGGCTACGACATCGTCAGCGGGTGGCGCGTCGACCGGAAAGAGCCTTTCCTCAGCCGCCGCCTGCCCTCGATGACCGCCAACCGGATGATCTCCTGGATGACCGGGGTGCATCTGCACGACTACGGCTGTTCGTTGAAAGCCTACAGCCGTTTCGTGGCGAAGAACGTGCAGCTTTACGGCGAACTCCACCGTTTCCTACCGGCGCTGGCAAAGTGGATCGGCGCGGAAGTGGCCGAAGTACCGGTCAACGACCGGGCGAGGAAATACGGGGCGAGCAAGTACGGAATCGGGCGCACCTTCCGGGTATTCATCGACCTGCTGACGGTCAGCTTCCTGCTGGGGTATTCAACCCGACCGGCGCACGTGTTCGGGATGAGCGGGCTGGCACTGGGAGGATCGGGCGTCTTGATCGGCATTTACCTGACTATCTACAAATTCATCACAAACGCAAAAATCGGCAACCGTCCACTGCTCCTGTTAGCCGCACTGCTGATGATCCTTGGAGTCCAGATGGTGGTGTTGGGACTGCTGGCCGAAATGGTGACCCGCACCTACTACGAATCGCAGAACAAGCGAATTTACACCATACGCGAACACCTCAAGGCGGAGATCGACCAGGAATGAAACTCAGCAAATTGTTCGACCGGATCATTTCCAGCCTGCGGAACAACAAAACATTATGGACGCTGATCGGACTGGGGTTTTCGTCGATACTGGTCGTTTACCTGATCAGCCAGGCCGACCTGCCGATGCTGGTCGAACGCATCAAGAGCATCGAAATCTGGAAACTGGGCATCGCGCTGCTGCTGTACCTCGGCCAGAACCTGTTCCGGGCGTTCCGGTACCGGGCGCTGCTCGACCGGCGGGACATACCGATTTCGCGGCTCTACCCGATCACGCTGTATCACAACCTGCTGGTACGCATCCTGCCGATGCGAACGGGTGAAGTATCGTACGTGACGATGCTCAAGCGCTATCTCAAGCAGCCCATCAGCGAGGGCGTCAGCAGCCTGCTGGGTGCCCGGATTTTCGAGCTGATCCTGGTGGTTTTCGGCGGGCTGGTGGGTCTGATCGCTGCCGGCGATCAGTTGGAAAACCGGCAGCAGGTGATCGCAATATCGGTGGTCGGGCTGACAGTCAGCGTCGTCGGACTGTACTTTGCCGGGCCGGGAATGCGGCTGGTAAAACGGATGTGGGTTCGGTTTGCGCTGCGCGACCATGACGAGAAATCGCTCGCCAGCCGGATCAGCAACACATTCGACACCCTCGCCGACCAGTTCGACCGATACCGCAACCCGCGCGTTTTCGCGCTGACGATGTTCCACACGATATTTACTTACACGATATCGGTGGGATTCCACCTGTGGCTGATGGAAACGCTCGGCATCAACTACCCGATCAGCGAGGCGCTGGTGATCATCAGCATCGCGGTGCTGACGTTCAGCCTGCCGATCTCGTTCGGAGAGATCGGTCTGCCGGAAAGCGGTTGGACGGTGGGATTGGTGGTCTACGGCGGAATGGCAGTTGGCGAAGCGGCGTCGATGGCATTCCTGCTCAACTGGCTGCGGCTGCTCGCCGCCGCGATCACCGGGCTGCTGGGGTATGTCACCCTCCAATTACTAGAACGCTCCACAGGTGAAAAGAGCATGGCCGACGGCGATCTCCCGACAGGCCAAACCCAATCCGAAGAAAGCCCAACGTAAAGGAACCGGATATGCGCGCTGAAATCGTGTCGATTGGCACCGAGCTTCTGCTCGGCGAGATCGCCGATACGAACAAGGTTTATATCGCACAGCAGTTGAGGGCCATCGGCCTCGACCTGATCTACTGTACGACCGTCGGCGACAACGAGGCGCGGATCGCGGAGGTAATCGACGCGGCACTAAATCGGGTAGACGTGGTGATCACGACCGGAGGGCTGGGGCCAACCGTCGACGACGTGACGCGGGAGGGGATCGCCGCCGCGACCGGCTGCCCGCTCGAGTTCCATGAACGGCTGTACGAGGAAATCGGGGAGCGGTTCAAGCGGTTCAGAAACCGAATGAGCGAGAACAACCGGCGGCAGGCGTTTGCGCCGCGCGGCGCAATGCCGATCAGCAACCCGGTCGGCACCGCGCCGATCTTCATCCTGGAGACTGCGCGAGGGGTGGTGATGACCCTGCCCGGCGTTCCCAAAGAGATGATCTACCTGATGGAACACGAACTGATCCCCTATCTCCAAACCGCGCTGGGCAGCCCGGCGGTGATCAAGATTCACGTTCTGAGAACGGTGGGGATCGGGGAGAGCCAGATCGACGAGCGGATCGGCGACCTGATGATCACATCGAATCCGACGGTTGGACTGGCCGCCCACCCCGGACATACCGACATCAGGATTGCAGCCAAAGCAGAAAGCGACAATGCAGCCAATGCACTGATCGAACCGGTGAAAGAAGAAATCCGGCGGCGGCTGGGAACTTTCATCTACGGGACGGACGATCAAACGCTGGTGGATACGGCGATCAACCTGCTCGATCAGCAGAATCTCCGGCTGGTGGTGATCGAAGTGGGCACCGGGGGATGCATCGGCGACGGCATACACGCCGCCGCCGAAGAACGCGGCGTGCTGGAATCCGCCACCCTGTTCGAAACTATCGCAGACCTGGAAATCGATCACGGGCAGCCGCTGGAAGACATGACTCTCGAACTGGCGAACAAGGCCAAAGACGGTAAGCCGGAACTGGTAAGCATGGCGGCCATTCAGAACAGCAGCTTCGACCCGGCGACGGGTCAGGAAGCGGGTGTGGCGATATCGATCATCGGCGAAGGGGGCAAACAGTCGAGAAGTTACGACTGGGTGGTGATGAGAAACGACACTGCTGACCGCGTCACGAATTACGCGCTGTCGATGCTGTGGCGGCTGCTGGCGGATTATCAGCCTTCGGCTGAAAAATAGGAGTTTTGGCTACGCCAAAACATCCATCCACAGACTTGGGGATGATCTAGAAGCGCTTAATTTTGCGCGTGACGGAGCACCCCCTCTGGGCCTGCGGCCCATCTCCCCGGCCCCCTTCGTCCGACCTGCGGTCGGCCACTTCCCCCAATAGGGGCAGTTTGGGGGCGATCAAAAATCGCCCGATTTTGCACGTGAAGAAGCACCCCCTCTGTCTCCTGCGGAGACATCTCCCCCACAGGGGGCGATCAGGCTCGCCCGACAAAAGTCACGACCCGGATTGCTCCGTTTGCATATCGTGTGTTTTTCGGCGGGGGACAAGGGCGAGCATGACCGGGATCGTAATGGCGGGGATGGCGGCAATCAGTAGATAGACCATGCTGTAAGGGCTGCTCACCGCGACGAACCCCAAGGACAGGTTAAAGATTCCCACAAAGGTATCCAGACCGGCATATTCGAAGCCAACTGCGGTCGCACGGAGATCGTCGGGAGCGCCTTCCATGACGATGGTATCGAGATTGACGCGGTGAAACGCGCCAAAGCATCCCACCAGCGCAGAACCGACAAACATCACGAGCATCGTATCGACGGTTACAAAGAGCAGCACCCCCACGACGGACATCAGCAGCGATACGACGATCACCAGCCGCCGCCCGATCCGGGCACCCAGCGGGCCACCGATGCGCTGACCAAGCAACTCAAACACCGCGTAAATGCTGATCGCCATGCCGACGCCGGTAATCGACCTTACGTCGGCGAGAAGCGGCAAGAAAGTATAGATCGCGGCGAAAACCGCAGCAACGGACATCACTCCCCAGATGCCTACCTGGGTCGTCCGGAGGAAAAGAACCTCCCTCGCGCCGCCCGCTATCGAACGCCGGGTTGCCGAATGGGTCGTTTTCGGAAGGAAACCGACAACCACCATCGAAGCAAAGGCGAAGACAAGCGCGACGAGAAACGCTGCACCATAGCCGTGCTGATCCAACAGCCATTCACCAACCATTGGCGAAACCAGGGCGGCGGTACCATAGGCCATGTTGCCAAACCCAATCGCCTCACCACGCCGATCAACCGGACCGAGATCGATGATCAATGCCTTGTAAGCCGTCGTAAACAAGCCGATGGCGACTCCCTGGAGAAAACGCCCAACCAGGAGCCAGATGTACGTCCGAAAGAGCAGGAAGCAGATCGTTCCCAGCAGAATCGACAGCGCGCCGATCAACATGACGCGCCTACGGCCAATGCGGTCGGCGATGGGGCCGCCTAACAATCGAAACGCCACAGCAACCCAGGCCTGAACGGTGACGGCCACCCCCCACCCCGCCTCGTCACTGCCAACATGAAGTGTATAAAGCGGTAAAACAGGCGAAAGAACAAGCAGGGCAATAAAGAACATCACCGCGCTGGCTATCGAAAGGTAAAACATAAAGGGGTAGCTGCCAGCCACCCCCGACGGTGTTTTTGTTGTCGATTCAAACTCCACCGAGAGCCTCACTCCTGATCGAGCGTGAGCAGGGCCATAAATGCCTCCTGCGGCACCTCTACCTGCCCGATCATCTTCATGCGCTTCTTGCCCTTCTTCTGCTTTTCGAGCAGCTTGCGCTTGCGGGTCACGTCGCCGCCGTAGCACTTCGCCAGAACGTCCTTACGCAGCGCTTTGACATTGGCGCGGCTGATGACTTTCTTCCCGACCGCCGCCTGGATGGGAACGACGAACAACTGGCGGGGGATCAACTCCTTGAGCTTGCTGACCA